>NZ_JASBOG010000010.1:0-95073 GCF_039907185.1 Corynebacterium sp. c8Ua_99
AGCCATTTTTCAGGCCATTTTTGTCATAAACGTAGTCAGTAACTCGCATCGCCCCACCGCCGCCAGCCATAAACGCAGCCACTAACTCGCGTTGGGGTTAAATAATAAAAACCGCCTCCCGCCACATCCGAAAAGAAATCGGAAAATAGCAGGAAGCGGTTAATTTCACGGCACAAGCGCGGCAAAAGCAGCGCTAGCACGGCGCAAGCGCAGCGCAGAATCAGCACAGCGCCGAAAGGGGAATTAGCCCTCCAGCTTGTTGAAAGCCTTAGCCATACCGGACTTCTTGTTAGCCGCAGTGTTGCGGTGGAAGACGCCCTTGGTGACAGCCTTGTCCAGCTTGCGGGAAGCAACGCGCAGCTGAGCCTCAGCAGCAGCCTTGTCGCCAGCCTCAACAGCAGCCTGGAACTTGCGGATCTCGGTGCGGACTGCAGAGCGGATAGCCTGGTTACGCAGGCGAGCCTTCTCGTTGGTCTTGTTGCGCTTGATCTGGGACTTGATGTTTGCCATCGTGAATACCTCTTGTATCCGTAGTAGTTGGAATTGCTACCGTCCGCCACCAAGAAAAGTCCTGATCACAGTGCAAATTTCGGGTCGAACCTCTGCTGGTCAAACTAATTAACCAGCGAGTTAAAACCGCCCACTGCGCTTATACGACGATGAAAACGCGAACCCAAGGTCCTGCCCGCGCTCGCCGCAAAGGAACGCAACGGTAAACAACTTGCAGAATCTTAGCAAACAGCGCTGCCTAATACCAGCCGCTGCCTAATACCAGCCGTAATCCCCGCGAAGTCGGGCGGCGATGAGCTCAAAGCGCCTACGGGGCATCATCGCACCTGCGCGGCGAATACCCGATTCTGGAATGAGCAAGATACGGTCCATGCGAACCCACGATGGCTTGGGGTCTTCATTCCAGAACCCACTACCGATAAACAGCCACTCCGGGTGCTCACTGTGCTCGGTGCGTGTGGAAATCAGCATGCCCAGAAGATACTGGTCGTGGCGACCAACCACGACCACAGCGCGCTCACGCAAAGCGGCATTTTCACCTTCGAGCTGCAGCGGAATCCACACCACTTCGCCGGGGTCGGCCTGGCCATCCATGTCGGGGCTGTAGACGATTGTGCGGGCCAGCTCCGCGGTTGGGCGCGCGATGGTCACCGAATCTCGCAGTCGAAGTAGGGCCTCCTTGGACTCGTCGGAAAGCGAGGTGTCCTGGGCGAGGCCTAGCTGCATGTTGAGCTTTAACAGCGCCTCATCGAGTGTGTCGGGGCCACGGAACCACTCGGTACCGGCGAAAAGACGCGCGCTGATGCGATTACGCAGGCGGCGTGGCCAGCTTTCGCGTTCATTTTGATCGGTGGACGAAGTGGAGCTCATGGAATCTAAGTCTAGAGGTTTAGTGCGGAGGGAATCGATAGGTAAGATTGTGCGTGATTGTATTTAAGCCCGGCTGGTCGGTTTTCGAGGCCGGCGCATATGGGTCGGCCAACGCCGCGCCCCAATGCCCATAACGTCTTTATTTTTCGGAGTAGACCCAACGTGACCAAGAATTTTGCGGAGCAGACTTTTACGGACCCCTCACGGATTCGAAATTTCTGCATTATTGCGCACATTGACCACGGTAAGTCCACCCTGGCGGACCGAATTCTGCAGCTCTCGGGCGTTGTTGAAGCACGCGATATGCGCGATCAGTACCTCGACAACATGGATATTGAGCGCGAGCGCGGCATCACCATTAAGGCTCAGAACGTGCGCCTGCCGTGGGTTCCGCGCACCGGCGAGCACGCGGGCGAAGAGATTGTCCTGCATCTGATTGATACGCCTGGTCACGTTGACTTCACCTACGAAGTCTCGCGTGCGCTAGAGGCGTGTGAAGGCGCGATCCTGCTTGTCGACGCTGCTCAGGGCATCGAAGCGCAGACGCTGGCCAACCTGTACCTGGCCATGGAAAACGACCTGGAGATCATTCCGGTTCTGAACAAGATTGACCTGCCGGCCGCGGATCCGGATAAGTACGCGGAGGAAATCGCGCACATCATCGGCTGTGAGCCGGAGGATGTCATGCGTGTTTCGGGTAAGACTGGTGAGGGCGTTGAGGAGATGCTCGACCGAGTCTGTGAGCTCGTCCCGGCACCGGTCGGCGACCCGGAGGCACCTGCCCGTGCGCTGATTTTTGACTCGGTCTACGACACCTACCGCGGTGTGGTCACCTACATCCGTGTTGTTGATGGTCAGCTCAAGCCGCGTGAAGTCATTCAGATGATGTCCACTGGCACTAAGCACGAGCTGCTGGAAATTGGCATTGTTTCGCCGCAACCGAAGAAGTGTAAGGGGCTTGGCGTCGGCGAGGTCGGTTATCTCATCACCGGTGTGAAGGATGTCCGTCAGTCCAAGGTCGGTGACACCGTCACGCTGAACGCCACACCGGCTGAGGAGCCGCTGGAAGGCTACGAAGAGCCCAAGCCAATGGTCTACTCCGGGCTGTTCCCAATTTCTCAGGCCGACTATCCTGACCTGCGCGATGCGTTGGAAAAGCTCCAGCTTAACGACGCTTCGTTGACATTCGAACCGGAGACCTCGGTGGCTCTCGGGTTTGGTTTCCGCGGTGGTTTCCTGGGGCTGCTGCACATGGAGATCACCCGCGCCCGACTGGAGCGCGAGTTTGACCTGGATCTGATTTCGACGGCCCCGAACGTTGTCTACCGCGTTGTCACTGAGGACGGCACCGAGGTCACCGTTCACAATCCGAGTGACTGGCCGGAGGGCAAGCTCCGCGAGATTTACGAGCCGATGGTCAAGTGCACCATCGTTGTGCCGAGTGAATTCGTTGGTCCCACCATGGAGCTGTGCCAGCAGAAGCGCGGCGAGATGGGCGGTATGGACTACCTGTCGGAAGACCGCGTGGAGCTGCGTTACAAGATGCCGCTGGGCGAGATTATCTTTGATTTCTTCGACATGCTGAAGTCCCGTACCAGGGGTTATGCCTCGCTGAACTACGAAGATGCCGGTGAGCAGCTTGCGGATCTGGTCAAGGTTGACATCCTGCTGCAGGGAGAGGCCGTCGATGCTTTCTCCGCTATCGTCCACCGCGACAACGCCCAGTGGTACGGCAACAAGATGACCAAGAAGCTGCGCGAGCTGATTCCTCGCCAGCAGTTCGAGGTCCCGGTTCAGGCTGCAATCGGTTCGAAGATTATCGCCCGTGAAAACATTCGTGCACTGCGCAAGGACGTCCTTGCCAAGTGCTACGGCGGTGACATTTCCCGTAAGCGCAAGCTGCTGGAGAAGCAGAAGGCCGGTAAGAAGCGTATGAAGAATATCGGTTCGGTCTCAGTGCCGCAGGAAGCATTCGTGGCTGCGCTGTCTACCGACGAGGGCGGTAAGTAGAGGGGCGTATTACGCTCGATACCGGGAGAATGTGATAATTAACTGCCTCGGCTGTCTAGCGCTTTAGGCTAAATAGTGAAGTGAGTTTTCTGGTATGTTCTATCAGCCAAGAGTCGTCTCAGATTTAGACGAAAAAACAGTGCCGTTTAGAAGGGTGATGAAAAACCCGGCAGGTGTTTTGCGGGATTGGTGTACATTTGTAGCAATCTCTGAAGTTCGACCATATTGGCTTGCGATGAATGCGCGATTGGAATTGTCGGAAGATGATCGTAATTCGCTCCAAACCTTCATTGACGCGTGTTCGGAATTAGCTCAACTTGATGTATTGTGGAGTCCTAATTCCGTTCTATGGCAATTCACTGCTGAAAAGTCGTATTCTACATCTATAAAAGTAGTAACAGAAAATGATCTTCGCAATATAGCGGTAGCTTTTCGTAGAGTGTATTCAGATTCGGAACCTGGTCCTACCTGTTTCGCGAGTGCACGTAATATTATCCAACGAAACCTATCAGCACAGTTGCCAAACGATCTCCAGTTGCTATTAAGGGAAAATTTTTCAGCCCCAATTGAGAATCATATTGGTAGGTTACTGAATAAGAATATTGAGACTCTGACCTTTCAGCGCATATATGGAAACCCTCATGAGTTAGCCGATAGTATGGGCTATATGGAGATGCTGCCTAATGAATTAATCTCACTATTTTTCTATGGCGGGTTAATTCATTCAGGTAAGAAAAGAGCTAAATGGGAAAAGCTTAGAGCTAATCCCAAGGATTTCCATATAGCCAAGTATTTCTTTATTGGCGTAGTCCGAAGTTTGGCGATTGCCTATTTTTCATATGCTGAACTGATTTTAATCCTATGTCGTGGCAATAAACTCAATCGTCCAGTTGAGCGAGATATGCATGTGAGTGATTATGTTTTTTAAGTTCGTTCTCTAATTTTGCATGTACCTGTAACAGCAGTTTGTAAGAGGATTTGTCGGGAAATCATACCGCCGACCATTTGAAGGAGTGCGGTTATGAATCCTTCGAGAAGAAAGCTCTACGCGCCAAACTCTCTGACTTCCGCTAGTCTGCGTTCATAACCTCACGGTGTTGTTACTCCGTGGGGCCGGCCCCGCTAGCCAATTACGCGTCAACCGATCGCTCCACCACTCCATTGCCCGACAGTCCATTTGTCTACGCCCCATTTAGCGCGCAGAAAGGGAAACAGCATGCCACGGAAGCGGAAGAAACTGGTCGAGGACTTCGAAGAGCTGCTCGAAGCCGGTGACATGGATGCGCTGAAGGCCGTCTATGACGCTTGCGCACTCAACGCAGTTTTCGGATACAGCAAGGACACTGCACTGGCGCTCCGTGGTACCCCTCTAGAGCTCATGCGCTGGCTAATCGACCAGGGGCTCGACGTCAACACCGAGAACCGCTTCGGTCGGACCGCCCTGGCAGAGCATGCAAGCCGGGGCGATATCGACAAGATGAAGATTCTGCTTGACTGCGGTGCAGACATCGAAGCTGGCACCCATCCGCCGCTTTTCATGGCAGCGAAGAGCCATCAGCCCAAGGCGATTGCGCTTCTGCTGGAAAATGGCGCTGACCTCCACCGCGAGAACCGCCTCGGTCACGGCCGCACAGCCTTCAAAGAGGCGGTCGCTACCGCCGATACCGATGCTCTCAGTCGAGTCCTAGAGAGTATCGAGGTGCTTCTGGACGATGGGTCGGAAATCGACGACGAAGCCCGCGAAGAGTTCACCAAATTCGGGCGCCGCTTTAACCGCATGTCAGACAAGCAGCGCGACAAGTACCAGCCAGTCATGGATCGACTATATGAGCGCATCGGTGCTGACCGCCCGCAGGAAATCACGCCTCACGACGGCCACAGCGACATTATTGTCCCCGCAGACAAGTCGATCAACGGCCAGTTCCGATACCTCTGGAACTACCTGGTGCCGGGTGGTGGCCCAGCCGCGACTGTGCAGGGCGAAGTTATCCGCATCGTGGGCCGGCTCGGGTACGAAGCGCTGGAGATGGGCTACGTCAACTGGGACGAAGACTATGCCAAGATGATCGACTTCTGGCTGGAGACGGTTGGGGCCGCCGAGGATGCCATGGCCGTCGTAAAGCAGCGCAAAGCTGGTGAGGCGGACATTGATGCGCTGACGGAGGCGACAATCGAGTGGGTTACAGAGCACCCGCAGCCGATTGCGTTGGGCGAGGTCCCGTACCGGCGCTAACTCCCAAGAAGCTAACCCCGGTTTGGTGTTAAAAATCTGTTAATGGTTAGCCACTGCATCAATCGGTAGTGTCAGCCGATATCTTTGATGGGTGGAATCCGTATACCTAACAGCAACACTGTTTTCGATTATCGGCGGGCTCGGTGCTTCTTTGCTTCGACTGCCGCCGCTGATTGGTTTTCTCGGAGCGGGCTTCGCCGTTCATGCAATGGGGCTTGAGGAAATCCCTTTCATTGATTCGCTGGCCGAGCTTGGTGTTACTACCTTGCTGTTCACCATCGGTCTGAAGCTGAATCCGAAAGATATCGTGGCGCCGCGAGTGGTCTTTTCGGGACTGGGGCATGCGTTTTTCAACACGGTAGTTTTTGCTGTCCTGTTCGGTATCGCCAGTTTCTTGCCGCTGCGTGAGCTCACGGGGCTGTCGGTGACCGCGTTGATTTATATCGGCATTGCTACCTCTTTTTCGTCGACGGTGTTTGTGATGAGTCATCTGGAGGAGCAGAACCGAAGTGCTTCGGCAATCGGTCGAATTGCAATCGGTGTGCTCATTCTGCAGGATATTATCGCGGTCGGTGTTCTGGTGGCTTCGTCGGGCAAGACACCGGAGCTGTGGGCACTGGCCCTGCCGCTGCTGTTCTTCATCCGCCCGCTGGCGGCTCGTCTTCCGAACCGTATGTTCCGCACTGAGCTGCTGGTTCTCACCGGTATTGGTATTGCAGTGGCTTCTTACTCGGCTTTCGAACTGGCAGGGCTCTCTGGCTCGCTGGGGTCCCTGGTCGCCGGTATTCTGCTGTCTTCGCACCCAATTTCTGACCGTCTGTCGGAAGCACTGATTAGTATTCGTGAGCTACTGCTGGTCGCGTTCTTTATCGAGATTGGTCTCGGTGGTCTGCCAAGCGCGGGCGGCTACGTCATCGCTGCGATTATGGTGCTGTTCCTGGTGTTCAAGGCCACTATCTTCATCTGGATTCTCAAGCGCATGGGACTGTCGCTGCGCACGAGTGCGCTGGCGGGGCTGACGTTGAGTAACTACTCGGAGTTCGGCCTAATTGTGATGGCGGCGGCGACGCAACAGGACATTCTGCCGGAAGAATGGACCTCGATTATGGCAGTCGCCGTGGCGGGTAGCTTCATTGCCAGCTCGCTGATGGCCCCGCACGAAGACAAGATTGTCAGCTTCCTGCAGAAGTTCGTCCCAGAAACCCCAGAGGACCGCCTGGTGCCAGAAGAGGCAAAGGTCATTATTGATAACGCCGATGCTCTCATCATGGGTATGGGGCGAGTCGGCGTTGGTGTCTACGGCAGGTTGGTCAACGAGTACGGCATGAACGTCTTCGGTGTTGATTTCGACGAGGATCGCATCGAAGAGCTGCGCGAGCAGGGCTACCAGGTCATCCCAGGCGATGTGACAGACCCAGAGCTCTGGCACCACATCGAGTTGGAGAAGAAACCAGCGCTGTACGTGTTGGCGCTGTCTGAGCACGCTGAGACCTACGCGATGATTCAGAACATCCGTAAGCAGGACACCGAAGCCGTGGTTGCTACCACCACTAAGGTGCAGAGGTTTAAGAGTCAGCTTCTCAACGTTGGTGCCGACATGGCGGTCTACCTCTACGACGGTGCTGGCGAGGAGCTTGCCGACCGGGCAGTGGAGGCACTTAAGCAGCGTTCCTAGTTGCATCCATGACCCCGTGATGGGCTAGCAGGGCTGCCGCGGCTAACCGCACTTTCAAATAAGCCTAAGCTGGAACTATGACTGACTTATATCTCGTACGGCACGGCGAAACTGAGTGGTCGCGCACTGGGCAGCACACATCGGTAACCGATCTTCCTCTGACTGACAACGGTCGCGAAGAAGCCAAGGCCCTCAACGGCTGGCTGGATCCGAAGGACTTTGGGTTAGTGCTGGCATCACCCCGTCAGCGTGCACAGGAGACCGCTCGATTGGCAGGATTCCACGACTTCAAGGTCGAAGAGGATCTTGCGGAATGGTTCTATGGCGACTACGAGGGCATTACCTCGAAGGAAGTGCAAAAGACTGTTCCCGACTGGCAGATTTGGACTCACGGTGTGCCCAATGGCGAAACCGCGGAAGAAGTCCGCGAGCGCGTTGAACGTGTAGTCAAAAGGGTTCGTGAATCGGGTGAAGACAAGGCGATTCTGTTCGCCCACGGTCACTCGCTGCGTGCGCTCACCACAGCCTGGTTGGAACTGCCCATTGAACTGGGCCAGTCCTTCCCATTGAATACCGCATCCCTGTCCGTGCTTGGTCGCTACCATGATCGGCCTGCGGTTCTGCGTTGGAATCTCTCGCGGGGGCTGTAGTGGCGTTGTTGCCGGTTCTCGGTGAATTCGCCGATGCCATTCAAGCCGCCGACACCATTCAAGCTCTGTAGGAGACACTCCGTGATTCACAATTCCGATGCCTTCGCCCGCGTCCTCGACCGTGCCCGCGGCGTGCTCTATGGCCAGGTCATCGGCGATAATCTCGGAGCGCTGGTGGAATTTTGCAGTGCCGAGGACATCGCGAAGCGCTATCCCCACGGTGTCCGCGAACTTGCCGATGGCGGCACCCACAATATCGCCGCCGGTCAGCCCACCGATGACTCCGAAATGGCCCTGGCACTGGCACGCTCACTGGTGCGCTGCGAAGGCTACGATGCCGCCGACGTTCGTGAGTCCTATGTGCGCTGGGCGAATTCCGATGCTTTCGATATCGGGGAGGCTACGACGGCGGCGCTGTTACGACGCGCGCCGAACCCGAATTCCCAGGCCAACGGCGCGCTCATGCGCATCTCACCGCTGGCTATCGCATACTGGCGCAACCCCGCACGCGCTGGCGAACTCGCACGCAAGGATGCCGCCATCACGCACCCACACCCGGTGTGCGTCGACGCCAATTCACGTTACGCATCCGCGCTTGCCGACGTCATCAGCGGCGGCCTCCACCAGCCGCGCCGCGGCATTGGCGTGGGGGCACTGATGGAGTGGCTGGCCTCCCAGAGCGCGCAGTGGGAGGCCGATTGGCAGGCCAGCGGTGCGGTGTTGGACAGGGGCGAGCCGGATTTCTCTGTGCATCAGGGCTGGTTGCGCTTTGCGTTGTGGGCACTGCATAAAGAACTGCGGCGGGTAGAAGACAAAACCACAACCTTTGAGGAATCGTTGGTCCGAGTCATTGGCCGTGGTGGCGACACCGACACCAACGCGGCGATTGTTGGTGCTTTTCTCGGTGGCGTCTTTGGTGCCTCTGCTATTCCACAGCGGTGGCGGGATGTTATTGATTCCTGCTCGCCGAAGCGAAACCGGCCTGCGGAGTACCACCCGAATGATGTGGCACAGTTGGCGGAGAAGCTGGTTGCCGTAGGGAACTAATTAGATAGTGCACTCACTAATGGGTAGACGTGTGTTTTGATGTCTTACCGTTTGACGATTTTTCTCCCTCGTCGTGGGTATCAGTCGTCTCAGCCATCTCGTTGGTCTGGTGATACCACTCGGTCAGCTGTTCCATGCCGGACTCGACTCCAGCGGAGGAGCCGACGCCCTGATCCTTGTCAGTGCGTTCAACAGAGAGTTCAAAGTCATCGCCGTACTCTTCCAGGCCGCGTTTAACTGCGTTGCGCACCGCAGTCTTGGCGAAGGTGGTGCGGATCGCCTGCGGGTCGGTGCTGAGGTCTTTGACGAAGGATATGAGCAGCGCGATGATGATTATCACAAATGGCATGGCCGTCAAGATCGTCAGTGACTGCAGGCCAGACAGAGCATCCTCGCCGCCAGTGAGAAGCATGACCACGGCAATACCCATCATGAGAACGCCGAAGAAAACCACGACCAGCTTATTCGGCTCCGGATCGCCCTTGGAGGCCATCGTGCCCATCACCACGGATGCCGAGTCGGCAGAGGTAATGAAGAAGATTGCCAGAATCACAATCACCAGAGCAGAGGCGACACCGCTAAACGGCAGCTCGCCAATCAGGTTGTAGAGCACCTGCTGGGAAGAGGCAGAGCCGTCAAAGCCGGGGATGTTGTTGCGGGCGAAGTCGATAGCGGTGCCGCCGAAAATAGAGAATGCGAGCATCAGCACAAAGGACGGCACGATGATGGTCACCAAAATGAACTCACGAATCGTGCGGCCACGGGAAATACGGGCAATAAACATGCCCACGAAGGGAGCCCAGGCAATCCACCAAGCCCAGTAGAACATTGTCCACGCAGCCTGGAAATCGAGAGTTTCCTGGCCCCATGACAACGAGCGGGAGGACATATCCAGGAAGTTATCCAGGTAACTCAAAATGCTCGATGGCAGAAGGTTGATCAGGAACAGGGTCGGTCCTGCGACAAAGACAAAGAAGAGTGACAAGAAGGTCAGCATGATGTTGGTATTCGACAGAATACGAATACCCTTCGACACGCCAGAGACCGCCGAGATAATAAAACCGACGCTTAAGACCACAATGACGACAAGAAGTACCGCCATCGAGGGAGTAAATCCGGCGAGCGTTGAAATGCCTTCGCCAATCTGTAGCGTGGCAATGCCCAGCGAGGCAGCAGTACCGAACAGCGTCGCCACAATCGCCAAAATGTCAATGGTGCGGCCAATGGGCCCATCAGTGCGTTTCAGAATCGGCGTGAAAAGCGAAGATATCAAGCTGGCGCGGCCACGGCGGTACGTCGAGTAGGCAAGTGCGCCACCAACCAGTGCGTACAGTGCCCACGGTGAGAAACCCCAGTGGAAGTTTGCCTGGGCAACCGCTCGGTGCAGTGCTTCCTCAGTGTGAGCCTCCACCGTCAGCGGCGGCGGTGAGTGATAGAACGCCAACGGCTCAGATGGGCCGAAGAAGTAAATACCGACACCGATGCCGGCAGCGAACATCATGGCTACCCAGGAAAAACGGGAGTATTCCGGTTCCTCGTCATCCTTGCCCAATTTGATATTGCCGTAGCGGGACATGGCAATGCCCAACATCACAATGACACAGATAACCATGGTGACATTGAAGAGCCAGCCGAAGTTTTCCAGGCCCCACGACAGCGCGGCCGAAGAAACCGAGGAGACTGTTTCGGGGCTGGTGATACCCCAAACCACAAAGGCGATAATCAGCACCGCGTTGATGCCGAAAACCAGCTTGTCCAGTCCGAACTTGTATTTCAGCTCTTCGACACTGAAACCCGGCACCAGACCTGGGTGCATGTTCGCAGGATAGAGGCCGATGGCGCGCTTGGCGCGCAGCGCACGGGCTCTATCCAGGGTTTCGTCAAGAGGGCTTAGTTTCTTCTTCGGGCGATGTTGTTTCGCGTCGTCCACGCCGAGTCTCCGTGGGTTACTTTTTATCCAGTTAACCCTCTTTCCCGAAGATTTTCTTCATTTAGATAAATCACGTGGACGCTAGGGAACTCGGTGAGTCCAGCCCTCCGTGCCGTATTTGGTGTCAATAAGATGCTGCGCCGCAGCGAAGTCCTCGTCGGAAAGCGATACCTCGGCGGCGCCGTAGCGGTTGATGAATGTCTGCTTCATCGCGTCAATGACTTCGGCGCGGCTGGCACCCGTCTGGCGGCGGAGCGGATCGACGCGCTTCTTTGCGCTGCGCAAGCCCTTGTCGGCAATCTTGGCCTTGCCAATGCGCAGGACTTCCATCATCTTGTCAGCGTCGATGTCGTAGCTCATGGTGACATGGTGGAGCACCGTCGAACCACGGCGCTTCTGCGCGGCACCACCAATCTTGCCGCCATCGGAGGTGATGTCATTGATGGGGACGTACCACGCATTGACGCCGAGCTGAGCAAGTGCAGCGATGACCCAGCGGTCGAGGAATTCGTAGGATTCGACGTAGCTAAGGCCAGCGACCAGCTTCTCTGGGACATACAGCGAGTAGGTGACACAGTTGCCACCCTCCATGAACATCGCGCCACCGCCGGAGAGACGACGCACCACCTGTACGTCATGTTTCTCCACGCCCTCGGGCTCGAGTTCGTTGACATAGGACTGGTAGGAGCCGATGACAGTGGCACGGTCTTCCCAATCCCAGAACCGCAGAGTTGGACCACGTTGACCAGAATTGACCTGGTCAAGGAGGACTTCGTCGAGGGCAACATTCAGCACCGTTGGCAGGACACCCGGCTGCAAAACCTCCCACTCCAAATCGGTGAAGTCGACAGCCTGCGTCAGTGCGCGGCGAACGACCTGCGCAATAACGTGGGTATCAAAGCCGTGCAGTCGCACCTCGCGGCCGGATTGATCCTCAAAATCCTTTAGCGCCGCATCGAGGCGAGCCTGCAGGCGCTCCGTGTTGTCCTCGGCAGGTGCACCGAGGAGAGCGTCATTAATGATGTCGTAGGCTTCATCGGGTTCGAGGAAAAAGTCGCCCGAAATGCTTATCGACGAAATAGTGTCACCTGTGGTCTCGCAGTCGGCGACAACCAATTTGCCGCCGGGAACCTTCATCTCTGAGTGGAATTTCTGTGCGGAGGTCATAGGTTTCGATGGTACTCGCGGCGGGCGTTACGATATCCCCCGTGTTTACCTCATCAACTTTGGATCACCGCGCCCGCAAAATTGTCGCGTGGGTAGCAGGCCTAAACCTTCTCGGGTTCTTCATTGAATTAATTGTCGCCTCAATTATTGGCTCCGCAGCCCTGTTTGCTGACGCTGCGGACTTTCTTGAAGATTTCCTCATCAACCTGCTGGTTCTCACCGCATTGGGTTGGTCGCTAGCAAGCCGTCGTAAAGCGAGCTTCGGCCTTGCCGGGCTGATTCTGATTCCGGCGATCGCGGCGTTCGGCACTGCCATCTGGAAGATGATCAGCGGTGAGCCACCAGAGCCGCTAACGCTGTCGGCAACGGCAATCATTGCGATGGTCATCAACCTGGTCTGCGCGATTCTGCTGATGAACCTGCGCAAGGCCGACAGCGCGCTCATGCGGGGTGCGTGGTTGGCGGCGCGTAACGACGTCCTGGCGAACCTGCTCATTCTCGCCGCCGGAGTAGTCACCGTCTTCTGGTTCAGCGCATGGCCGGACATCGTCGTGGGACTTGTCATCGGCGTCATCAACCTGACGGCCGCGAAGGAAGTCTACGAGCAGGCGCGTGCCGAAGACCCCGAGCTGGAGATGGATGATGACGACGACTAGCGCTGACTAGCCGTGTGCGGCTGGGGGAGTAGTGAGGTCGCGGAAAAGCAGGGAAGGACCGGGGCCTTACTTCCACATATCCTTTTGCCACTGCGGCTTATGAGCGTAGGTGAACTCGTAGTATTCCTTGTTCTTCAGCTCACTGGCTGCAGCCTGGTCAATCACAACCGTGGCCCGTGGGTGCAGCTGCAATACGGACGCGGGCATTGACGCGCTCAGTGGGCCCTCGATGGAAGCGGCAATAGCGTGCGCCTTTGCAAAACCTGTGGCCAGCAGCAGGAGATGCCCCGCACGTGAAATGGTGCCAAGCCCCTGGGTGACCACGTGGTATGGCACGTCTTCTGCAGAGTCGAAGAACCGGGCGTTATCCAGCACGGTCTGCGGGTGCAGCGTCTTAATGCGAGTCAGAGAGCCAAAAGAGCTGGCGGGCTCGTTAAAACCAACATGCCCATTGGTGCCGATGCCCAGCAACTGAATGTCAATGCCGCCGGCCTCGATGATCTTTCGCTCGTAATCCTCGCAGGCCGCGCCGATATCGTCCGCGAGGCCATCTGGAATATGGACACGCGCCGGGTCGACATCCACGTGATCGGAAAACTCATTGTGAATCACGTGGTAGTAGCTCTGCTCATGCTCGATGGGCAGGCCCACATACTCGTCGAGTGCGAAGAAGCTGCAGTCCTTAAAAGTGACTTCACCAGCCCGATGGCGACGAATCAGTTCCCGATACGTCGCAAGCGGAGTCGATCCTGTCGCTACACCGAGGTTTCCACCTTTGTTGGCGTAGTGAGCGAGGTAGTCCGAAGCGATGCTCGCGACTTCGGCCTCAGAATCGACGATGATGATTTCCATGGTGGAACACTCCTGAAAACGAGGGCTCGTGGCAGAAATTGCAAAAGGTGCGAGACAGAGTACCAGTGACTCCACAACGCTAAGCGCTATAGCCCTATTCAGATGAGGTTAATCTGCCACGGGGTGAGACCTGTAATTGAGCCCTGTTTTTCCTGCGTAGGCTACTTCACCCAGAAGTTGCCGTCTTCATCCTTGTAGATAATGTCGCCAGCGTGAGCGACCTGGGTGTCGTTAACCTGAAGCTCAACCAAATCCAGCGTTTCGACGATTGGTTCAATGTAGACGCCACCGTTAAACCAAACCTTGAAAGCATCTGCTGAAGTCGAAGAACCGGAGAAACGGTGTTCTTCATACTTGTGCACTGGTGCAAAGGGGCAACCAATAGCCTGTGCGACAGCTGGAGAGGCAGCAACAGCGCCCAGCACAGTAGCGGCACCGATGGCGACAGCGGCGATAGAGCGAGAGAATTTCATGGTTAATTCCTTCCCGAGTCGGGGGTATGACGGAGTTATGGGGATGCCGAAGTGTGCACTGTCGGCTGCTGTTGCTGTGGGCTAGACTGAGCCTTCTTTTTCAATGACAAGCATGCGCGCCTCGCCTTGCGGGTGCGCGACATGTTCGTCGCCGGCTTCTGCGAAACAGATAGTGCCAGGCGTTAATGTGCGTACGCATTCCTGTCCCGCATCGCGGTAGTGCATATCGACGGCTCCGTCGACAACCACAAAGACCTCTTCGCCATCATTGATGTGCCACTTGTATGGCTGATCGCTCCAGTGGAGCCGGACGCTTGTGGCTCCAGTCATAGTGACCACATCCAGTGCGCCCCACGGGCGATCAGCGGTGAAGTCTGCGGCTTCGATGAATTTCATGAAGCAATTCTATGCCGATTCAGTCCCGGATGGGAAGGCCGGGCTGAACGGCTGCTTCCCTGTATTTACCGCCACTCGGCAGTAGCCGGGTCAATGCCTTCCTTACGAGCCTGAGCTTCAATCAGCTCCAGCAGGTAGCCAGCATTGCCGCGGTAGTACCGATCAAACCGGGAATCAGCGACGTACATGCGAGCCAGCAGAATCTGCTTTTCTCGGCCAGCCTCGTAGAAGCGGGTAATAGTGGCTAAGTGACGGTCAACTAGCTCGGCCGCCTCGGTGGAGCCTGGCTCGACGTGGCGCTCGGCGGCGTCGGCAAGCGCATCGGCAAAATCCTTAGCCTCTGCTTCAAGCTCGGCCCAGTCGCTGTCCTTCATCTTTTCCTGAGCCTGCTGAGACTGCTCGCACTCAGTAGTGTCGCCCCAGCGCTCCTCAGCTTCGGCTTCGAGTTTCTGCCAGTCACGGCCCAAAAGCTCTGCCTTCGTCTTTGCTTCCATCGTGTGTCCTTCCTCAATCAGTTTGTCCAAAGACTGCACCATGTGGTGCAGGTCAGCGATCTTTTCGGTGAGAACAGTTCGCTGTGCGAGCAAACGATCTTTTCGACTTCTCGGGGAGGAATCGCCGTGGATGAACTCCTCGATAGTCTTCAACGGCACACCAGCGGCGCGGTAGACCAGAATCTCCAGCGCGGTGTCGATGTCCTCGTCGGTGTAGAGGCGGTAATCGGACCACGTGCGATACTGCGGGCTGAGTAGTCCGATGGCGTCCCAATGTCGCAGCGTGCGCGTGGTAACGCCCAGGAGTTCGGCCGTTTCACCGATGGTGTACTCGTTGTCGTTGTTGCTCACGGGAATCATCTTTCTGTTTGACGCCGCGTCAAGGTCAAGACCTGACGCCGAAATCAGTTGAGGAAGTTTGCTTCGGCAGCCGTAGGGGGTGCTGTTCTGGAATCCGCTACCGCAAGAGCCGAAGCCTGTTGATTGCCGCCGCAACCTCCTGGAAACGCGGTTCCGCGAGATGACCAGAGTTGGTGGACGCAGCTGTCGCATCGAAGAGCGAATGACAAAAGTTGTCGTATTCGCGCTGGATCAGCTCGGTGAGGTCAGTACGCCCATCGAGCTGCTTGACGACGGCCCCCAGAATCCGGGCAATGGCTTCTGTTTGGGAGGAATCCATCAATTGGCCGACAGCGCGCAAGTCAAGATCGTCCTTGCCCACCTGAATCAGCTCGAGACCACGCGCACGCGGTGGCTTAGGTGGTTTCGAGCCTCGGCCACGACCACCGCGACCACCGCGACCACCGTGTCCACCACGGCCACCGTGACCGCCACGTCCGCGGCTCTCGCCGGCGGGGAAGTCAGCCTGCAGAAAACGCTCACCGATCTGCGCAAAAGCAGGCGAAGGCTCAGCCGGAGTAGCCGATTCGCGCAGTTCACGGGCGCGCTCGGTGACGTCGTAAGGCGTGTACGCATCCATAGCAATCACGGTGTCCGCGACATCGATGAAAGCCCCAGAGCCGCCAGCGACGATGACCGTGGAGATTCCGTGGTTTTCCCAGAGCTCGCGGACCCGTGCGACCAGTGGAGTAATCGGCTCGCGGTCATCGGGGATGAGGCGGCGCATGCGCTCATCGCGAATCATGAAGTTGGTTGCGGAAGTGTCCTCGTCGATGAGCAGCACGCGCGCACCGGAACCTAGCGCCTCCATCAGGCCCGCAGCTTGGGACGTCGACCCCGATGCATTCGCGGTGGAAAATCGAGTCGTGTCATCACCGGAGGGAAGGCCGTTGATAAACGGCGAGATATCCACACCAGTGATGGCTCGGCCGTCCTCGGCACGCAGCGCAACCGCAGTCTCGTCGGCGACTACAAACTCGCGGCCATCGCCAGCGACATGGTTATAAACACCCGTGACCAGGGAAGACAACAACGTGGACTTGCCGTGATAACCGCCACCAACAATCAACGTCACGCCCCGCGGAATACCCATGCCGTGCACGGTTTTGCCCGACGGCAGCTGAAAACTGTGCTGCAGCGATTCCGGCGAGGTAAACGCAGTCGCGCCGGGCTTCGGAAGCTGGCTATTGCCCGCCTGACGAGGCAACACCGCACTGTCTGCCACAAACCCAATCAGGTCCGCGTCCGCCACTGCACGGCGCAAAAAGAGCTGGTCATACTCCAATTCCGCGGCTGCCTCGAGCGCATCGATGGGTGCGTTCACGATGGCGTCGTCAAGCGCGTCCAACAAATCCTCACAGATCAAGCGCGCCGCCTCACGCCCGAGAATGCGTCGGCCGCGGGCGGGCAGTTGGATTTCTAGGCTGATCTGGAGGGCATCGTCATGCTTATCGACGTCGTGCGCATCCGCACGGAGCTCAGCGACAGCTGCTCGGCGCAAGACCTGCTGACCTGGGGAATCAATGAACAGCCCGCGACCATACTTCTTCAAAGCGCGCACGAGGCGGCGGTTCAGCAAATCGAGCTCCGCCGTGCTGAACCTGCCGGGTTGTGACCGGGAGGCGCCGCGATAGTCCAGTACGGACAGCGGAATATGGACGCGTGCCCGTGATGCCGGGGCATAGGGGTCGGATTGGACCTTGTCGATAAACAGCGTCGCGTCCAGATCCGGGAGGTCGTGGGAGCCACGCAAAGATTTGTATGCACCGTAGCTCTTGCCATCGAGGTTGGAGAGACGCCGATAAAGGTCAGCGGGCATATTTCTACTTTCGTTGAAGATGTTAGATGTTCTTCCCGCGAGTGTAGTGGCTGAGGGGACAAGCGCGATTCGGTCTTTGACTGGCCTGGGCAGACAGCCACGTGCGGTAGCGCCGTTGCTGCGGACAGGTAGCGTAAAAGGTATGACGGATAGCTCGGAAGCTGACAAACCCGCAGGGGAGAACCCAGAGTCGGTGCAAAAACACGCCAGCGCCAACGCCAAGCGCTACGTTTGGGCGCACGGTTTGCAGAATATCGGCGATCAAATCGTTGCGGCAAAGACGCTGTTGCCATGGTTACTTCATTCGGCTGGAGCGCCGGGCTTCTTCATCGCCATGCTTGTGCCGGTGCGTGAGTCTGGTTCGATGCTTCCGCAGGCAGCGCTGACACCGTGGGTGAAATCTCGGTCTCGCCGCACCACCGTCTGGATTGCCGGGGCGTTGGGGCAAGCGGTCGCGGCAGCGCTGATTGGTCTGGCGACGTTGTTCCTCGAAGGTGTGGCGCTTGGTGTCGCAGTCATCCTCGCGCTTGCAGGCTTTGCGACGGCCCGAGCACTGTGCTCAATGGCCTCGAAGGATGTCCAGGGCCGTACGATTCCGAAGGGGCAGCGCGGGCAGATCAGCGGCCGAGCTGCGATGTTGGGTGGTGTCGCCGCAATTATCGTTGGTGCGGTGTTGTGGATCATCCGCGACAACGTCACCAAACCAATCGTGGCAGGGCTCATCTTTGTTGCGGCACTGTCGTGGGTGGCAGCGGTTTTGATTTTCCGCGGAATTGTCGAGCCCACCAATGAAGGTGACAAGGAAGAGCCGAATAAAACCTGGTGGCAGGACACCTGGCGGCTCTTTGCAGAGGATAAAAACTTCCGCGACTTTGTAATCGTTCGAAGCTTGTTGCTGGTCACAGCGCTATCTACGTCGTTCATCGTGACCTTGAGTGCGCAGGTGGGTGCTGATCTGGAAGCTTCAGACGGTAGCGGCGGGGGAGTGAACGCAAACGTCGGCATCTTCATGCTCGCTGCGGGTTTCGCTTCTCTGATTGGTGGAAAAGTCGCCGGAATCTGGTCGGATAAATCCTCAAAGAAGGTCCTGACCTACTCTTCGCTGGTCGGTTCGATTGTGCTTTTCCTGCTGGTCGCCAGTTCACACTGGCTTTCCACCAGCACCAATGCCTGGATATTCCCACTCGGCTTCTTCGCAATGTCGGTCGTCCACGCCGGTGTTCGCGTGGCTCGGTCGACCTATGTCGTTGACATGGCAGAAGGAGACAAGCGCACCGAGTACGTCGGAGCGGCCAACACCATCATGGGCGTTGTCCTGCTCATCGTCGGTGCGTTGTCAGGTGTTATCGCTAGCTTCGGTCCCGCGGCAGCTTTGATCTTCCTGGCGCTGATGGGATTGGTTGGTGTCGCGATGTCCAGCAGGCTGAAGGAAGTCTCGGTTCCGCGCAAGGCAGGTCTTTAGAACTCTACGACCATCTTGCCGGTATTGCCTCCGCTAAACAGCTCGAGGAATGCAGCTGGCATGTTCTCGATACCGTGGCGAGTGGTGACATCGTAAGCGACCTTACCGCTGACGACCAGCGGAGCCATTCGCTCCTGGAATTCACCTGCCAGGTGCAGGTACTTGCCCAATACGAAGCCGCGCAACGTAATGCACTTGCCAATGGCCAGAGCTAGGTTGCGTGGTCCGGTCGGAGCTCCGGTGTTGTTGTACTGGGAGATTGCGCCACACATAGCGACACGGCCAAAGGTGCGCATCGCGCCGATGGCTGCCTCCAGGTGGTCTCCACCAACGTTGTCGAAGTAGAAGTCAATGCCCTCTGGTGCCGCCTTTGCTAGCTGCTCTGCAACCGGGCCGTCGTTGTAGTTAAAAGCGGCATCGAAGCCGAGTTCGAGCAGGCGCTTAACCTTCTCGTCCGAGCCGGCGGAGCCAATGACACGGGATGCGCCCATCTGCTTGGCGAACTGACCAGCAGCCGAGCCAACTGCGCCAGCAGCGCCAGAGATAAAGACGATGTCGCCTTCCTTCATCTCTCCGACGGCACTCAGCCCAACGTAAGCAGTAAGGCCAGTAAGCCCAAGAATTCCCAGATAGGCTGCAGCTGGAGCAACGTTGAGGTCAACCGGTGTTGCCTCGGAATCGGCAATAACAGCATTGGTCTGCCAGCCGTAAGAGTGGCGGACAGCGTCGCCAACCTTGAACTTATCCGACTTGGACGCGAGGACAGTGCCCACAGCACCGCCAGTCATTGGCTGGTCGAGCTGGAAAGGCGGGACGTACGACTTGACATCATTCATACGGCCGCGCATGTAGGGATCGACGGTAGCGACCGAGTTGGCTACCAAAATGTCGCCGTCGTTAAGCTCTGGCAAATCGACGGTCTCGAGGCGGAAATTCTCGTCAGTTGGCAGGCCAGACGGACGAGACGCTAAAACCCATTGCTGAGTGGTGGTGGGCAGTTCGGCTGTGGACGAAGCATTAACGGAAGTCACTATTATTCTCCTGTCGTGTATTCCTGGATTAATTGTCGGTTTAATTGTTGACTCGCAGGTTACGCCTCTTGTACCCAGGAATCGAGGCGCTCAATAAGAACGCTCAGGTCCGCTAGCAAAGGCATGTCGGGCAGTCGTTCGGCAATCACGTTGCGGACGCTTGTGTACCACCACAGTTGCTGGCTCGGAGTTGAACGAAAGCGTTCCCACAGAGCGTGGCCATCGCGGTCTAAATCCTCCAGAGTCTGGCTGAGATTGTGGAACTTGTCCGCGGCGGCCACGATGACGGATTCTTCGCTGCCACGGGACAACTGCTCCAGGTAAGCATCGGCACGCTCTTGCCAGGAAGGCAGGGAAGAGTCCTTGGTGACGCCCTCGACGATTTCAACCACGTGAGGACCAAACTCATTTTCCATCTGCTCGCGGGAGTAGTTTTTCGGTACATCTTCCAAGATGTCATGGAAAAGGGCTGCCAACAGCACGTCTTCGTCGTTAGTCATGCTTGCCGCAATCAACATCACCGACATCGGATGGCTGATATAGGGAACGCCAGAGCCCTTTCGGTAGTGCCCATCGTGCGCGCGGGAAGCGGTAGCGATGCCGCGCATGAGCCTGTCGCTGGGACGTGCCGAAGCAAAGGTGTCAGCGTTTTCCATGGGTATCCCGACCTTTCGTTGATGCTTGAAAAATAGCAGCGTCTAAGCTTGAACATCATGAACGTCGC
This sequence comes from Corynebacterium sp. c8Ua_99, assembly GCF_039907185.1. Taxonomy (NCBI): domain Bacteria; kingdom Bacillati; phylum Actinomycetota; class Actinomycetes; order Mycobacteriales; family Corynebacteriaceae; genus Corynebacterium; species Corynebacterium sp. c8Ua_99. The sequence goes on from NZ_JASBOG010000010.1 coordinate 20,399, forward strand.
AGAAGTAGATCCGCTCATCGAGTCGATGTACCGGTGGTCCGATGTCAGTGGTGTCCTGCTCATGGGCATCATTGGCGGCACCATCGCCCGGCAACGAGGCTACGACATTATCGGGTTCTTCTTTATTGCGCTGTTCTCCGCATTGGGCGGCGGCATGATTCGCGACGTTCTGATTAACCAGGGCACCGTCGCCGCAATGAGCCAGCCGGAGTACCTAATCCTGGCGTTTACTGGTGCGCTTATCGCGCGATTTTTCTATTTCAAAGGAAAGACCTGGGAATATGTCCAGGTCCACGGTGACGCCGTGGTTTCGGGGCTCTGGGCCGCTACGGGAACGGTCAAAGGTGTCACGTATGGCTTACCCATTCTGCCGTGCATCATGATGGGCGTTTTCACCGCCACTGGTGGTTCCATGATCCGCGACATTGTGACCGGGCGGGTACCCGCTGTGTTCGGCGGCAACCAGCCCACGGTCATCCCGGCCGTGGCTTGCGCGGTCATTGTCATCGGAGGCCACCATTTGGGGTTTATGGCCGTGTCCATGGTCATTGGTCCTATCGTCAGCATCCTGCTTTCGCTGCTGGGGTACTGGGGTAATTGGCGAGTGTCGGCACACTCGGAGTGGGCGCCACTGAACGACACCGCGGCGCAGATTGCGGTCCTCGCACGTCGAGCAGAGGGCAAGAGTCGCGAGGTTGGTCGACGTTTCGAGCCCGCACGCCTCCGCAGCTGGCGTCACCGTCAGATGGAAAAGGCGCTGCAGCGTCGCATTCAGGCTGAGGTTGATAGGGGAGTGTCTCGTTCCGACGCTGAGGCCAGCGCGGAGGAATTCCTGGAGGAGTTCAATGCGGACTTTCCAGCGGATCTGCACATGCCGACGGCACAGCAGGAGACAGTGCAGGATGACAGCGACGAATCCGATTTCGGTGTGGACCTATCCGGTGATTCCTATGATGGCTATGGAGAAGATACGGCACTGCGGCAGCGGGAATACCGGGAGATGTTGGATCAAATTCTTGCTGACGATGAGGCGACCGATTTACTCGTCGCAAAGCTGATGAAGAAATACGAGCAGCGGGATTAGAGGAGCGGTAGAGACATGGCATCGACGAGTACTGCAAGCAGGCATTTTGGGCACATTATTAAGGAACACACCGTTGAGGTGCCCTGGGATCCTTTTACCGAAGCTGCGAATGCCGCGACATTTGAGCTTTTCGCCAGGGAAATCTATGCGCCAGGAAATGAGGATGCGCCGGCAATTGTCTATTTGCAGGGCGGCCCGGGATTTCCGGCACCGCGTCCGGTAGGTGCCAGCGGAGTAATCGGTGAGGCGCTGAAGGAATTCCGCGTCATCCTGCTGGATCAGCGCGGCACTGGGCGCTCGCATCGAATTGATGCGGCCAATATTGCGGATATTCCAGCCGAGCGGCTTGCACAATTGCGTCAGGAATACATCGTCGAAGACGCGGAAGCATTGCGAAAGCATTTGGGCATTGCCAAATGGTCACTGTATGGCCAGTCCTTTGGCGGGTTTTGTATTACTTCGTATCTCAGCCGCTATCCGGAATTCGTGGAGCACGCTTATCTCACAGGCGGTTTACCTGTTCTGGACCGTGGTGCTGACGACCTTTATCGCACGACGTATGCGAAGCTGCGCACCCGTCACGAGCGTTTTTATCGCGAGTATCCGTGGGCCGAAAACCGAATTCGAGAAATCTGCGCGCACCTCGAGCAATCTGCAGAAACTCTCCCCACCGGTGAGCGACTGAGTTCTCGCCGATTCCGCACCATCGGAATTGAATTAGGCCGCGGAGATGGATTCCACAATCTGGCGTATTTGTTGGAAGAGCCATTCCACATTCGCAATGGCGAAAAGCAATTGCGCACCGATTTTCTGGCCGATGTAGGGACCCGCGTGAGTTTCGCCGACGGTCCGCTATACGCCGCGATTCATGAATCCATTTATGGTGGCGTCGGAAACCAGCCCACAACTAATTGGGCAGCTCACCGTATTCGCGAGGAAATCCCAGGTTTTGAAGAAAAAGCCAATCCTGCAGGAGACGAGCCGTTTTATCTCACCGGTGAGCACGTTTTCCCCTGGCAATTCGACGAGGACCCCGCGCTCGTTCCTTTCAAGGAAAAGGCGGAAGCATTTGCGCAGCACACCTGGGAAAGCTCGCCGTATGATTCCGCACGCTTGCTTGCCGACGCCCCAACCTCGGCAGCCGCGGTTTACCTCGACGATATTTTCGTGCCGTTCGAGTACTCCATGGAGACAGCCAACTGCTACCGCGACCTGCGACCACATGTGACCAATGCGTTCCAGCATGACGGTATTCGCCACGACGGCGCGGCCATCTTCGCGCGGCTCCGCGAGCTCGTCGAGGATCACTAGGATGCCAGTTTGCCGGTGGAGATTCTCTCCCCGTAGAACTTCAAACCTCCGCAGAACCTCATGTAGTCCAGCATTGCCTCTCGGTGCCGTCTATCCTGGTGAGCATGTCGACAGCAGAGTTCTGGGATGGGAAATTCACCGCAGATCGCGAGGCCGCAAATGACGGTTCGCCCTCTTTCTTTGGCGGCGAACCGAATCCGACAATCGCGCAGCATGTTGAGGTAATCCGGAAAGGTTTCTCCGACCCCTCACGTGCGCTCGACCTAGGCTGTGGCCGTGGCCGTCACACGGTGTGGTTAGCCAGCCAGGGCTGGGATGTCACCGGCATGGATTTCTCCAGCGTCGGGCTCGAACACACTGGAGCCGCGTTGGCAGCTGAAGGGCTCTCTGCGAACCTGGTCCAGCAAGACTTAACAGACTGGCAGCCGGAAGCAGGAAGCTTTGAGCTGGTAGTCGCCGCATTTATTCACCTGCCGCGCAGGGACAGGGAGAACCTCTGGCGAGCCGTCGCTGAGGCTCTCACTCCGGGTGGCTACTTTGTCTCAGTCTCACACCATCCGGACAACGAAGTCCACGGCCCGGAAGACCCCGAGCTGCTCTACAGCGCGGATGAGGTCACTGATTTCTTTGCGCACGAGCCGCAGAGTCTCGAAGCGGTGGTGGCGCAGCGTGACGTCGTCAAGCAAATCGATGGCAAGAACGTTGTCGACACCGTGGTGGTGCTGCGGAAGACCTGCGCGGAGAGTTAGAAGGAGCCTAGACCTCGGCGCGCGCAAGTCGAGCAAATGCGCCGTCTGCGTTCAGGAGGTTGTCATACGTGCCGCGTTCGATGAGCTGGCCGTTTTCGATGACCAGGATGTCATCGGCCTCGGCCAGTGTCTGAAGTCGGTGCGCAATAAAGATGCAGGTCGCTCCACATGCGCGGGCATTGTCCACGATACGAGCCTGCGTCAGTGGATCCTGGTGGCTGGTGGCTTCGTCGAAAATAACAATTTTTCCGGCGAGGTGTGCAGCGAGGTCATTGGGCTTAGTGCCGTCGGCTAGTACCGCGCGTAAGTAGGTGCGGGCCAGCGCCAGACGTTGACGCTGACCACCGCTGAGCCGCTGCGCGCGGCGGCCAATGGGCCTGTCCAGCGGCATCTCAGCAGGGTTGATGGCGGCGAGTTCGAGCGCCCAGTGCATCAGTGATTCGGGAACCTCGCAGCCATCAGGCGCGCCGAGACACAAATTCTCAGCGACGGTGGCCTCCATGAGAAAGGGATTCTGATCTGCGACAACAACAGCTCGGCAGACATTGGTTGAGCCGAGGTCACGGGCATTGTGGCCATTGATGATGACCTCTCCCGCATCCGGATCGACATGCCGTTGGGTTAACCGGGAGAGTGTGGACTTTCCCGAGCCGGTTGGTCCGACCACACCGATGAACTGCCCTGTGGCAATGCGCAGACTGATATCGCTCAGCGCGGGGTGATCAGCGCCAGGGTAGCGGTAGCTGACATCGCGCAGTTCGAGGGCAGGGACTGAGCTGGTGGATTCGGACAGGGACGTCTCCGCATCTGGTGTCTTCGGTTCTTCCACAGTCGGCGGCTGCGCGGCCAGCTCCCTGATCCGAGTGACTGCATTGAGTCCTGCTGGCAGAGAAGATGCTAGGCGCTCGATCGAATCCATTGATGAAGCAGTTCCCGCCACCAGGGACGTCGTCACCAAAACAGCAGGGAGCATACGGTAGTCGGCTGAAAGCGCCGGGATACCAGCACAAAAGACGGCAATGCTGCCACCCCAAATCCGAAGTCCCGTTGCACCAGAACGGAGGCCCGCCCGCTTGCCGCCTGTACGCATTTTCTGAGCAAGCTGTTCATCGAGCTCACGCAATCCCCGCAGCCGCTGCTCGGCTGCGCCGTAGATGAGGATTTCCTCCCGAAGTCGTAGCGTATCGGCAATGTACTGCGCAATGTCCGTGCGTGTGGAGTTCGTTGCGGAAGCCTCCGTCGTCGCCTTCTTAGAGCCCGCGAGTGCAATCACAAAGCCAACCGCGAAGGTCAGTGTCAGAGCAATCGCAGGCAGGGCTCCGGCAGTCAATGCCGCTGTCACGACCGCCATCAGCGGAATCAGTACGGCCGTCACCGCGGGCGCAATTGTGTGCGCGAAGAAGACTTCCACACGGTCAACATCACGAATCGCAATCGTGTGGATTCTGGCGGTACCCAGCCCATCGGTTACCGCGGGTGCCTGCGGGATAAGACGCTCGACGATCCACAACCGCAGCTCGCCGAGCAGCCGAAACGCCGCCAGATGCCCGAGGTACTGCTCGACATACCGCAGAATCGCTTTCAACAGCGCCAGGCCTGCAATCACGCCAATGACCGCCCACGTCCACTGCATGCTCAAGCTTTGCGACGAGTCGGTTGCGTCCCACTTCGACAGCGCAATTGTGGCAATTGCCCAGGCGGGCACAGCCAGCATCAATGCACCCAGAATGTGCCCAGCCACGCGTGCGAGGATAGATGCACTGAGCGCTCCGCGAGCCTGTGCGGAAAAGCGCAGCAACCAGATGATGTTGTTCATGTCAGCTCTCCTCGGTCAGCGCTCGTGCGTAATACTCATTGCTTGTGCTCAGTTGGTCGGGTTTGCCCGCAGCCACGATCCGGCCTTCGGCGACGACAATGACCAGATCAACGTCCGATAGCGCTTCCATGCGGTGAGCGACCATGATGCTCGTTCGTCCTTCAGCAAGGCGGGTCAAGGACTCCTTGATGAGACCTTCCGTCCGACGATCGATGTCCGCTGTCGGCTCGTCGAGAAGCACAATCGGAGCGGCGCCGAGCAGACCACGCGCAATGGCCAGGCGGCGTCGTTGCCCGCCTGAGAGCCAATTGCCCTGATCGCCGACCTCCGAATCGAGACCACCAGGGCGCTGCTCGATTTCAGTGAGTAAGTGCACGTCGCGAAGTGCTTTTCGCATATCGACGGCCGTTGCGTCCGGGCATGCGATGCGAAGATTGTCCGCGACGGTGGTGCCGAAGATGGCTGGCTGCTGGGAGATGAGCAGCGAGTTGGCGAGCAACTCCGGGGTCGAAAGCGCGTCGCCGTCAAGGCAGACTTCCCCGGAATGCGGCTGGAGGCCTGCGAGTACACGCAGGAGTGTGCTCTTTCCAGAACCGCTGGGGCCAACGATGCCGACTCTGCTGCCGGCTGGAATTGTCAGGTTGATATCGGAGAGAATGCGCTTTTCGCCGATGTCAACGCTCAGATCGCGGAGGGAAATCTCCGGTGCGTGCGGTGCGGTGGCTTTGGTGGAATGCGCTGTTCCGGCTGTGAACGCTTCAGCGGCAGGCTCGCCGAATACCTCCACAATTCCATTTCGATGCGTGCGACCGCCGAGTCCGATATAGAAAGTGCGGCCGACGCGATTCACGGGCTCATAGAGCAGAACGGATAGGAAAACGCCTGCGAGAGCTGTGCCAACGCTGATCGCATCTGCCTGCAAACGCAGCAGGACAAGGCCGATTGCTGCAGTCGACATTGCAATGCCAAAAACCGCGTCGTTGACAATGATCATCAGCTGATTGCGGGCGAGCAGGGCGGTGAGCTCAGACATCGCAGTGCGAGTTTGGCTGGCAAAACGTGCCATGACTCGATCAATTGCTCCAAGAACTTTGAATGTTCCCAGCCCTTCGAGCATCTCCAAGTAGGCATGCGTGGCCTTCGCTTGCTTTCGGCGATACGTCGCATTGGATTTCCGCAGAATCTTTCCAGCGCCAATAATGATCAACGGCGTGAAAATGAAAAATAGTGCCAGCCACAAGGCGGTTTTCGTATCCACCCACAAAGCCCAGATTGCCAAAATGATCAGTGGAGCACTAAACGAGGCCAACGTGGGAGCGAGAAATGTCGCTCGGTAGTTCGCGGTCTGTTCGACGCTTGTGGTCGCGGCATCGAAGAGTAGGCCTTCGCCAGTGTTGGACGCGCTTCGGTGTGAGTGACCGGATTTCCCGCCACCGTGCCCTCTTCCATGCGCGTGCTTCGGGGCTTGTTCAGGAGCGGAAAACTCCGGCTTCAGCACACTGCCAACCACATGTGAGCGCCACAGCTTTTCCTGCTCGCCAGCAAGCCGTGGTGGCAATGCCTCGGTGACATAAGCACAGAGGCTTCCCAGAATGACCGCCACAATTGCAGCGGACAGGGATTCATGAAGTCCCCACTGCCCAAACCAGTTGCCGCCACTGGTGTCTGCGACACCGCCGTACAAACTGCTGAGAGCATCGAGCGCGTGTCCAAGAGACACGGCACTGAGAGCGAAGAAAAAGCTGCGCCCCCAGCTGGATAACAAAACCCAGTGCATTCCGCGGGGTGGGGAAGTCAGTGCTTCATGAATCCACATAGCGACGTGAAAACCTATCTTCTATTTAGCCAGTGCGTCAGCGATCTCACGCAGTCCATCGGGCATGTGCATTCCGGCGGTGCCAGAGGTCGTCTTCGCATCAATTAGTTGCACTCGATCATTCTTGACCGCAGCGACGTCGGCAAGCGCCGGATTATCCAGCAATTCCTGGAATGGAGCCTTGCCCTGGCCGTGGAAATCCTGGATCAAAACGACATCCGGATTCAGCTGCACAATTGTCTCCGGATCAGCGGGAACGGCACCCGGACGCTTGCCCTTTGGCGAGATCGGCTCGCCACCGGCCAGCTCAACGAGATTCGTCGTCGCCGACTGCATGCCCATAATCATCTTCTGACCACCGCGGGCAAACAGGACCAGCGTCTTTGGCTTAGTTGTGGAATCAATTTCCGAGAGAATCTCTTCGGTTTCCGATTCAATCTTGGCAACCATTTCAGCCGCCTTATCTTCGGCTCCGAGCAACTTGCCGAGTTTGGTCACCGACTCTGCCAGCGCCTTCGGCGAGGCGAAATCACTGCTGGCAAACGCCGCGGTCGGAACATCGCTGGCACCCAGCAGCTCACTTGCCGACTGCTCCTGATCATGGCGGCTGGTCATCAACACCATGTCCGGCTCATAGGACAGAATCTGCTCCGGATCCGGCTTCGTCGAGTTGGCAATCGCGTTAGGCACCTGACGCGCCAGCTCAACCTGATTACCCGAGCTCTCATCGAGAGCATTCTTCGTCACGGCTACGACACGCTCCGGCCCAACCAGCTCCAACGCCAGATCCGCAACCTCGGTCGACAGTGCAACGATGCGCTTCGGCTGACTCTGCACCGTAACGTCGTGGTCGCCGACGGTCACAGTACGCGGCCACTGCGCCTGCTGGTTTGTCGAAGTTTCGCTTGACGACGGCTGCTGCGCCGTCTCCTCCGAAGTGGAACAAGCGACCACCGCTGCGAGCGGCAGTGCTGCAATCAACGGCAGAGCGAAGGTCTTTTTAGAGTTTCGCTTCAAGGCAGAGATAGGAGAAGTTGGTGAAAACACGAAAGTACTTCCTTGAGTGTTGAGTTTTGATTGTTGGGAAAGTTTTCGGTTGCGTTATCGCTAGCTGGAATCAGTTAGCCGCAATCAGTCAGCCGGGCGAGCCCGAGCCAACGCCGTCACTCGCACCGAACCGGTATGCGGATCCGTATCGACAGCGCTGGAGATGCGATAAATCGCATCTATTCGGGGAGGCGTCAGCACTTCTTCGGCGGAACCAGTGACTTCCAATCCGCCGTTGTGAATCACACTGAGCCGGTGGCAGCTGCGGGCCGCGAGGTTGAGGTCATGAAGGACGACTCCGATACCGTGGCCTTCGTCGGCAAGCTCGCCGAGGAGCTCGAGGATTTCCAGCTGAAACCCGATGTCCAAGGCCGCAGTGGGTTCGTCGAAAAGCATGACCTTGGCCTGTTGTGCCAATAGCTTTGCGATGAACACCAATTGCCGCTGCCCGCCGGACAGAGCTGTGATAGGGCGGTCGGCGAGTGCGGTGACACCGACGCGGTCGAGAGCGTAGGCGACGATGTCGTGGTCCGTGGAGTTTAGTGAGCTGCGGAAACGGTCACGCCGACGGTGGTGCGCGTACCTGCCGAGTGCCACGACAGTTCGAACGTCAATAGCAGTATCGGCCGGTGTGTGCTGCGGCAGGTACGCCAATCGAGTGGCGCGTTCGTGGGCACGAAGCTTCGTCAGCGGCGCGCCGAGGAGCTCAACCTGCCCCGAACTCGGTGTCACAATGCCAGCCATAGCACGGAGCAAGGAGGATTTTCCGGTGCCGTTGGAGCCGATGATGCCTTGGACTTCGCCAGGTCGAATAGCAAGGTTCACGCCACTTACGACGGTCCGATTGCGGTAACCGACACTGAGATCGGTAGCCCGCAGCAGCGCGGTGCTGTCGGTGTCTGGCTTAGTGACGTGGTCGGTGAGATTTTGCGTCTGCTGACTCATGACTGGCGACCACCTTGCCGAAGAATCAACGCGAGTAGCGCAGGTGCGCCAAGGAACGCGGTGACTGTGCCAGTTTGCAGAGCAACTGGGGAAAAGAGACTGCGGGCGACGAGGTCGGCGAGAATGAGAAATACTGCGCCGAGGCACATAGAAATGGGCAGCAGGCTGCGGTGATCGGGGCCGATGGCAAGGCGAATCAGGTGCGGGACGACCAATCCGACAAAGGAAATAACGCCAGTGACAGCGACGCCCGCTGCCGTGACTAAAGCAGCCAGGGCGAGTAGCAGTTGCCGGATCCAGACTGTGCGCATACCAGTGGCAGCGGCCTGTTCTTCGCCGAGGAGGAGCAGGTTGAGTTCGGGAATGAGCATCATCAGGATAACCGTGCCGACGGTAATGGGGCCGACTGCCAGCGCAATGTCCTGCCAATTGGCAGCAGTTAAATCGCCGTTGAGCCAGAACATGGCCTGTTGTGCGTCATCGCTGTGTGGCGCGTTCGCGATGGTGGCGGCGATGACTGCGCCGAGGAACGCATTGAGCGCAATGCCGACGAGCAACAGGGTGGCTCCACTGCCGCCATTGAGACCGGCGACGATCTGGACAAATATGACAGCCAGCAACGCGCCTATGAATGCGCCTGCCGAGAGGACCCACGGCGCTTTCGCGGCCACGCCAGTGACGATGAGAATAACGGCTACCACTGCTGCACCGGAGGAGACACCGGTAACACCGGGTTCCGCCAGTGGATTGCGAAAGACTGCCTGCATGGTTGCGCCTGCGACAGCGAGCGAGGCACCGACCAGCCCCGCCAACAGGACACGGGGCAGCCGGATGCTCCAGACAAGTGATTGCGTGGCAGGGGATATCTCTGGCAGGAGGTGGTTGAGAGCTGAGAGGTCGTCGGAAAGCGTATTGATGAGCGGGGTGAGCAGTGCGACGATGCCGTTGCTGAAACCTGTTCCCGCGGGGCCGATGGAGATTGCCAAGAGGATTGTGGCGGGGACGGCCAGGAAAAACAGAAAGCCGAAGAGCCGGGCTCGAAGTTTTTGGTTTCGAGTACGCGGAAGAGAAGCTCTATCGACAATAGTTTTCACGTGGCTAATGATGGACAATGTGAAAATAATTGTCAATAAAGGCGTGTCAGCGGTCCTGTGGGATCTCCTAAGGACAGCAAAACCCCGCACCAGCTCCCCTGTGAAAGTGGGGTGCTAATGCGGGGTGAAAAGCTCTGTAGCTTACTTCTTGTCGCCCAGGCGCTCGTCTGCCATGTCGCGAGCCTTCTTGATCTGGTCGGCCTTGTCCTCGCCGAGCTTCTCCTTGCCCAGCTGCTCAGCCTTGTCCAGAACCTTATCGGTGTTCTCTTCGTTGCTCAGTGCTTCCTTGGCCTTGTCCATAAGTCCCATGGTGAAGTCTCCTTCCATTCGTAATGTCTACTCGCGTTTTTTCGTTTGTGACATAGAGTGTACCGATGAATTGGCGACCTTGCGACCGTATTGGCCCCACGGAGTGAAGTTGAGATTCGACTAGCTACACCGTGGCCGACAGTTATTGAGCTGTTTTGGTGCGGGCTTCATCTGCCTTGTGCATGACATCGCGCTCGTACTTGCCGACGAACATCATGAGGACAAACGCTATAGCGACAACGCCAATGAGGGTTGCGAATGTAACATTCCAGCCTGCGAAGTCGATCAAGAGGCCGACACCAGTCGAGGCGAGTGTTGCGCCGAGAAGGTATCCAAACAATCCAGTGAAACCAGCTGCGGTTCCCGCAACATACTTAGGCGAGAGGTCGATGGCCTGCAGTCCGATGAGCATGATTGGACCGTAAATGAGTGCGCCGATCAGAGAGATGAGCACGTAGAACATCCACAATGGTGCCGTAGCGGGTAGCTGCCAGTACGCGAAAATGGTGATGCCGGTGCCGACCAGGAAGAGCATGCCGGCGCCTGAGCGCCAACCCTTGAAGACCTTGTCGGAGACCCATCCGCACAGCAAGGTGCCCACAATTGCTGCGCCCTCGTAGAGCATGAATCCGATGATTCCGCCCGTGACGTTGGTCTTGTGCAATTCGTTTGTCAAGTAAATCGGAATCCAGTTAAGAACTCCGTAACGGAGTGCGTAGACGAACACATTGGCCAGCGCCAGCATGACGATAACCGGATTGGTAAGAACATGGTTCTTGACGATTGTGAACCAGGGTTCTTGTGCCTCGTCATTAGTTCCTTCGACCTTGTCCGGGTCGTTCCGGTATTCCTCTACCGGAGGCAGACCCATGGATTGCGGGTTATCTCGAATCAGCAGGAATGCGATGGCGGCAATCACGAGCGCGACAATTGCCGGTAGCCAGAATGCGGGAGTCCAGTCGGCGTCGGAAGTGGCGAACGAATGCAAGCCCCAGGCTGCCAGAGCACCGCCGACGGCGGCGCCGACATTGTGGGCAGTGTTCCAGATCGACATCAAAGTGCCACGCTCGGATGTCGAGAACCAGTGGACGACAACTCGTCCAGAGGGCGGCCAACCCATGCCTTGGAACCAACCATTGATGAACATGACTGTCGCGAATATTGCAACGGAGGCGCTGATGGCTGGGACGAACGCAACAAAGAGGTTTACGACCGCGGACAGTGCTAGGCCAAGCGGGAGGAAGTACCTGGCATTGGCTCTGTCGGAGAGCATGGCCATGAAGAATTTGGATAGGCCGTAGGAGAACAGAACTGCATTGGCTACGATGCCGATTCCGGCTGCGCCAAGTAGGTCGTGCTTTTCCAGTACGGCGGACACCAGGGGGATGTTATTTCTGATGAGGTAGAAGCCCGCGTAGCCGATGAAGATGCCCATGAACACGTTGAATCGCCAGGTTCGGTAGGTCGGGGCAATTTTTTCCTCGGGGAGGGGAGCTGCTGGGCCGGGTGCGCTGAGCCAGCCGAGCCTCTGACTGCTCATAATGACAGTCCTTTCGCTGAAGGCCGCCGTTGCCTCTAATGCAACCTGTGCGGGTGGTTAGGGCAGTAGGCGGGGAGCTTTATCGTTTCAGCGTTGAGTTTACAGAGACTTCAGTCTCTATTAACGGGGCATTAACCTCCCGGCCTTGGAGGTCTTTGAGAGGGGTTGGCGTAAAAGCAATTAATGCTTGTCACTGCCTAGAGAATGTCATTAATGGCCTCGGTGGGGCGAGCCATCCTTACCCCCTTATTGGTGACGGCAAACGGGCGCTCAATCAGGCGTGGGTGTGTGACCATTGCGTCCAGCAGTTCCTCGTCGCTGGAGTCCTTGGAGAGTCCCAGTTCCTTGAACTCTGCTTCCTTGGTGCGCACGGCATCGATGACGCTCAGGCCGGCCGCCTCGATTAGCGAGCGCAGCTTGGTCTTGGTTGGAGGAGTGTCTAGGTACTTGATGATCTCCGGCTCGATTCCGGCCTCGCGTAGTACTGCGAGAGCTTGGCGGGACTTTGAGCAGCGGGGGTTGTGGTAGATCTTCGCTTCCATGTCTCCATCATGGCTGATGTTGTGGTGTGGCGGTTGATGGAGCGGTGTAACTGTATGGGGTGAGACCTTGTTCATTATTTATCCTGAAAGGCTGTAAAGCCAACAACACTTAAGTTCAATAGGTTGAAAATAGTTGTCGTTAGGTTTACTCTCACACGTGATAGATGAACGGCGAAGTGCGCTCCAACCGCCCCTAAGGTGACCAGATTTACTGAAGCGGCCGGTCAGCGTAGCCGTCGTAAAGCAATAACAAACAATCAAGAGCGGACACCAACATGACAATTTCCGGAAAACTTTCGCGATCAGCTAAGTCCATGTGTGCGGGCCTTTCGATTTTGCTAGCGGGCGCTGGCCTTGCAGCGTGTGGCGATGGCAGTGAGGGAGCCAGCGGCGAGAACCCAATCAACGTCGTGGCTTCCACGACGCAGATTTGTGATTACGTGAAGCAGCTGGACATCGATGAAGTGGATCTGACCTGCCTGTTGGCGCCGAATGCAACGGCTCATGAGTTGGAAATGACCCATGAGCAGCTGAGCAAGACTGGTAACGCGGATCTCTTGTTCGTCAACGGAGTCGATCTGGAGCACTTCCTGGACCAGGCGATTGAGTCCTCGGGCTTTTCCGGAACGATGGCAGTGACCAGTGGCGTTCTCACTGCAGGTGACGTAGATGCCATGAAGGCGGCCAAGGATATGGACAAAACCAAGCCACTGCCGCCAGAGAAGGCGAAGAATGGTAACTACACCATTGACCGAGGTGTGGAAAAGATTGATGTCTCCCCATGGCCATTCCCGCCGGAAGAGCCCGGTGAGGAGGCGGAATTTCGCTTCGATCCGCACGTATGGACCTCGCCTAAGAACGCCAAGATTCAGGTTGCCAACATCGGCTACGCCCTGGAAAAGGTCGCCGAGGAACGTGGTGACAATGAGCTGAAGTCCACCATCGCCGACCACGTTGCGGTCTACCAGGAGAAGCTGGATCAGCTGGATGAGTGGGCAAATAAGTCCATCGCCACTGTGTCGGACCCTGTACTGTTTACCAGCCACGACGCCTTTGGATACTTCTCCCACGAGTTCAATATCAACTTCATCGGCGCAGCGCTGTCTGATTTCAACGAGCAGCAGGATGCCACGGCCGCGCATATCGCCGAGGCGGCAAAGACCGTGAAGGACTCGGGTGCAACCGCGCTGTTTGCGGAAAACTCGAACAACTCGAAGTCAATTGAGGCGATTGCCAAGGCCGCGGGTGTCAAGGCCATCGTTGGTGAGGACGCACTCTACGGCGACTCGCTAGGTCCGGCCGGAAGTGACGGCGAGACCTACATTGGTTCAATCATCCACAACGTCACTCAGGTCGTGACGGCATGGGACGGAACCGTCGCACCCCTGCCAGAGGGCATCAAGTGAGCCTCAACCACTTAGCCAACCCCATGTCTGCCGATCCCATAGTCACGCTCCGCGATGCCTCATTCGGCTACACGGCGGTACCCATCGTCAGCCACATCACCGCCAGCGTCGCGCCGGGCACCGGGCTTGCACTCATCGGCGCCAATGGCTCTGGAAAAACGACCGTGCTGCGCGGAATCTTGGGCGGGACTCGTCTCCTCGCTGGTGAGATGCACAATAACGCGAAGATCGTGTCCTACGTCCCGCAGTCGGCAGACCTCGATCGCACTTTTCCGGTCACGGCTTTCGATGTCGTCGCCATGGGAGTTCTGCGCGAACTGCGCCCCTTCCAACCGCTTGGACACCGCAAAGAACGCATCCACGCAGCGCTAGCCAAAGTCGGACTTGCCGACCGCACCGTTGATCGTTTCGGCAACCTCTCCGGTGGTCAGCAGCAACGCGTCCTGTTGGCGCGCGCCATCGTCGCACGTCCGCAACTTGTGCTTCTCGACGAGCCGTTCAACGGCCTCGACACTGAAAATCGGGCCATGCTGCTGAATCTCCTCAACGAACTGAAGGAAAATGGCACGGCGATCATTGCGGCCACTCATGATCTCGTGCTTGCTGAAGAGACCTGCGAAAACACATTAATCGTGGCAGAACAGCCGGCTTTTGGTGCGACCTCGAAGTTGGTGCCAGCCTATGTGGACTGAGCTTGCGAATGCGCTTGGGATCGCGCCTTTCATGTTCAGGCCACTAGTGCTGCTGATTGCCCTCGGGGCGGTCTCTGGCCTGGTCGGTGTCATCGTGAACCTTCGTGGTCTCGAGTTCAATGCCGAGGCCATGGTGCATTCGATTTTTCCCGGAATTGTGGCCGGTGCCGTATTCGGCGGCATCGACATGATTATCCCGGTGGCCGCGGCATTTGCGGTGGTAGTGGCAGTAGCACTGACCTTGGTATCGCGCTCGCACATGTCGGAAGCCGGAGTGGCAGTCGTACTGACCAGCTTCTTTTCCATTGGCGTGATCCTCTCGCTGAAGAAAGGTGATCAGTCAGGACAGCTGGAAGCGCTCATGTTCGGGCGACTGCTGGAAGTCACCGACTCCCGTCTCACCAGCGCCCTAATTGTCTGTGCCATCGCCTTGGTTCTTATCGCAGTGACCTGGCGCCAGCAGGTGTTTGTTGCCTTTGATCGCTTCGGTGCCAAAGCCGCAGGCGTCAATGTGTGGGGCATCGACCTCACCATTAACGCGGCGATTGCTGCGGTGGTGGTGTCGTCGGCAAGCGCAGTGGGAGTGTTGCTGGTAGTCGGATATCTGGTCGTGCCGGGAGCGGCGGCGAGACTGCTGACTCGCCGAGTGCATGTGATGGTGCCGATTGCGATTGCAGTGGGCTGTCTCAGCGGAATCGTTGGTTTGGCACTGGTGCCTTTGGGGCCGGTGTCGCCTCAGGCAGTCGTCGCGCTGACCTCGGTGGGACTGTATTTCGTGGCACTGGGACTGCGCGGCGTGATGGGAGGCGACCGTGTCTAGCATCCTGATTTTGCCAATCATCGAGCTGATATTGGTCGGCGCATTGGCCGGCGTGGTGGGGGTACTCGCGGTGCTGGGCAAACAAGTGTTCTTCGCAGAAGCGATTACACATGCGACTTTTCCCGGCGCGGTGGTGGGCGTTGTTATTGCGGCAGCGCTCGGCCTGAGCCACTCGTGGATTTCGGTGTTCCTCTTTATCGGGGCATTTCTGATGTGCATTCCGATTGGGGCCCTGTTCGGTCTGTCGAAGGTGGGGACGACGTCCTCGGCGGCGGGAATTGTGCTGACATTCGGGTTCGCGCTGGGCTACTTTCTGAACAAGTGGTTCGCCCCGTTGCCGGTGAAGGTTGAGAGTTTCCTGGTCGGCAGCGTACTCAACGTGAACAAGATTGATATTGCGCTGTCGGGTGGGCTCTTGCTGCTGGTGGCGTTGGTGCTGGTGGCTCGGTGGCGCCAGCTGATTTACTTCACATTCGATCCGGAGTCTTTCGGGGTCGCGCATTCGAGGAGAAGAGCACAGTTGGTCATCAGCGGGCTGATTGTGTTGACTCTGGTGGCGCTGATTCCGGCTGTCGGCACGATTTTATCCATCGCGCTGTTGGCTGCCCCGGCAGCTGCGCTGGTTGGGGTAGTGAACGATACCCGTTTGCTATTCGTGTTAGCACCATTGATGGGTATCGCGATTGGCCTGGTGGGGCTATTCATTGCGGTGGCGGCGAACTTGTCAGTTGGTGGCTGTATTGGCGTGTGCGCCGGTTGTTTCTATGTCCCCCTCAAGATTGCGGCAACACGCAATAACGCTAGAGTTTAAAGAATGCACGTGGAGGATTTACCAGCAAAGACCCAGGACTACCTCAAGGTCATTTGGGATTTGCACGAGCGCACCGGTGAAAAAGTGGCACTAGGCGACGTCGCTGAGCGGATGGGTGAAAAGAAGCCCACCGCCAGCGAAGCTGTGAAGAAGCTAGCTGCACGTGGACTTGTCAACCACGAGCCGTACCGGGGCATTAGCCTGTCGGACCGTGGGCGGGATATTGCGCTGATCATGGTGCGTCGCCACCGGCTTATTGAAAGCTTCTTGGTCTCGACTCTGGGATACACCTGGGATGAGGTTCACGAGGAAGCTGAAAAGCTTGAGCATGCGGTCTCGGATGATTTCATTAGTCGCATTGATGCAATGCTGGGATTCCCTGAGCGCGATCCGCATGGCGATCCAATTCCCAGCGCCAGCGGTACCATCGCCAGCGCAGTGCGCACTGACCTGACGGATATCGAAGCTGGCGCGATGGTGGTAGTCGATCGTATTAACGACTCCGATCCTGAATTGCTGCGCTATTTGGCTACATCAGGGGTAGGCCCGGGGACCGTGCTCCGAGCCGAAGCCGCACCATATGCAGGTATGCATGTCTTCGCCATCATCGATGAGGTGGGCGATAACGAGCCAAAGAAAATTCATGTGGCAGACTCGGCACTATGGGCAATCAAGGCGACTCCAACAACCAACTGACGAGAGCCGCAGCGCGCTCTTACTATAAGGTGTCGCGGAATCTCACTGGGCCGACGAAAGTGCCACCCGCACCGTCAGTGTCGTTCGACAGCGTGAAGAGTGCTCGTCGGCAGGCATATGCCAGTGTCGAGAGTGTTGATGTGCCGTTGAATGCCATCGCTATCTCACGCGCCGAGCAGCAGGAACACATGGTTGACCTCGAACGTCGATTGAATGCCTCGACCAAAGACATGCGTGCCCTGGTTGACTACGAAGAGCAGCGCATTGCGGTTACTAGCACTGTCAAAGAGGCAATCGTCTATACGCTGCTGGCAATACTCCTTCTGGCAGCAGCCATTGGACTTGGCTACGCCAGCCACCTGGGGGCCGATGCGATCTTGAATGCTGCGGCGGAGGTGACACCGCGGTGAGTAAACGTTCAGGCTCCGACAACGGGTGCGTGACGGTCATTGTCGTATTTTTCTTTTTTGGCCTGATTATTCAGCTCTTCGGTGTCACGCTGTGGATTCTGCAATATGCATTGCCAGTGGCGGGTTTGGTGCTTGCGATTCTCATCGCATACCAGGCTTGGGCCGGTGTGCGCCGTAGTGCTGAGGCGCACGAGCTCGCCGAGCGTAATCACGCGGAGCTGCAGCAGATTGCCATGGACACCGAGTACCAGCTCACCGCAATCCTTACTGCCTGGGACAATGTGAACACCACAATGGGTGTCGGCACCATCTACAAGGATGTATTTGCCTCCGGTGAGGCTACGCCGGAGCTCATCGAGCTACGCGGTGAGCTCTCTCGTGCCCGGAAGCTAAACAACCGACTGCGCGAGCAGCGCGAAACTATGACCAACCGGGAGCTGGTGGAAGCCATCTCTGATGCCGACGAGCTGTGGTGCTCGCTGACGAAGACGTATCAGAACGCTCGTCGCGAGCTGTAGTAACGCGCCTGGTTTACTCGACGGTCATCACAATCTTGCCGTCAGCGTGCCCGTCTTCCAATACTCGGTGGACCTCCGCGACTTCGGTGAGATTCTTAGTCAGGCCGATAGGAAGTGAAATCTCACCGGCAACCACGCGGTCGGCCAGGTCGGCATAAATAGTCGTGTCATTCGAAATGGCCGGAATGTGTGCCTCAATGCCACGTTCCCTCGCCGGTGTCAGGTCGGCCAGTGAAGGCAGCGCCACAATCCGACCATCCGATGCCAACACATCCAGCGAGGGGAGGAAAGTGTCGAAGTACACGCCATCGAGCACAACATCAACGCCCTCGGGGAACCGCCGGCGCACAGCCTCGAATACATCTTCCGCTGTGTAATCAATATGCTGCGCGCCAAAGCCCACTAGTTTTTCATGATGGCGTGACGACGCACTGGCCAACACAGTTGCGCCACGGGCAACCGCCAGCTGTGTCATCAGCTGGCCAACACCGCCACCTGCACCATGGATGAGTACGGTGTCACCGCTTTTTACCTTTGCAAGCTGCTCGACAGCGACGGTCGCCGTGATTCCCACTAGGGCAAGACCCGCAGCGGTAACGTCGTCAAGCGAATCGGGCGTTCGGACCACACCGTCGGCGGGGAAGACGTTGTGCGTTGCGTAGGTGCCGCGGAAGTCGTCGAAGCCGCGCATGCCGAAGACACGGTCGCCGGGGACGAAGCTGTCCACACCTTCGCCGACGGCAACGACTTCACCCGCGGCTTCGCGTCCGAGGACGGCGGGAGGGTTGAATTTTGTGCACAGACCGGAAGAGCCATCGCGCATCTTGTAGTCCAGCGGATTCGCGCCGATGGCTGTGGTTTTGACCAGGATTTCGCCGGGACCGGGCTGAGCATGATCGATAAGTGTCCTGGTGAAAATGTCAGCGGGGCCGAACTCCGGAATGGTCATTGCGTATGCGTTGCCTGAATTTGCTGCCATGTCCATCACTGTAGTCCTAGCAGCTAATTATCAACGGTCGGCAAGCGGGAGGGCAGCGGTGACGGCACTGAACGACTCATTGAGGTAGGCGCTGAGGAGGTCGGCGGCGTGGTTTGGGGTGTCCTCGATGAGAACTTTGGCGATACTGATGTGGCGATCGGCGTATCGGGCATGGAGTTCGATGCTTTGGGGGTAGGAGAGGAAGCAAAGACGGAGTTGGGCCTGAATTGATTCGGCGGTGGCTAACAGGTCGGGGGACCCGGAAGCTCTGACGATGGCGAGGTGAAAGGCATTATTCCGTTCGGGAAGGTTCAATGATGACTGTGAACCACAAATAGAAAGAATCTCTTCGCCGAGGAGCTTTGCCTGGCTCTTGCTTAGCGATCGCAGTGTTCCGCATTCGACGACATGGCGAAAGGCATACAGTTCGCGGATGCGTTGTTTGTCGAAGGAGGCTATAAAAACGCCGTGATGAGGAATATGAGTGAGTAACCCCTCAGATTCCAGCTTGCGGTAGACCTGTCGGATGGTGTTGCGGCTGACCTGCAGTCGCGCAGCAAGTTGGGTTTCACGGAGCTGCTCGCCGCTATAGTGCTTTCCGGCGAGAATCTCTCGGCGCAGGACAGTTGCGGTGACATCCGCTACTGAAACGTCTTGTTGTTTTTCCCCAGAGGACGTGCGGGTCTGATCGTCGAGGATGTTTCCGGGGGTAGTCATGTAATACAGACTACTAAAGCACTTTTGTGTGGCGGCCATCACCAATTAACATACGAGACATTGTTCAACAATCTCTGTGCAGGCGATCTTCAACGTAGGAATCCTTCAACGTGGGAATCGTCAGACTTGTAGGGAAAGGCCTTACGCTATGGACGCTTCAACATCTGCCCATAAGGCGCGGCGAACGGCACTCCTCGGCGCCGTATTCCTGATGGCGACCAGTGCTATCGGGCCGGGCTTCCTCACCCAGACCGCAACCTTTACGGCCAAGCTTGGCGCGGCTTTCGCCTTTGCCATTGTGATCTCGGTGCTTCTTGATATCGCGATTCAGCTCAACGTGTGGCGAGTGATTGCTGTCTCTGGACGCCGCGCGCAGGAGCTCGGCAACGCCGTGCTTCCGGGGCTGGGCTGGTTAATGTCAATTCTCATTGTCATCGGTGGTGTGGTCTTCAATATTGGCAACGTCGGCGGTGCTGGACTTGGTGCGAACGCGATGTTGGGCGTGGACGCAAAGATTGGCGGCATTGTTACTGCAATCCTCGCCATTGGCTTCTTCCTCTCCCGGCGGGCGGGTATGGCGCTGGACAAGGCACTCGTTGTGCTCGGTGTCGTGATGATTCTGGTCACTGGAATTGTGGCGTTCAGTTCTAACCCGCCAGTAGGGGAAGCACTGAAGAACACGGTCATGCCCGACACGATTGATTTGTTGGCAATCATCACGCTCGTCGGTGGCACTGTTGGCGGTTACATTACTTACGCTGGCGCTCACCGCATGCTTGATGCTGGCGCCGGCGGTGTAGAGAACCTCGCACAGACCACTCGCTCATCTGTTACGAGCATCATCGTCACAGCCATCATGCGTTTCCTCCTTTTCCTAGCTGTCTTGGGAGTGGTTGCGGGTGGCGTGGTCCTCAATACGGATGGAAACCCCGCTGCAGAGGCATTCCAAGCTGCGGCAGGAGATTGGGGTATGCGCTTCTTTGGCGTTGTCCTGTGGGCTGCGGGAATCTCGTCGATTGTGGGTGCCAGCTACACCTCAGCAACATTTCTGACTCGTTCCTCGGGTGCTGGAGCCAAGACTCAAAACACGATCACCATTGTCCTAATTGCAATCTCCACGCTGCTCTTCGGTGTCATCGGTACGGCTCCAGCGACGCTGTTGGTTTTCGCCGGAGCCTTCAATGGTTTGGTTCTTCCAATTGGCGTTAGTGTGCTGATTTACATCGCGCTGTTCCGTGCGGATCTCATGAATGGTTACAAGTACCCGAAGTGGTTGGCGGCTATCGGAATCTTGGGTGTCGCAGTCGCCTGGTTCTTGGCGTGGCGCTCATTCGGCGGTGTGTTTGAAATGCTCGGCTAATCCCCCGGTTTCTCGCACAGCTCAGATGAGAACCAACATAACAACGGTACAAAGACCAGCATTATTACTTGGAAGGAGCGGTGACGTTTATGGGCGCCACTATCGATCTCAACTCTGACCTTGGGGAAGCGTTCGGCTCGTGGAAGATGGGTGATGATATCGCTCTGCTGAACATTGTGACCAGTGCCAATATTGCCTGCGGGTATCACGCGGGTGACGCTAGCGTCATGATGGAGACCTGTGAGGCAGCTGCTGCGCGCGGAATTCGCATCGGCGCGCACGTCGCCTACCGCGATCTCCCCGGGTTCGGACGACGTCGCATGGATTACGCACATCGAGAATTGCGAGCCGAAACCGTCTACCAGATTGGTGCACTTTCGGCATGTGCACGGGCGGTGGGTACCGAAGTTTCCTACGTCAAGCCCCACGGTGCCCTCTACAACCGCATCGCAGTGGATGAAAATCAGGCCGCTGCAGTGGTGGAGGCGCTCCTGCTCGCTCGCTCCACCTGCGGAGATGAGCTTGCCATTATGGCGCAGCCGGGGTCGGTCATCGAACGGCTCAGCCTCGACGCGGACCTCCCTGTGATTAGGGAAGCTTTTGCAGATCGCGCTTACAACTCCGATGGAACTCTGGTGTCCCGAGTACTCGAGGGGTCGGTCATTGTAGAACCCGATGCCGTCGTCAAACGCGTCATTGCAATGGCTAGCGGGGAACCAATCGTCGCCTACGACGGTTCACCGTTGACCGTGCAGGCTGACTCTATTTGTTTGCACGGAGACACCCCTGGTGCGGTCGAACTCTCCCGTATGATTCGCCAAGGGCTCGTCGACGCCGGAGTCACCGTCGCTGCCCACGTATAGCGCGGACTCGCACACCGGTCTTATCAACCGCAGTTTTTCAACCCCGCAAGGAAGAAAGGATCAGCACCGCCATGGCCGAGATTCGCCCTATGGGAACAAATGCGCTGCTTATCGACTATTCATCATCGGCCAATCCGTTGGCGAAGGTACTTCGTGCACACTCTGCTGCGGCTGAGATTGAGGGACTCGTTGACAGGGTACCTGCAGCCCAAACGCTCCTTCTTCGCTTTCGCGGACCGGCTCGTCGTTACCTCGGCGCAGTAGAAACCGCGCTGCGGGGCAACAATGCGCAGAGGCAGACCGTCGACAAGCGAAAAACAATGACGATTCCCGTTCACTATGACGGCGCGGACCTTGAGTCCTTGGCACAAAGCCTTGGGATGAGCCCTCAAGCGTTGATCGATTGGCACTGCGAACGCCCTTGGACGGCCGCGTTCGGTGGATTCGCGCCGGGCTTTTATTACATGGTGCGCGGGAGCGGTCAGGGGTGGCCAGAGCCGCTTGATATTCCCCGCCTTACGACGCCGCGCACTCGAGTTCCCAAGGGCTCCGTCGGACTTGCGGGCCAATTCGCAGGTGTATATCCCATCGATTCGCCCGGTGGCTGGCAGCTCTTGGGACATACAGATGTGGAGATGTGGGACTTGAATCGGCCTAATCCGGCGCTGCTTGAGCCCGGGGTTGAGGTGCAATTTGAAGCGACTTCTACGGTGAGTGCGGCGTAGAAAAAGGGGGCGGAAGAGATGAAGAATTCTATCGAGATTATTCGACCCGGCATATTGACGACGATTCAGGATTTGGGCCGTGCAGGGCAAGGCAGCCTGGGCGTGAGTACTTCCGGTGCGTTCGACCACGAGTCCGCGGCAGCTGCTAACCGGATGGTTGTCAACGAAGAAAGCCTGGCGGTGCTTGAGTGCGTCGTCGGCGGGTTGGAGTTCCAAGTAGCGGAGGGAGCAATCATATCCTTCGCAGGAGCCCACGGTGAGGTGACTGTCGAGCAGGATGGCAAGGTCATCAAGACCTCGATGAATAGTCGAATTGTGGTCGGGGCGAAGGCAATTGTGCGGCTTGGTACCTTCGATGCAGGTCTTCGCGGGTACGTCGCGATTCGAGGGGGCATCGATGTCGCGGAAGTGCTGGGCTCGCGGTCATACGATACGCTCGGCAAGCTCGGCCCAGCGCCTTTGCAGGCCGGTCAGGTCTTGCAGGTCGGCGACCCGGAGTATTCGACGGGGTCGTCAATCGCAATTTATCCCGCGCCTCATTGGTCGAGCGAGGCTGCGCGCTTAGATGTTGTTCCTGGCCCTCGGGCGGACTGGTTTACGCGGGAAAGCGTCAGTGATTTCTTTCACGAGACATGGACCGTGACGCAAGAGGCCAACCGCGTCGGACTTCGGCTGAATGGGACTACTCTTGAGCGCCAGGTCACCCATGAGTTGGCAAGCGAGGGAATGGTCCCCGGTGCGATACAAGTGCCCGCATCGGGGCAGCCGATTATTTTCGGTCCTGATCATCCGGCGACGGGTGGATATCCGGTCATTGGTGTGTTGACGGAGCCGTCATTGTCGAGGGCCGGGCAATTGGTGCCCGGCGCGAAGGTACAATTCCGCCGGGTGCGGGCGGTATAGGTCTGCGGCTTCATTCTGCGCGATGGTGCGCCACTACGTTTGCCAGCTATGAGCGTCACACCGTTCTTCGCAGTAAAATCAGCCACCATGATTGAACACGCCTCCTTTTCTCAACTCAGCGCGACGGATGTTTATGCCATCTCGGCGTTGCGTACCGACGTGTTTTATCTTGAGCAGTCCTGTACAGAGCCGGAAATGGACTGGCGCGACCTGGAAGATACCGCAGAGCACTATTTCATCCGCGACGACAATGACGCCCGCAAGATTATTGCGTACTTGCGTGTGATTGACACGCTCGATGAGTTCTCGACGAACTACCCGCGCACCATCGGACGCGTTGTCGTCGATGCCGCGAGCCGGGGTAGGGGGTTGTCCTCGAAACTGCTGCAGCAGGTCATCGCTGACCACCCGGATACGGGGCTGATTCTGCATGCCCAGACGCAGGCGAAGGCTGTGTACGCAAAAGCCGGCTTCCATGAGATCGGGGAGACCTTCATGGAAGCCGGCATTGAGCACATCACGATGGTTCGTGATGGGTCCTAGGGGAAAGTACTTAGGCTCCGGTTTGTACGGCGTTGCTTACCTGAAGTTTTAAGCGTTGACCTTCGAACTTGCCAGGATGCGGTTTAGAGAGTCGACGCTGGCCTTCGCATCGCCGATAAGCATATCTGTGTTTTCGTTGAAGAACAGCGGGTTCTGCACGCCCGAGTAACCCGAACCCATCGAACGCTTGAGAACAATCACGCGCTCAGATTCCCACACCTTCAGCACCGGCATACCTGCAATCGGGGAGCCCGGCTGCTCTGCCATCGGGTTGACGGTGTCATTTGCACCGATGACCAGGGTGACATCCACGTCAGCGAAGTCATCGTTGACCTCGTCCAGCTCCAGCACGATGTCGTAGGGAACCTTGGCCTCAGCCAGCAGCACGTTCATGTGACCCGGTAGGCGGCCGGCGACTGGGTGGATACCGAAGACCACTTCCTTGCCGGCCTCACGCAGGTTACGGACCAGGTCAGCAACAGCGTACTGAGCCTGTGCCACAGCCATACCGTAGCCCGGAGCGATGAGGATCTTGTCTGCGTCACGCAGAATCTCGGAGGTGTCCTCGTGGCTGACCTCGGTGTGGGAGCCTTCCACAGCGCTTCCCGACGAAGCCTCGGAGCCAAAGCCGCCCAGAATAACGTTGGCAAAGGAGCGGTTCATGGCCTCACACATGATGTACGACAGGTAGGCGCCGGAGGAACCAACTAGCGCACCAGTGATGATGAGCAGCGGGTTGCCAAGCATGAGACCGGTGAAAGCGGCGGCCCAACCGGAGTACGAGTTCATGATGGACACGACAACCGGCATGTCGCCGCCACCGATGGCGATGACCAGGTGCCAGCCCAAGAACAGGCCCAAAGCAGTGACTGCAATCATGCATGCCCATGCGATGGCGCCGCCCTCGGTGCCGGTTGCGATGAAGACAGCCAGGAGAACCAGAGTGACTACCAGAATGGCAATGTTCAGAGCGTTGCGGCCCGGCAGCAGTAGTGGCGAGCCCTTGATCTTCTCAGACAGCTTCAGGCCTGCGACGATGGAGCCAGTGAAGGTCACAGCGCCGATGAAGACGCCAATGTAGACCTCGCCGAAGTGGAACTTCAGGGCATCGGGGGCTACATCTTCAGCGAAGATGTAGGAGTTGAAGCCGATGAAGATAGCGCCGAGTCCGACCAGACCATTGAACAGTGCAATCAGCTGCGGCATGCCAGTCATGGCAACGCGGCGTGCGCGACTGATACCGATGACACCACCGATGCCGATAGCGACAGCGATGAGAATCAGGGTAATCAGCGGCGAGAAGTGAGTATCCGGCTTGGTGTCTGCGGTCACGAGTGCCTGGAAGATGGCAATGACGACGGCTACAGCCATACCGGCGATACCGAAGGAGTTACCGCGGCGAGCGGTCTCCGGCTTGGACAGGCCCGAGAGGGCAGCGAGGAACAGGACGGCGGCGACAATGTAGCCGACGTTGGACAGGCGGTAGGTCCAGTCCAGAAGCGAAGCAGTATCAATGCTAGCCATTAGACTTTATGCCTCCTCTTTCACAAACATGCCAAGCATGCGGTCGGTGACGGCGAAACCGCCGAAGATATTGATGGAGCTAACCACGATGGCCGCGAACGCGAGACCGGAAACCAGCAGGTTGGAGCTTCCCACCTGGAGAATCGCACCCACCAGAACAATGCCGGAAATCGCGTTGGTCTCAGACATCAGCGGTGTGTGTAGGCGCGGCGTGACCGCGGAGATTACGTAGAAGCCAAGCACGATAGCCAAGGTGAGAACCATGAAGTTGGCGCTCACGCTGTGCGGTGCGCTGAGCATAACCACAATTGCCAGCAGTGCCATCAGGCCCAGAGCAATCTTCGAGCCCAGGCCCGATCCCATGAAGGAAACCTTCTCCGGCGCATTCTCTTCTAATGCGGCCTGGTGGGCCTGCTGCTCCTGCAGTGGGGCAGCAGGGGTGACAGCGACCTTGATTGGCGGTGGTGGCCAGAGAATCTCAGCTCCGGTAGCGCCGGCGCCATTCTGTGGGCGAGCCTTTGTTACCGTGATGCCACGGATAATCTCATCCTCGAGATTGAGAACCGGAGAGCCATCCTTTTCCGGCGTGATCAGCTTGAACAGGTTGAAAATGTTCTGTCCGTACAGCGACGATGCCTGCGCGGGCAGACGTCCTGCAAGGTCGGTGTAACCGATGATGGTCACACCGTTGTCAGTGACAATGGTCTTGCCTGGAACCGTCATCTCGCAGTTGCCGCCACCGGCGGCAGCCATGTCGACGATGACGCTGCCTGGTTTCATAGCTGCAACATCGGCAGCAGTCAGCAACAGCGGAGAGCGACGGCCCGGGATATTCGCGGTGGTAATGACAATGTCAGCCTGCGCGGACTGCTCGGAGTAGAGCTTCGCGGCAGCGGCAGCCTGATCATTGGTCATTTC
Organism: Corynebacterium sp. c8Ua_99; assembly: GCF_039907185.1. Taxonomy (NCBI): domain Bacteria; kingdom Bacillati; phylum Actinomycetota; class Actinomycetes; order Mycobacteriales; family Corynebacteriaceae; genus Corynebacterium; species Corynebacterium sp. c8Ua_99. The sequence goes on from NZ_JASBOG010000010.1 coordinate 46,537, forward strand.
CTTGGCGTAGCCATCCTCGGACTTCTCGGCGGCGGCCGGAATCGGGATGAACTCTGCACCCATCGATTCGACCTGTTCACCGGCTTCAGGGCGCAGGTCTGTTGCCTTAACAACCGCGCCCATAGAGTTGGCCGTACCGATCGCCGCAAGTCCGCCGACACCAGCGCCGATGACGTAAACGGTAGCTGGTGGCATCTTGCCTGCGGCAGTCACCTGACCAGTGAAGAGGCGACCATATGCAGAAGCAGCTTCAACTACTGCGCGGTAGCCGCCGATGTTGGCCATCGACGACAGCACGTCCATCGACTGTGCCCTGGAAATGCGGGGAACTGCATCCATAGCAAGGGCAGTGATGTTGCGTTGCGCGAGCTCTTCGACCAGTTCTTCGTTTCGGCCTGGCGCAAGTCGGCTGATCAGCATGGCACCGTCGTTAAGCAGTGCACGGAACTGCTCCGGCGGAGTGTCGAGCGTTACGACGATATCGCTGTGCCAGACAGACTCGTCGACAATGGTGGCACCGGCGGATTCGTAGTCCGCGTCGGTGAACTTAGCAGCCAGGCCGGCGTCAGCCTGCACGGCGACCTCGTAGCCAAGCTTGACGAGTTTGCCGACGGTCTCCGGGGTCGCAGCCACAATTGTTTGCTGGGGATCGGGTTCTAAAGGGATGCCGATTCTCATTGTGGGAGTTCTTTTCTGTTCGGGGGTTTTATTAAGAGCCATGCGCACTCGGTTGTCGGTTAACAGTGAGTGTGGGCGTGGCCACTTTCTCCTTGGTGTCAATAAGGTATGCGCTGGTGGGGAGGCAGCGGAGGCGTTTGTGGAAAAAGGTAATAAAAATATGTGGGTAACGGTGGTGAGGTGGGTTTTCTGAATCTGTGCACTCTTGGAAAGGGGGTAGGAAATGGGGGTGGTGGTGTTAATTTTGGGCGAGAGTGAACATTTTCAGCGCCCTGAATGATTGTTTGAGGGGTGAAAGGTGGGGGAGGCTATTCCTGTCTTTACGTATGTATTTACGTATTAGGTAAATTCGTATTCCTAGGTTCTTGGCAAGAGTTAAGGAAAACGATGATTGGTTCACTAAGTGTCGCCGGAAAGACCGTGTCGGCATCCCGTCAAGGGCGGGCGCGCACGTTCTCGAAGGTGGTTGCTCTCTCGCTCGCAGCTGGTGTGGTTCTCGGCGGACAGGCGCCAGCGCAGGCGGCACCGCGCATTGGTCAGCTGCCGGACATCACTGCACGTGAAAGCACTGTTGACTACCAGAACTCGGAAACCGTGGACAAAATTGGCGGTGCTCTGGTGGATGTCATGGGTGGCGTGAACCGCGTCATCTCCGGTGGTGAAAGTGGCCATATCACCGAGCCGTTCGCCCCAGAGGCGGGGCACCTGCGCAAGGAGTTCGGGGCGATGGGCTCCCACCCAGTTGCCGCAACCCGTGAAGCAATGCCATGTGATGGTGTCGTCTACACCATCTACAACCGCGTGCTGCGGGACCTCCACGGTCTCCACGGCACCACCGGCTGCTATGACGTGTTGCCGGAATCGGCCAACGCCTCCCCAGTTGGCGCGCAGCTCATTTACCCGGCGGATATCGACTCCATGGAGTCCGCGCCGCTGATGGTTCTGAGCCCTGGCATTGGTACTGAGCCAGGTATGTACGACGCGCAAGCGCGACTCTATGCAAGCCACGGATATGTCGTGGCTCTCGGCTACAACTTCACCAACTGGTTCGCGCCACAGATGGTGCTGGCAGCTTCAGTTGCCGCAGCGGCCAATGAGGACGAGTCCACGCCACTTGCAGGCAAGATCGATTTCTCCCGGACGATGCTGGTCGGGCACTCTGCAGGTGGTGGCTCCGCAATCTTCCTGAACAACAGGATGGATAAGGCCTTCCAGGCTGCGGGCATCGATATGGTCACCCGTGGTCTGGTTGCCATCACCCCAGGGCCTTCCGACGCTGGGCTGATCTCCACCCCGCCGGAGATTCCAAGCCTGGTGGCCATTGCTGAGCACGAGGACATCGTTCCTTTTGATGCCGATCGACGTGGTTACCGCGATGCTGCAGGGCCCGCCTGGGAAGCGGTAGTCACCGGTTCCTACCACGGCACCTACCTGGATGATCCGTCCAAGAATGTGCTCGGCTCGATGGTGCTGTCCTTTAGCGAGTATGTGCTCGCCGGAACGAGTCGAGCAAAGGCTGTCTATGAGGGTGCCAACTATGGCCTGGCCACTGACTCCGAGCTCAAGGACGTTCAGCGCAAGGGCATCTAGAGCTGGCTACTCCATCGACTCTGGAATTAGCTTTGCCGCGGCCTCGGCGATTGCCTTGCGCTGCGCTTTCGTGAGCTGATTGCCGTTGAGGTAGTCGTTAGCCCAGAGTCCATCGGAAATCATTTGGACAACGTAGGCCATGCAGGCATCCTGGTCGGTGGCAATCCGTTCTACCGGCGGATTCCACCGGCGCAAAAGGCGCGTCCAAATCTCGCGTAGCTCCGGGTCGGCGGCAGAGTCGATGGACATGAGTAGCTCGGCCCTCGTTGCCGTATCCAGCGAGACCTGGAGGTTTGCGCGTAGGCGGTTGGCGGGGGATACCTCCTCTGCGGGCCCACCTGCGGCTTCGATAAGCTCCTCCTCCCATAACTGCGCCATGTGCTCATGGACGCTGCGGATCATGTCTTCGCGGGAGGGGAAGTGGTAAATCAATCCTGATTTACTCATTCCGCATTGAGTTGCAACATTTTCGTAGGTGACCTCGGAAAAACCGCTTGTCTCGATAATCTCAACGATTGTGTCGAGGATGGCAGTGCGCTTACTCGTGCGCATATTCAGTCTCCTTCGGGTTGCCGCGGAATGCCACCGCAGTCGCAATCGCTGCAATGACAGCAACGACAGCCAGGATAATCAAAATGGCCAGGTAGGAACTGTCGAGGCCGGCGCGGGCGCCGTCGTTAAGCGCTGGCGTGTGAAGTGCATCGGTGAGTGAGATGCTGGCGTCGACAGGCGTGAACAGTGCGTAGAACATAGGCAGGAGACTGCCTGTGATTGCGACGGTGATCAGTGTGCCGAACTCGTAGGACACGGATTCCATCGCCGCCGCCATACCTGCCTTTGACCTCGGCGCTGAGCCGATAATCGCGGTCGACGACACCGACATCACAGAACCTGCGCCCGCGCCGAGCAGTATCAATCCCGCGATCATGAGCGAGAAATTGCCCGAGGAAACGCCGTAGTACATGCCTGCCAGTCCGACGGCGTTGAGGAGGAAGCCGCCGGTGATAAGCGTGCGGAAACCCACTCGATGGAGCACCATGCCGCCGATGACACCAACTGGCAAGGACGCCAGTGCCGCGGTGGCAACTAGCAAGCCCGCGTCGAGTGGTGTGTATCCGACGGAAATCTGGAAGCGCTGCGTCGTCATCAATTCAGCGCCTGCCAGGACAAACATGGCAAGCGCGGCTGCCAGCACGCCACCGGAAAACATCGGCGAACGGAAGACCGAAAAGTCGATGAGGGGTTCGGTAAGACGTGCCTGACGACGCTGAAACAGTACCGCGCCCACTAGCCCACAGGCGATAGCTGCGACGATGACGGTGGAGGAGCGATGGCCGGCGAGTTCCTTGATAAGCGAAACCAGGCCCAGCATGGCCAGCATCGCGTAGAGGCTGGTGAGAAAGTCCCAGCGCTTGGCTGGATTGGGCTGATTTGGTGGAGCGAAAATCAGCGTGCCAATGATTGCGAAAACTACGACAGGGATGTTGATAAGGAAGATTGAGCCCCACCAAAAGTGCTCCAACAGGAAACCGCCGACGACGGGGCCAGCAGCGGCACCCAGTGTTGCCGTGGCTGACCAAATGCCAATAGCCGTGGCAAGTTCACGAGGGTGGTGGAAGGTCTCACGTAGCAGTGCGAGAGTGGCCGGCATCATGGTCGCGGCGCCCAGTCCCAGGCAGCCGCGGGCGATGACCAGCGCCCAGGCGTGCGGCGCAAAGGCCGCGGCCAGGGAAGATAAGCCAAAAATCGTCAGGCCCACAAGAAACATCTTGCGGTGACCGATGCGGTCGCCCAGAGTGCCAGTGCCGAGGAGGAGTGCGGAGATCACCAGTGGGTAGGCGTTGATGATCCACAGGCCCTCCAGCTCGGTTGTGTGGAGCTGCTCGCGCAGAACTGGCAGGGCAGTGTAGAGCACCGAGTTATCTATGCCGATGAGTAGTAGGCCGGCGCTGATGATAGCGAGGAAGACCCACCTGTGGGTGACTGGAGTGGACGGATTAGCCCTCGTGGAAGCGGCGTGGTCGGTACTTGTCATTCCAGTAACTGTAACGAACGTTCGGTTTAGTTACAACTTCTGGAGAGCGACGATTTAGGCCTAGAACTTCAACAAAAGTACGCCAATCCCGCCCAAAGGGCCGGTGAAAAAGTGTCTAAGTTGAAGGCGTTATTGAGGTACGAATTCACGGACACCGTTCGATCCCCCCCGTGGCGCCCGAGCGGGTAAAGATCAGCTTGGACGCGCTGACTTTACGCTCGGACGTTGTGGCCTATCACCGCCGGGATAGTGATTGGCGCATCCCCGAAAAGCTCCTTCTGATATTCGTTCTGCTCGAAAGCGCCGGCATCGTTATCCCTGATGGTGGCTACATTTGTCAGTTTGCGTGCCGACGGTGCGGAGTCCTTTTGGAGCAGTCCGCCACGGTTTCCCGCAGTGGTGGCTGCGAAAGCGCCTGCGCCACGGTTTCCAGCAGCAGTGCTCGCGGTTCCGCCAGCCGCGCCCGAAGTTCCGGTAGCAGTACTGTTGCGCGCACTGATGAGGGAATTCATCAATCCACTTCCGCGCTGTCCAGGGCTATTCGAGGTGTTTGGCAAGGCAGACCCAGCGACCCCGGCACCCAAGCCGGTTCCCATCCCGCGACCTGCTGTTGGCGTTGGCATACGACCGGGACTTGAAGTCAGAATTCCCGAGGCCGGTGGGCGGGAGCTTGCGTTTCCAGAAGCCGGCAGTGCCGGGATATTGCCCGCTGGTGTGAGCCCCGCAGCGCGTCCTGCGCCGAGGGAGCCAGCCGGTCGGTTGCCGTGAACGCCGTAAGGCGAAGATGCCTGCGGTGAAGTGCGTTGAAGTGGGGCGCTCGCTCCCGAAGGAGCGACCATGGCTGGATTCGCCGCGTTCGATTGAGCCATGGTCGATGTACCGGTCGGGGAAGTTGGCGAGATTGTGGAGCTCGTTGGGCTGCCAGGTGATGCGGGGTGCACAGGGGTAGCAGACGGATTAGTAGGGTTCGATAAAGTCGAAGTGCTCGGTTGAGCCTGCGAAGGAGCGGGAGCACTCGCGGCTGTGGATTGTGGTGTTGGAGAATCCGGAACAGTTGAGGTGGCGCCAACTGGTGCGCTGGCGGCCTGCATGCTTCCAGTCATCCCCGCAGGCGAAAGACCGAACTGACTAGTTCCAGAACGCCCGGCGACTGTGGCCCCAACGGAAACCTCGGCAGTCACACCACTTCCGGCATCGGCAGAAACCAGGTTAGGAATTCGAGGAATAGCGGTCTGTAGCTGTGCGGTATACGGGCCAGAGAGAAAGGCTGCTACCTCGGCCTGTTCAAAAGCCTTTTGCGCGCCAGGGTTTGGGAGTGCCTTGGACTCGGCCTCAATCGCAGATAGTGCATTGACGGCCATTGCCTTAACGGACGGCAAAACGGCAAGGTGTCCGGCCATGACCTCAGATGCGGTGGCGATGCTGGTTGCGCGTGCGGCCAGACCTTTCATTGTTGAGTCAGCAGCAGAGAAGACAGCACCGCTGTTGCTCGACACCAAGCCGGATGAGATGGAGGTTAGATTGCTGGCCAACGTGGTCATAGTTTCGGCGAAGTTGTTCCAGTAGGCGATTGCCTCGGCTACGGCACCGTCGTTTGTCGAGGAAAACATGGATAGTAGGGACTTCGCATCAAGACCGAGTTCCGCAGAAAGTGTGACTGGCGCGAAAGTGAGACTTCCAGCTTCAAACATTGGCCGACGCTGAAATACACCGCTTGTTCGCGCTACTTCGGCAATGGAAGCACCGTCACCATTGAACGGGTTAATGCTTCGAAGGATCCGATTCATGGTGGATTCGTGCTCAGTAATCACGCGACGGAAGTCAGCGAGATTTGTTTGCGCCCACGTGAGCTGTTTGCCCAGAGACAATCCGACGGCGGCAGAGCTTCCCGTACTGCCGGAAATTGCGAGACTGTGTTCTGTCGCCACCAGCTGGAGTGACGGAACCTGTGAGTAGCCGGCCAAGTTGGGCTGCATCGTCATAGACGAGCCGGGAAGCATGATTGCTCCAGTTAGTCCGCTAATTGCGTGATCAATTGTCGAAATATTTGCAGAAATCAAGACATTTCCCCCAGGTAATTGGTCATAAGTTCATTGGCGGGCTTGCAGAGTGTTTCATCGAAATCAGTGGATTCTTCCTCTGAGATGTGCGTTATAAAACCCAGTGCGCCTTTCGGGGTCTCTACGGATGCAATGCAGTACGAGAGACCAATCGGGTTGGTTTGTTTGAAAGTCACCCAATGAAGGCCTTCCGAGTGGTGTGTGGTGGGGTGAGCGTCATAGTTCTCGAGCCGGGAATGGGCCACCGATGTGTGCCAGAGGCCAAGTGGCAAAATGTGACTTGTTTGAAGTCCGCAACCTATTTGTTTGACACCTTTAATTCGTTCTGAAACCTCAGACTGCTCCCGGAACCCCAGCCTGTCTAAGCGCCCCATAATCTCAGGGTCGTCACACGGATTGGTCAGGACGAATTCGGGTGCGTCGTAGTTGTAGTGCCCATCGGGGCCAAGTGGAGCATCACCGGGCTCCGGCGGATTGTTGGGTGGAAGCACACCCGCAGGTAACGCCACGCCCGAGTCAGTAGTGATGGTTGTCGCATTGTCGCCGACAGGTTGAACGTCCTCGCCGGAAGCCTTGGTCGATGCGCAACTAGTCCCCGTTACTCCCCATAGAAGTGCTGACACTAGGGCGGCAGTAGTCGCCTTTTTCAATTTTCCCTCCCCAAAGAATTTGTGTGAGAAAGATATAACACCGCGTTCACAATTGCGCTTGCTGAGAAGCCGAAAAAATAGACCGACTGTGGATAACTTTTTAGGGGTGTGGACAACGCGGTCGCCGCGAAAAACAGCGCCGCTGCACAGCCGCAACCTGCACCTTTAGGGTGTGTTCTCCGTGCCGTCGTTAAGCATTGGCGGCAAACGTGGGTGTAATGACCGAAGTAATCCGAACGATTGGTTAGACTATGAGGCGCATTACAAAACCACGGGAGTGCCAACCGAAATTCCGGCACTGAGAGGACGCTAGGAATCGAGCGTCGACCGGACGAACCTGAATCTGGGTAATACCAGCGTAGGAAAGGGATGTGTTGCTTCATGGCCGCACGTGTATCTGTATCCGCTCCGCCGAAAGAGGGCGAGGTTACAACTGGCCCGATTTACCGCAGTAACAAGCATTACGACGAGGTTGCGTTTAGCAACGATTTCGGTGAGGCGAACCTGCGGATTCCAGTTCGTCGAATCAATCTGACGGACGGTACTCACTTCGATGCTTACGACACCTCGGGTATCTACACCGAGGAAAACCCGAAGCTGAACCTGAAGGAGGGTTTGGCTAAGACTCGTGACTCGTGGCCGAAGGCTCCGGCAGTGCCGGCGGTTGCGGGCTCTGAGGATGCACCGAAGGTCAAGACGCAGCTGGCATGGGCGCGTGCGGGAATTGTCACCCCGGAGATGGCTTTCATCGCCGCTCGTGAAGGTGTGGATCCGGAAGTTGTGCGCGAAGAGGTCGCTGCGGGTCGTGCCGTGATTCCGGCCAACCACAAGCACCCGGAGACTGAGCCGATGATTATCGGCAAGCGTTTTGCCACCAAGATCAACGCAAATATCGGCAACTCGGCCGTGACTTCGTCCATCTCTGAAGAGGTGGAGAAGATGGTGTGGGCAACCCGTTGGGGCGCGGACACCATCATGGACCTGTCCACTGGCAAGGACATTCACGAAACCCGCGAGTGGATTCTGCGTAACTCCCCGGTGCCGGTTGGTACGGTGCCGATTTACCAGGCGCTGGAGAAGGTCAAGGGTGACCCGGCCAAGCTGACCTGGGAAATCTACCGCGAAACCATCATTGAGCAGTGTGAACAGGGCGTGGACTACATGACCGTTCACGCGGGTGTGCTGCTGCGCTATGTGCCTCTGGCCGCCAACCGCGTGACAGGCATTGTTTCCCGCGGTGGCTCGATTATGGCCGCATGGTGCCTCGCGCATCACCAGGAGAGCTTCCTCTACACCCGCTTCGCTGAGCTGTGCGACATTCTGGCGCAGTACGATGTCACGTTCTCCCTCGGTGATGGCCTGCGTCCGGGCTCCATTGCCGACGCTAACGATGAAGCCCAGCTGGCTGAGCTGCGCACCCTCGGCGAGCTGACCAAGATCGCTAAGTCCCGCGGCTGTCAGGTCATGATTGAAGGTCCAGGCCACGTTCCGATGCACAAGATCGCCGACAACGTGAAGTGGGAAGAGGAGTGGTGTGAGGAAGCTCCGTTCTACACCCTCGGCCCGCTGGCAACCGATATCGCGCCGGGCTATGACCACATCACCTCGGCTATCGGTGCGGCAATCATTGCGCAGGCTGGCACCGCCATGCTTTGCTACGTCACGCCGAAGGAGCACCTGGGGCTGCCGAACCGCGACGACGTCAAGGTCGGCGTGATTACTTACAAGATTTCCGCGCACGCCGCCGACTTGGCGAAGGGGCTGCCGCGCGCTCAGGAGCGTGACGACGCGCTGTCGAAGGCCCGCTTCGAGTTCCGTTGGCATGACCAGTTTGCACTGGCTCTGGATCCGGACACTGCGCTGGATTACCACGATGAGACTCTGCCTGCAGAGCCGGCAAAGACTGCGCATTTCTGTTCCATGTGTGGTCCGAAGTTCTGCTCCATGCGTATTTCCAAGGATGTACAGGACTACGCGAAGGAACACGGCCTGGACTCCGTTGAAGCGATCGAGGCCGGCATGGCTGAGAAGTCCCAGGAGTTCGCTGATCAGGGGAGCCGCGTCTACCTGCCGATTACCGCGGAGTAGCTGGTTGTCTTAGAAGCTGCTGAAGTAAGCCGTGGTCGAGCTCTATTGGGCTTGGCCGCGGTTTTCTTTTGCTTTCAGCTATTTCTGCCGGCCTCAGTGTTGAGCCTCAAACGGGGGAGGGTAAGGCGCACCTTCATAAAGGCGTTAGGTAAACCTAACTAGTGGGGTGTACATTGCTTATATGCACAGCCTGAGATTCCTGACTTTCGATAATTCCCACCGCCATCTCGCAGGTGCTCGCAACACTCGCAACACTCGCCGTTCATTCAGCTCTGAATCATCCACGGTTGGAGAAGACGTGCGTCGACCGGTGGGGCGGGGTGCGCGCAGAGCTGCGACTGCGGTTTCGCTGTCCGGCGCCATGGTTCTTTCGGCGTTTGTGTCCCCGGCAATGGCTGAAACTGCGAAGCCAATCGTGCCGGACAATTTTCCCAATGTGATTAATCCAGCGGAGAACTTCCAGCCGCAGGATTCACAGTATGTCGAATCCCCGGAAGTTACTGTCACTTTTGAGGACGGCACACCAGCTGAAGGTGCCACGGTTCATCGCGGCGATGTTCTTATTGTTCGCGGCAGTGGTTTCAATCCGTCGGCCAACCGTGGTGGTTACCCGCTTCCAATTCCTCCGGGTGTGCCCAATGGTGTTTACGTTCTCTACAGTGCGTTCCCAGACTCGTGGAAGCCAAGTGAAGGTGCTCCGTCTTCGGCGCGGAAACATCCACACGACAACATTGCCTGGGTCACGCCGGCCGGAACTCTCGAGGCCATACCGAACCAGGGCGTCGATATGCGGCGTTCTATCGCTCGTCAGGCTACCCCGATGACAGATGACGGCAGTTTTGAAGCCCGCATTGTTGTTGACCCGCCAGAGACCCCAGCTGGTGAAAACTGGGGTATTTACGTCTACCCGGCAGCCGGCTCTATTAATGAGGCCGAGGAAATCTATATTCCGTTGAATTATTCGGATGCTCCGGGCAAGAATGCCCCGGCTCCCTCCAGCGAGGATTTAGTAATTTCTGTATCTGCGCTGGAGAAGGTATTCGGCGCACTGGGTGGCGGAGTCACTGCTAAGAACGGTGCTCTAGAGCCTGAGGACGGTGTTGTCTCATTCACCCGCGACAATGACAACAGCGATGCCGAAGGGGAGAGCTACCGCGGAGAAGTTCACTTCACCGCGAAGTTCAGTCTGGTTCATGTGGTCGTTCGTAATCCGCGCATTGAGGACGGCCCGACCGGAAAGATTATTACGGCAGAGGTCTCGCAGGGCTACGATGTCGGTCCGGATGAGATGGAGCGTATGCCCATAGCCGCTGTTGTCAACAGTGATGGCGATCAGCTGATCACGACCATCGGCACTATCTCGCAGTTCCGGTAGTCCCTCCGGTCATCATGGCCGCCAATTGTTGTCCACCTGGCACTTCGTTCAAAGTAAGCCGTCATACCTTGCGGGTTCTTGTGGGGTTGTAACCACTGCCGTATTGGAATCACTACATTAGATAGAGGCGCTTACCAGCGATGAGGAGGAACGTGGGACGGCATAGTCGGGCAGAAGGACCGGTGTCACAGGATGGGGCATCGTCACAGGTTGCGGAGTCGCAACGTGCTGTTGCGGAGTCTCCGTCGCGGGCCTCGCGAAAAATATGGGTTCGCAAACCCAATCAGGTCCCTGCGCTGACGCAATCGCCTGTGATGAGCTGGCCTCTTATGCTGGTCTCGCTGCTCGGTGGTCTTGCCTCGCTGCTGGCCTGGAATGGCCGCACCCAGCCGGACGATTGGGCGTCGCTCTGGGTGGGCGGGCTACTGATGGACAGGGGACTTGAGTCCCATCTCTATGATGCCGATCCAATCGATTTCACCGCCATGAGTGGAGAGGTCTGGCCACGCCTGGCGCAGGAAGTGTCTGCGCCATTTACGCATCCCTTTGTGCAAAACCCTTTGTTTGCAAAGGCTCTGGGAGCGATATCCCACGTCATGAGCTTTGAAACCTCGGTTGCTTGGTTGCTGTTTCTTTCCGGAATGGCCGTCGTGGTCCTGGTCGCAGCTTCCTACCACCTGTGGTTTCGGTCGACCATGCCCTGGGGTATCGCAGCGCTGGTTACCGCATGCGTATTCGCCCTGCCGACCACTCTTAATTCGTTCTGGATTGGTCAGACGACACCGCTGATTGTCGCGGGCGTCGCCTATGGGCTTGCCGCCTCGCGCACTCGTCCTTGGCTCGCGGGCATCGTCCTCGGCATCGTCGCATCCATTAAATTGACTCCGTATGCGCTTATCGCCGTGATGCTCTTTTTCGCTTATCGACGGCGCGCAGCCCTCTGGTCGCTGGCCACCACGGCGGTACTGGCGATCTGGATGCTTATCCGCATTGACATGCCGGTTATTTCGGACTGGATTGACCGAATCGACGACATTGGTGCGTCGGTCTTGGTCGGTGGTGCGAATCAGTCGTTGGCGTCGACTTTAGCCACAGACCTGGGCAATCCTGATTTATTAGTAACAGTGGTGCGTGATTATCCGAGTCACGTGAAAACGATTCCACTGTGTATTGCGCTTGGCGTGGTGTTGATGGTCACCGCAGTTGCGTGGTTGAACCCGGTCTACCGGTTTGAGTTTCTAATCACCGGCGCGTGGCTTATTGCAGCCACATTCTCATCGATTCTTTGGACCCACTACATGTTGATGCTGGTCACGCCTGTGTTCGGTTTGGCCGCCATGGCGCGGACCCGATTGACCAGACAGTGGCCGTATATCGGTATTGCGTTGCTAGTGGTCCTGCTGACGTTCCCTGTGACAAACCCGATTGCTGCTACGCCGTATACCGGCGGATTTGTGTACTCGGGGATTACTGCGATGCTCTTGACGCTGGCATTGATGCTAGTTGTTGGTGGCTGCCACGCGTTTGCGGTACATCGGTACGGCGATCGTGATGCAGGCGAGGTTGGAGCTGGTTTTGGCAGTGAATTAGCTGCCGCGGAGACGTTGAAATTTCCTCAGCCAGAGCCAATGGTCTTATTCGACTTGAGGAAGCGCTAAATTTAGCGGCTCAGCATAGAGACGATGTCACGGGCGGACATGTCGCTGTAGATCTCGTTTCGGGCGCTCTTAACCTGGTGTCCGAAGTGGACTGCGTTAGCGTCACTGCTGGTGTCGCGGGTAAGAGCCTCGCGCAGCGGCTGAGAGAAAAAGGCGCGCTTGGTAGTGAAAGAGCGGGGGAACAGGTTTTCAAGGCTCACGGTATAAACCCTTTCTGTGGTCGGGATCCGGTCGGGACTCCGGTTTGAGAGGTTCTGTATTCAAATGGTTTTCTTTGATGCGGTTGCCACTATATGTCTGAATATGCCCGATATCGAGTTAAAACGGGCAAAAGTGACTAAGTGGATACCGTTCCCAACATGAAAGCTGCATCACACTGTGGACCGGCTTAATGCTCGGTCACGGTCAGTTGTGGGCTCCAATACAATGAAATCCGGAATCAAATGTGAAGTAGGAGTTTGGTTATGGCTATTTCTTCGGCACCCACCCCTGAGTCCCCGGATTCAGCGGATACCTCGGACGCGGCATCGCGCAGCGTTCCGGCGGCAGCGCTCAGTCACGTTGAGGATTTAATAGATTTTGTGGCTGCGTCGCCAAGCTCATTTCATGCGGCACAACAGGTCGTTGACCGTCTGAGTGCAGCCGGTGCCACGGTCATCGATGAGCACGAACAGTGGCCAAGTAAACCCGGTGCCTACGTCCTGCGTCGCGATGGCGCTGCCGTTGCTTGGATCGTCCCGGAGACGCCGGCTGCCGATTTCACCGGTTTCCGTATTGTGGGTTCCCACACGGATTCGCCCGGTTTTCGTGTGAAGCCCAACGCGCGCACCTCCGCCGCAGGCTATGCGCAGGTCGCCGTTGAAGTCTACGGCGGCGCGTTGTTGGGAAGCTGGACCGACCGCGAAATTGAGTTCGCCGGTCGGGTAATTGATAAAAGCGGCAATGAGCACCTTGCTCGCACTGGCCCGGTTGCGCGTATTCCGCAGTTGGCTATCCACCTCAATCGTGCGGTTAACGAAGAGGGGTTGAAGCTCCACAAGCAGAATCACACTGCACCAATCATCGGACTGGATACTTTCGGCACCGATGTGTACCAGGTCATCGCCAATGCTGCGGGCCTGTCTATCGACGACATCGTCGCCTGGGACCTCATTTCCTTCGACACTCAGCAGCCGCGCACCTTCGGTGCTCACGATGAGTTCCTGGCTTCTGGCCGACTCGACAACCTGCTCAGTGTCCACTCCTCCCTGGTTGCCTTCGAGACCTTGCTCCGCCAAAACTGGAGCACGTCAACCACCATCCCCGTCATGGTCGCTTTCGACCACGAGGAAGTCGGGTCCGCCTCCACTACGGGCGCTGCAGGGCCACTGCTTGCCGACGTTCTGTCCCGCATCGCAGCGGCCACAGGCGCTGACCTGGAACGCACCCAGCAGCTCTACCGCGGTTCCATCTGTCTCTCTGCCGACGGCGCACACGGTGTGCACCCGAACTATGCAGGTGAACACGAGCCGGGGCACCAGCCGGAACTCAATGCTGGCCCAGTGGTGAAGATCAATGCCAACCAGCGCTATGCCACCACGGCGGCTGGTCAGGCCGAGGTTGTCCGAATTGCAGCGGAAACCTCCAAGCGCATTGGTCAGGAAGTGCCGGTGCAGTATTTTGTATCTGCGAACCACAAGCCATGCGGCTCCACTATCGGCCCGATCACTGCAACGCGACTGGGTATCGACACCATCGATATCGGAGCTGCGATGGTCTCCATGCACTCGGCGCGTGAGATGTGCGGCACGATTGATCCATGGTGGTTGGCCGAACTCACCGTGGATTTTTGGGGTGCCGGAAACTAGCAGCTCGCTGGCAGCGCTGAAGTCGTCTCTAGCAGTGGAGATGTTGGGGCGCTGTGGCCGTCGTGAAGCGAAAATGGGTGAGGGAATTTCCGTAGCTGCTCGTCGTGGAGCCTATTTTCTGTCATGCTATGAACCATGACTGATGCTAACGACACCCTGCCGTCGCACCGCCTTGAAGTACCTATCGAAGAGGCGGTGGCATGGCGTCGCCAACTGCACCAGAATCCGGAGCTGAGCTTCCGGGAGTACAGGACCTCGGACATGATTGAGGATTTGCTCAATCAGTGGGACATCCCGACGTACCGGTTGACCCCGACGTCCGTAATTGGCGTCATCGAGGGAACAGCGGGCGACCCCAGCACTGGCCGTGTGATTGGCTACCGCGCGGATATTGACGCCCTGCCGATTCAGGAGGAAACGGGACTGCCGTACGCCTCGCGCACGCCAGGTGTGATGCACGCCTGTGGGCATGATGTTCACACGGCGATGCTGCTGGGCACGGCGAAGGTGCTCTCTGGAATGCGCGATCAACTGCACGGCAAGGTGCTGTGCATCTTCCAGCACGCCGAAGAAATGCTGCCGGGCGGTGCTCGTGAGCTGGTCGACAAGGGTGCCGCCGATGACTTGGATGAGGTCTACGCCTTCCACGTCGCGCCGCATCCGGTAGGGCATGTGGGAATTTGCGCTGGGCGAGTGACAACCATGTCGGGCATCGTCTCCATCGCGATTCGTGGCCGTGGCGGACACTCTTCGAACCCGCAGCTGTCGATTGACCCGGTGCTCATCGCCAGCGAGGTGACTCTCATGCTGAACACGATTGTCTCCCGCGATGTGGATCCGAAGCACATGAATATCGTCAACGTCGGCTCACTGCATTCAGGTGAGGCCGGCAACGTGATTCCGGATACGGCCAACCTGGAAGTGTCCATCCGCTCGGTGGATGAGGCCGACTGGGAGATTGTCTGCCAGCGTATCGAGGCCGTCGTCAACGGCGTCTGCCAAGCTCACGGCGCACAGGCGACTTTCGACTGGCAGATTCCGTACCCGATGGTGGTCAACGCCGACATTGCAGTCAATCGTGCCTGGCATGCGGCGACGAAGGCAGTTGGCAACTCCAAGGTGTTCGCCGCCGATCCGTGGGCTCCTTCGGATGACTTCTCCTATTTTTCTCGTGAAGCGCCGGGCTGTTACATGTTCCTCGGCACCGGTGGCCCGGAAGCGGGTAATCCCTTCTTTCTCCACAATTCCAAGTTTAAAATTGTGGAGAGAGCCATGGTCAATGGCATGCGCACGGAAATCCAAATCGCGCTCGACGCACTGAACCCGTCGAAGAATCATCCGCCGGAGCGACCTGCCACATCTCCGACCATGCCCGCAGCAGGTTCCGTGCCTCCACGGCCGCGGAAGGCAGGCCTTGGCACGCCACAGTCGCATGCGGGCCAGGCGCGGGCGTCGTCAAGCGAATCGGCGGGGGAGACCTCACCGAGTCCTGAGGCGGCGGCATCAGATAATTCCAATCAGCCTCAGGCACCTAGAGAGGATGCATAGGACAATGTCCACGACCCCCAACGCCCCTAATAAGACGCTCGCTGCCGCACCTGAGTGGTCGAAGTGGGCGATTGGATGGCACGTCTATCCACTGGGGTTTGTGGGAGCGCCCATCCGTGAGAAGGATCGAGGCGCCGCGCCGGTCAATCGAATTCGCAAACTGATTGACTGGCTTCCGTACGTCCAGGAGCTCGGGCTCAACGTCCTGCAGCTGGCTCCAGTATTCGAGTCGACTAGCCACGGCTACGATACCGAGGACTACTACCGCATTGACTCGCGCCTGGGTACCGAAGAGGACATGAAGGCTGTCATCGAAGCTGCCCATGAGCGCGGCATCAAAGTGCTTTTCGACGGCGTCTTCAACCACATCGGGGCAGAGGCACCCGCGTTGAAGACCGCGAAGGAAAACCCTGACTCTGAAGAAGCACAGCTCTTTGCGTTTACTCACTCAGATGGCGACATGACCGCGCCGGTGTTTGAGGGCCATGAGAGTTTGGTCGAATTCGATCACACCAGTGACGCGACTGTTGATTTTGTCGTCAACGTGATGAATTACTGGCTGGCGCGGGGGATTGATGGCTGGCGACTGGATGCGGCCTACGCAGTGGACCCACAGTTCTGGCACAAGGTTTTGCCGCGAGTGCGTGCTGAGCACCCGCACGCCTTTATCTACGGCGAGGTCATCCACGGTGACTATGCGGAGATTGTGTCGGTGTCCGGCATGGACTCGGTGACGGAATACGAGCTGTGGAAAGCGACCTGGTCTGCGCTGAAGGAGGAAAACTTCTTCGAGCTGGACTGGACTCTGAAGCGCCATAACACCTTCGCGGAGTCTTTTGTGCCGGTGACGTTTGTGGGCAACCACGATGTTTCACGCATTGCGACGCAGGTAGGGGCCGACAAGGCCGTGCTGGCGGCGACGGTGCTGTTTACCGTGGCCGGTGTGCCGCTGGTCTACTACGGCGACGAACAGGGTTATACCGGTCTCAAAGAGGAACGCATCGGCGGTGACGACCAGATCCGTCCAGTGTTCCCGGATAGCCCGGAGGAACTCTCTGCGCTTGGCGCAGATCTCTACCGCGCTTACCAGCAGCTCGTTGCAGTGCGACGCCGCTTCCCATGGCTGCACTCCGCTCGCGTGGAGACTGATGAATTGCGCAATGGTTTTCTTCGCTACCGCGTGACCGCAACCGACGCGGCGCTCGTGGACGATGCTGCCGGAGCCTCGGGTGAGGCTGGAGCTTCCGGCGAGATGCCCTCGCTCGTTGTCGAGCTGAACCTGGAAAACGGCGCAACCAGCGCGGTGATCCGTGATGGTGACCACGTGGAATTTGAGTTTTCCTAGGCTCTCTAGGCGGCTCTAGGCTGCCCCGGAGAACCAAAACCGCCCGGACACAATGTCCAGGCGGTAATTCTTTCGTGCCCCATCGATGAGTGGGCACAAGGGGTAGTGACTGCGTTTATGTTTGCTGGCTACCCCTGTTTTCGCAGATGCAGTGATTACATCTCTGCGGTCTCAGCAGGGGTCATCTCGTCGGAGGATGCCGGAGTGGTGGCCTTCTGCTCGAAGGTCTCCGACGGGTTGGCCTGGTCGCCGACCTTCACGTCCGAGTCAACCTGATTCGGGGGAGAGCAAGCGACCAGGGCTGCTGCGGCAATGGCGGATGCGGCGATAGCGCCGGCGATGCGGTTACGCATGGATGTGGCTCCTCTGTCGGAAAAACAATAGCTACAAGGGGCTAATAAACTTTTCTCACATTATCTTAAAGCAATATCTTAGAGGATTCTTAACGGCTTGCGGGAACCAAGGGGCCAATCGCCCCCGCGCCGATGCATAGGGTTGCCCCCGGAGTCGCCTTTTCCACATCGACATGGAGAGTATTTCCGCCACCGTTGAGGTACACATAGCGCGGTCGCAGATCGTTGTTCATCTTCACGACTGTGGAACCACCGCGGGTTTGCTCTTCAGTCTCGAAAGGATTGGGGAGCGACAGGCGCACATCCATGTCCTCGGAGGCGGTGGCCGGGAACTCAAGCACCCAGTCACCGAGCTTGATGATGTTCTCCAACTTGATGTCCTTCGACGCGGTGCCGTCCTCGCCAACTGTGATGCGATGGCCACACTGCTCGACAGGGCCGTCAGTGACACGGGTGACCTCGGAGACCTTGGCGTCGATAAGCGAACCGTCTGTATTGAACATGCGCGGGTGACCGGTGACGCGCTCAAACGGCGGGCGATCGGAGACCGCATCAAACACCCGCGAGTACATGTTCATCGGAGCGGCGACGGGCACGAGAACTTCGAAGGGGACGGGCTGGTCGATGAGATTGTAGTCGATCGCCTTGTCGGGGCCAGCGGCATCGGCTTCCTCGCGCAGCGCGGACAGCGACGCCTTGGTGTTGCCGATCCACTCCATTGCGATGTCATCAGACCAGGCATTGCGGTAAGTGACCACGGAAATCGTGGAGGTGACAGCCAGCGCGATGCCCAGCGACCAAATCAGAATGTGCGTACGAGCCGGTAGCAGCGCTGGCGCCTCGTCCTTCGGTGGGAGTCCAGCCAGGGAGATCGCGACGCAGATTACGATCACGAGCGCGACATCAGAGTAGTAGTGCAAAGTGTGCGCCAGCACGCCAGAGGTGTTCTCTCCCGAGCGGAACAGGGTGATGGCGAACAAGGTGGTGAACATGTACGCCACCGATAGCGTCCACGGAGCCCAGCCACGGTAATCGCGGCCGATGAGGGTGGCAGACAGAATCAACAGGATAATGCCGCCGAGAGTAATCAGCTGAGACGAAGCGGAGGCAAACGGCTGTCCCGGAGCCCAGCGTTCCCAGCTTGTTGGACCGCCGATGATGCCGGCAAAAATCTGGCCGAGGCCGTTGAAGAACAGTTCGGGCTGTAGCTTGTCGGAAATGAAGCCGGTGGTTTCGGCGGGGCCGAAGTAGTACCACAGTGCCCAGGCGCCGGTCAGCAGCATCGATGGGATCCAGATGACGAGGCCACGGCGGAGAACCTGCAGGATATTTCTGCGCTCCATGTAAGCCAAAGTGACGACAACCAGCATGGAAATCGGCGCGATAGCCAGGGACTTCTCAAAGAACCCGAGCGCCACGGCCAGCAGCACGAACAGGCCTACGGCCTCCCACGGGCGGGGGCCGAAGGAACGACGCATAGTCGTGCGAATAGCGACAATCATGAAAACCACAAATGCTAGGTGGAACGGCTGGGAATTGGCCGCGGCCGACCACCAGGTGTCGCCCGGAAGCATCAGCGGTGTCCAGGCGACGATCGTGATGAGGAAGAGAGACACCAGCGTGCGGCCGGTGAGAAGCTCAAAGAGTTTAGCTGTGGCGTATGTCAGCACTACCGACATCACGGCCATGGTGATAGCCGGTAGCCACCAGTTCCACGGTGCGATGAGGTGATAGAGGCCTTGCACCAAGAAGGCCAGTGGTGCAAGGTGCCCGTCGTGATCCTGAAGCAGGTAGTCCTTGCTCAGCAGTGGGGTGTCGTAAAGATGGCCAACAATGATGAAGTCATCCCAGTAAAAACCATGGCTAGTCAGCACCAGAATGCGAGCGACAAGCTGTATCGCAATAACAACTCCGATGAGTGGCCACCACTGCTTCGCAGACAGGTCAAGTCGCTCGCCCCACGTCAATGTGGGCATGTAGTATGGGCGAGAACTTTCCTGCTCAGCGGTGTTGTCAGCACCAGGGGCCTCGGCAGTTTTCACTGCGGAATCCGCGGCTGTCCCCTCATCGCCGACTGTCGGCGTATGAGGGGGTTGGGCAGTTGGGGTATCTCCTGTAGATGACCGCTCGGCTTTAGTCATGGTTCCTTATGTTATCTAGGCCATCTGCTGGGCGCGGTAGGGTAGGCAAAAGTTAGTGCTTAGGGCGTGTCGACACAGGCTTCATACGCCGCTAATGAATACATCAATAATGTTTGAGCAATACCGCTCGAGTTAAAGAAAAATAGGAGCAAGTGGGATGACGCAATCGGCGAGTGCAGCGCGCGCTAACTTCTCGTGGCGCAATATTGACATCATCATTGCAGCTGTTATCGGCGTGGCCGTTGGCCTGATTTTTGTTATCTGGAACATCATCGGCGGTGCGGGCTATGAAGCAGTCAACGCGCTTACTCCTGGTCTTGGCGGTTTGGTCGCTGGTATGTGGTTCCTCGGTGGTCCGCTCGGCGCGTACATCATTCGCAAGCCGGGTGCAGCTATCTTCGTCGAGGTAATCGCGGCGACGGTTTCAGCACTGATCGGTAACCAGTGGGGTATCTCCACCCTGTACTCAGGTTTGGCGCAGGGGCTCGGCGCGGAGCTGGTGTTCCTCATTCTGGCGTATAAGAGCTACAACCTGGCCACCGTGGTTATCTCCGGTCTCATGGCAGGTGTTGGCGCATGGACTTTCGAGCTTTTCACTGGAAACCTGGCCAAGACTTTCGAATTCAACGTCATCTATCTGATCTCCACGGCGCTGTCGGGTGCCGTCCTCGCCGGTCTGCTGGCTTACTTCCTGGCTAAGGCACTGGCGGCAACTGGAGCGCTGGATCGTTTTGCCATCGGGCGAGAGCGGCACGACGACGTCTAGGAAAATCGATGACAGATGAGGCGTTGACGCGGGGGCCGTCGTCAAGCGGAAATGTCCCTGCGGTGAGCGCGCGGGGGTTCGGATATCGGCACGCGGGGCGCAAAGCTGCGGTACTGAACGACATCACGCTGGACATCGAGCGCGGTGAAAAGGTGCTGTTGCTCGGCGCGTCGGGGATGGGGAAGTCGACGCTGCTCGCCGCTATTGCTGGCGTGCTTGGCGACGACTCCGATGGCGAAGCCACCGGAAAGCTCCTGATTGAAGGTCGTACTCCTGCTTCCGCACGGGGCGCGGTGGGCTTGGTGCTGCAAGACCCTGACTCGCAGACGATTAGTGCTCGCGTTGGCGACGATGTTGCCTTTGGTGCGGAAAACCTGGGCGTTGCCCCAGCTGAGATTGGCAACCGAGTGCGCGCCAGCCTGGATTTGGTGGGGCTGGATTTGCCGCTGGATCATCCCACGCACAGACTTTCGGGTGGGCAGAAGCAGCGCCTCGCATTGGCAGGTGTGCTGGCAATGGGCGCACGGGTCATTTGTTTGGACGAGCCGACGGCCAACATCGACCCGGCCGGTGTGCCGGTACTACGCGATGCTGCGATTACCGCGGCGGAGAGGACCGGTGCGGCACTGATTGTGGTCGAGCATCGAGTGGATGCGTGGGTCGATGTGGTCGACCGCATCATCGTGCTGGGTCGCGGAGGTGTGATTGCCGATGGTGCACCGCATCGGGTCTTGGAAGACTACGGGCAGGCTCTGACGGATGCTGGGGTGTGGATTCCGGGTGCTCCGCCCGCGCTGCCGGATGCGCGTTCAGTTGCCTGCGACCAGGACGGGCACCCTAGCGGTGACATCGCGATCGAAACCCGCGATCTGGACATCGGCTATGGCGCGAAGAAGTCGTGGTTCAGGGGTAGCGAAACTGTTGAGCCTATTGCTCGCGGAGTATCCGTTTCTATCCCATCCGAAGCTTCCACCTGCATCGTTGGTCACAACGGCAGCGGGAAGTCCACGTTAGCGCTGACGCTCGGCGGCCTGCTTGAGCCGATGGCGGGCACGGTCCAAGTGGCCGGCAGCGGTAGTGCGCCGTGGAAATGGCCGTCGAAGAAGTTGGCTACTCGGATTGGCACGGTCTTCCAAGACCCCGAGCATCAATTTGTCACCGGCACAGTGCTGGAAGAGTTGCAGCTTGGACCGAAGCTTGTCGGTGTCAACGCTGATAAGCGCATCGAGGAATTACTTGAGCGGCTGCGGCTAACGGCTCTGACCAAGGCGAATCCGTTCTCACTCTCGGGCGGTGAGAAGCGACGTCTGTCGGTGGCGACCATTCTGGCGACAGCGCCGGATATTGTGCTTCTCGACGAACCGACGTTCGGCCAAGACCGCCGGACATTCACCGAGCTGCTCACTTTGCTTCGCCAACTTGCTGACGACGGCCGAACTGTTATCTCGATTACCCACGATCCATTGGTGGTACAAGCGATGGGGGACTACGTCATCGACATGGATTCGTTTCATCCGGAGCGGTCAGGCCGTGCGGCGCCGGGACAGCGTGGTTCAGGGGAGCAGGCCGGTCCGAGCCGCACTAGCGGTGCGCGCGGCCAGGGCGAAGCAGGAGGGAAATCGTGACTGAAGTCGGTTCCGCCGGTACGGCTGAAGGTACGCAGAGCGCTATTTCGAGTAAGCAGCCTTTCCTCGCGACGGTCAACCCGGTGGCGAGAGTACTGGGCCTATTCTTGCTCACCACACCGCTGCTGATTTCCATCGACTGGGTCTCCGCAGTGGTTGCGCTTGTCTGCACGCTTTTCTTGGTGCCGCTGTCGGGTTTGGGTTTTCGTCGTTTTCTAGGACGCAGCCTGCCACTTCTTATCGCCGCGCCCATCTCTGGAATCTCGATGGCGCTCTACGGCAACCCGGAGGGCAAAGAGTATTTCTCCTTCCTGCTTGCGCATGTGACGGATAATTCTATTTCCCTGGCCATCGCGATTATGTTGCGTGTGCTGGCTATCGGTACTCCAGTTGTCGTGTTGACAGCCAATATCGACCCCACCGATCTGGGCAATGGGCTGGCGCAGATTCTCAAGCTGCCCAGCCGCTTTGTGCTGGCAACGGTGGCGAGTCTGCGGCTCGTCGGCCTGTTCATCAGCGATTGGCAGGCGCTGACCCGAGCCCGTCGCGCACGCGGTTTGGGTGACCACGGTGCAATCCGCCGCACTACTTCTCAGGTGTTCGCTCTGCTGGTGTTCGCGCTGCGCCGCGGCACCAAACTGGCTACAGCCATGGAAGCCCGCGGCTTTGGTGCACCGATTAAGCGTACGTGGTGGCACACCTCGACATTGGCCGCGCGTGACTATGTCACCATGGCCGCCTGCCTTGCCATCGCCGTCGCAGCAATCGGTATTTCCGTGTGGGCCGGGGAGTTCCGCTTCCTGGGCGTGGCGTAGCAAAGGCATTTCGATCACGATGATTCTGCTTATCGATGGCCGTTCCGGCAGTGGCAAAACCACCTTTTCGGCAAAGTTGCACAGTATCCTCGGTTGGCCAGTTATCCACTTGGAGGATGTCTATCCGGGCTGGTCCGGCCTGCAGAAAGCATCGGCCGCAGTTGCGGAGACCATTTTGAACCCCGCTCTACCGGCCGATGAGCGCGGGTATCGCCGGTGGGACTGGTACGCCAGTGAATTCGCCGAGTGGGTCCCCACGCCACCGGACTCCTCGCTCATCGTCGAAGGCTGCGGCGCTGTCACTGAAGCTAACCTTGCCGCTGCCCGCGCCATCGGCGACGGCAACGCCTGGGGAGTCTGGGTAGAGCTGGACACACAGACTCGATTTGCCCGTGCCATGGCTCGCGACGACCACTTCGAGGAACACTGGGACATGTGGGCCGAGCAGGAATCCCAGCATATGGCGAAGCACAATCCGCAACAGCTCGTCGACTGGACCATCAACGTCCCAGAACAGTTAACGTGGAAGCTCTGATGAGAAAAACACTCGCGTGCCTCGGTGCAGGCTTCGGTTCCATGCTCCTCGTCGGCGGACTACGCGTCGCCGCTAATTCGGAGCTACGCCCACCACGCCTGCCCAATCGCAGACCTCCGCGGTGGGTTCTTCCCACAGTAGGTGCCGCGTGGACACTGGCCAGCTGCCGCGCCTACTACGCTCGCGCATCGCATCGCTTGACGACGCCCCTGCTCGCCGGCCTCGCAGTACCAGGAGCCGCAGCGATCGTTTTCGAGGCCGTTCGCCTTCGATGTGCAGCCCAAAAACCAACTCTGCCGCCACACACCGTGGTTGTACTGGGATGCGGATTGAAGAACAATCGGCCCTCGGCCCTGCTGGCCAGAAGATTACAGCGAGCAGTCTCAGCGTGTGATGAGCGTACCGAGCGAATCATCTGCTCCGGTGGGGTCGGCAGTGAAGCGGTGACAGATGCCACCTGCTCCGAAGCGGACGCCATGGTGGAGTGGTTGGAGGCGAACGCTGGGGACGTCGTAAAGCGCGGCGACATCGAGTTGATCCCCGAGGACCAATCGACGAATACGTCGGAAAACATTGACTATGCGTGCGAATTGATGCGCGGCATGGACGGTGCGTTGAGCGCTGGAACGGTTGTTGTGACCAGTGATTTTCATGCGCCACGGGTAGCGAAGCTCATGCGCGAACGGGGGCTGGAACCCTGGTGTGTCGTCGGCGCCTATACGCCGTTGAGGTACTGGGCGACATCGCTGCTGCGGGAATTCCTCGCGCAGTTTATTCTGTGGGCGCCGAGCGGCAACGCGAGAATTTTACGAATTTCGCGGGTAGGGCGAAGCGTTAGCCACTAGTATCGAACGAAGATAAATACGTCGTGCGGTGATAGTGCTACGTAGAAATGCGTAGAGCGCGATATCGAACACGACATCGGAATCATTAAATCGGGAGGAACACCCACATGGCTTTGACCCCAGGATTCGACCTGTTCCAGCTGCCAGAGGAGCACCAGGAGCTCCGCGCCGTTATCCGTGATCTGGCGGAGAAGCAGATTGCTCCGTACGCAGCGGACGTCGATGAGAACGAGCGTTTCCCGGAGGAGGCCCTGAAGGCTCTCAACGAGGCTGGATTCAACGCCGTCCACGTGCCGGAGCAGTTCGGTGGTCAGGGTGCGGACTCGGTTGCGGCCTGCATTGTCATTGAGGAAGTTGCTCGTGTCTGTGGCTCGGCTTCTCTTATCCCGGCTGTGAACAAGCTGGGCACCATGGGCTTGATCCTCAAGGGCTCCGACGAGCTGAAGAGCAAGGTCCTGCCGGACATCGCCAACGGTGAAATGGCTTCCTACGCACTGACTGAGCGTGAGGCCGGTTCGGATGCCGGTTCCATGAAGACCCGCGCGGTCCGTGAGGGCGATGAGTGGGTCCTCAACGGCTCCAAGTGCTTCATCACTAACGGTGGCCGCTCCACCTGGTACACCGTCATGGCTGTCACCGACCCGGAGAAGGGTGCCAACGGCATCTCTGCATTCATGGTCCACAAGGACGACGAGGGTTTCCGCGTCGGTGGCCTGGAGCACAAGCTGGGTATCAAGGGTTCCCCGACCGCGGAGCTGTACTTCGAAAACTGCCGCATCCCGGCTGACCGCATCATCGGCGAAGAGGGCACCGGTTTCAAGACTGCCCTGGAGACCCTGGACCACACTCGCCCGACTATTGGTGCACAGGCACTGGGCATCGCGCAGGGTGCGTACGACTACGCCGTTGGTTACGTGCAGGAGCGTCAGCAGTTCGGCAAGCCGATCGCTGCTTTCCAGAACACCCAGTTCATGCTGGCTGACATGCGTATGAAGATTGACGCTGCTCGTCTCATGGTCTACACCGCAGCCGCTAACGCTGAGCGTGGCACTGCTGAGGGCGGCGCTCGCCTGGGTCTGATGGCCGCAAACGCCAAGACCTTCGCCTCTGACGTTGCTATGCAGGTCACCACTGATGCCGTGCAGCTGCTCGGTGGTTACGGCTTCACCCGTGACTTCCCGGTTGAGCGCATGATGCGTGACGCCAAGATCACCCAGATCTACGAGGGCACTAACCAGATTTGCCGCATGGTCGCAGGTCGCCAGATTCTCGCAGACGCACAGAAGCGCTAATCACCAGCGTAAACGCTAAGCCCTCGCTACCAAGGCGGGGGCTTTTTCATGCCACCGCATCACTCAGGATTTGTCGCTTAACCCCAATGCGAGTTACTGACTGCATTTATGACCAGCGGCGGTGGGGCGATGCGAGTTACTGACTGCGTTTATGACAGAAATGGCCCGAAAAACGGCTTCAAAGTGTCATAAACTCATACAGTTTCACATTTGCAGCCCGTAAGTTTTTGGGTTAAGTAGCAAGAAGCATGTCCGGTCGGCGTGCGCCGGGGCCTACTTTTTCGCTTAACCCCCGGTTTTTCGGCCGTCCGGCACTCCAGCCCCGCACGAGTCCGGCACTACACCATCCACCAGCTCGCCAGCAGCCGCACACATCAGCCTCGCTAATCACACCCTCATTTCGCCAACCAAGCACAGGCAGCTACAACGATTGCCTCTGCTCCCCGGTCAAGAGTGGGTTGGAGGTCAGGGGCGAAAGCTGGGTTGTGGTTGCCAACGGCGCTGCTCTCATCCGCGAAACCGCCGAGCCCCCAGTACGTATATGGCACTCCAAGCGCATCGGGGATGATTGAGAAATCTTCAGAGGCGGCCACTGCGTCCAAGTCGGAGACTTCTTCACCGAAGTACGCGTCGAATGCCTCACGCACAGTATTCGTGGCATCCCCGTCATTATTCGTGAGGGGATAGCGGTCGTAGTAAGTGAACTGCGGGTCTTGAGGGCTGCGGGCAGCAACGCACTCTGCTCGTACAATGCGCTCGATTGCCTCTTTGAGGTGTTCGGTCACGGCGCTGTTGTAGGCACGAGTGTTGATGAGCAGCTCTGCGGAGTCAGGAATGATGTTGGACTTAGTTCCCGCTTGAATCGCACCAACGGTCACCACTGCGGTCTCGGTGGCCGCTACCTCACGCGAGACAATGGTCTGAAGGCGCATCACAATGGTGGATGCCAAGACAACGGGATCGACACTGAGCTCCGGCATGGATCCATGGGAGCCATTACCGTGCACAGTGACTTTGACCGAGAATGCAGAGGAGAGAACTGGCCCGCGGCGAGTTCCCACATAACCGCCGGGCAAGCTAGCTAGTACGTGTTGACCGAGATAAACGTCGGGACGCGGAATAGCCCTCTCCAGATCTGCCGCCAGCATTGCGCGTGCACCTTCGGCGGTTTCTTCAGCGGGTTGGAAAATACCGATGAATGTGCCAGACCACTGATCAAGGTTTTCGTTGAAAGCCTGCAGCGCTGTGAGCAAAGACATCAGGTGGAAGTCGTGCCCACAAGCGTGGGCGACGGGGACCTCTGTGCCGGTCTTTTCATCAATCTGCGTTGCCGTGGAGGCGTAGTCTTTGCCGGAAGTCTCCTTCACCGGTAGCGCATCAATGTCTGCGCGCATAGCTACAATCGGCCCGGCACCGTTCTCAATAATGGCAACGATGCCGGTGTCTCCGACGCGATTTGTGGAAATACCTGAAGATTCGAGCTCCTGAATAATCCGGTCTGCAGTGCTGTGCTCCTGCATGGAAAGCTCAGGGTGCCGGTGGAAATATTTGTACAGTTCCTCGCGCTGGGATTGGGTGGACGCGAGACCATTCAGAATCTTTCTGGCGCTCTCAGTATTAGTGGGCATACCTAAAATGTACGCCGACCTAAAGCGGACGGTGGAGGCCCTGGAAGGCATCCCCGTCCCGCCCCAAACCTCTAAGAGCTGCCTACGTCGTCACAAAGAACTTCTGGTTACGCTCGCCGCGGTAGGACTGGGCGGTTGCAGTTGCGGCGATGATAGAGGCAACAATCAGCAGGCCAGCTGTAATCAAACCGAGCGCCGACGAGTCTCCGGAGCGTACCTGGGAAATCGTTCCGACCAGCGTCATTGATGCATTAATGACAAAAACTGCCGCCGCCACGGACAGCACCGTGCGCGCTGCAGTCGATCCTTCAAGGAGTTTGCCAGCAAGCCACCAGCACGCAATCGCCGTTGCCGTCTGCGCGAGAATCGCAAACGCGAAGCTCACGGCCAAGCTGGTCTGTGCAGCAGAAACCTCGATGTTGTTGGCCTTTGCCGCTTCCGTAACAGTCGCGTCCCATTTCAATAGGGAACTGACCACGGTGAGGATTAGCGCTGGGACGTAAACATATACCGCGAGCCGCCACCACCTAAAGGACTGCGCCGCATGGAAAGGAACGTCTTTAGCCGAATTGACTGCCATAATTCCATACTCTAAACCACGCTGTCGCGGCGCGAAACGTCACTGCTAGGTTGAACTTATCGCTTGCCGACGAGCAGATAACCGGCAACCACCACAAAAGCTAACTTTTATACAGCGCTGGTGCGGTGCGGGTCGGTGAAGTCGACACCTTGGGTTTCCCACACGCGACGCAGTTCGTCAACGCCCTTAGCGCGAGCAAGGGCAAATTCGTTGGTCGTGGCGGGGACCGGCTGGAAGATTGTGACTTCGGTTTCCTCCACCGCGACCGGCGGGATTTCTGCCTTGAACAGCACAAAACCGGTGAAGCGCGACTGATCCCACAGTGGCTGGCCGAAGTCGATTAGTGCCCCCTCGGTGAGGATGAGGCCTTCGATGCTTGGGGAAGCGGCAAGAATACCCAGCGGGCGGATGACTTCGTCCAGTCCACCACGAATAGGCAAGACGAGTTCGGCACGCGGGCCAGAGTTGGTGTCCACCACCATTGCGGACGGATCTTGCATCGCTTCGGCACTGCAACCGAGTGTTGCGTAGGTGACAATCCGGTCTGTGTCAGGGCCGAAGCGCAGCATCTTCAGTGGCGAAGAACCAAGGAAGGTCAGCTGGGCTTCGCCGGGGTCGGACTCTTCAAAGTAGGAGGAAAATGCTGCTCGGACTGCTTTGATGATCGCATTGCTATCAGGGCCGGCGGGAGGAATGGGGCCGGTTAAGTTATCGAACACGGGCGGTACTCCTTGTTGAGGTGGTCATTTTAGGCTGCGGGCGAAAGCTCGACAGCATCAGCCCACGTCGCATCGAGGTTCAAAGTCTGCATCCACGTATCAATGTTGTCACCGTGTGCAGCGATTGCGGCGCGCGCAGTCAGCGTGGTCTCGATAGCGAATTCGGTGAGTTCATCGCTAATCAGCCCTTGGGTGTGGGCCGCGACGAGCTCGTCGACATCTTCAACGCGAATCTGTGTGGTCGCATCGACAGGTAGGGGAGCTATGGCCTCAGGATCGGTCGGTGCCTGCAGGATGTCGAGATACAAATCGGTCATACGCCAGCACTGCGGATCAGTCCGGTCGATGCTGACAATATCGACGTAACGTTGGTGTTCCACCTTCACGCCCGGGCGGAAGTGATAAATGCTGATGCGCAACCCCTCGTCGGCAAGCAGGAATGACTCTAGATATCCAAACTTTGGATGATCCATCCCACGGCGCATATAAAGGCGGCTGGGTGTGAGAGTTCGGAACTCGTCGACATTGCGCTGAAAGCCCTTGGGGTCGGTGTTGACCATTTCACGTAGGTCAAAGGTCTCGACTTTCGGAGGATGTGTGTCCTGACTCGAGCGAATTGGGGAGAGCGCAGGAGCTGCCGCGGTCGAAGCCGAAGTGGCCGGTGAAGTGGACATGCGAATACCTTAACGTGTAGGGGTTGCCTTTTTGGGCATAGAAAAGCCCTTTCTGCATACGTGATGCAAAAAGGGCTAGGGGAGAACTAGAAAAACTTAGTTCAGGCCGACCGGGAAGACACCGGCGGTCGGGGTGTAGCTGCAGTTGGTCGGACCAGGCTCTTCCTGAGTGGTGATACCGCCCTGCATGACAGCGATGACCACGCCCTTGCCCGTGTCAGCGGTGCCGTTGACAGCACCCGGGCCCTCCTCGGCGTTGATGCCGTTGTTCTCCAGGGTGGTCTTGCCGTACTTGCCGTTAGCAACGTTGACCCAGTAGACATTCATCTCTGTGTCCTGCTGCTTAGCCAGCTGCTTGGTGCCCAGGCCAGTGAAAATGAAGCCAAGCTGGTTTTCTGGAACACCTGGCAGAGGCAGGTCTGCCGGGCCCGGAACGGTAGTGGCCAGGCCGAAGGAACGACCTTCGCCGCCGATGCACTTGTCGGCAACAGTAGGCAGCAGGAACTGGTTGGTCTTCGGGGCACCTTCCGGAACCTTGAAGCCCGGCTCGCCCTCGCCCTCACCAGTCAGGAAGTCAATTCCCTTGTTCAGTGCGCTGGAAATTTCCTCAGGAACGCCTGGGGAGTTAATGATGTCGCGCGCGTTGCCGTAGAGATTCGGCGAAGCGATGTTCAGGGAGTCCAGCGACGGGGAAGCAGAAGCGGCGGGAGTCATGCCCGCAGTGAGAATTGCAGCTGCACCCAAGGTCGCTGCGGCACGGCGCAGGAAGGAGCGTCCAGTCGAAACCACGGTGAAGAACCTCTCATTCGTGGGCTATTGGAGTCGGAATCAAAATTTCGGAATCGTTGCTCATCTTAGAACGACTCCAACGGGAATTGGAAAGATTTGAAAAAGAAATGTTCAGAATCTTCTCAGGAGATTAACGCACGGATTCCCGCGTGTCGCAAGTTAATTAGAGTGATTTTTGGTGTAGAACGAGATGATTGTGAAAATTGTGACGTCATGTATGCCTGTGGTGTTAATGGTGTTTCGCAGCGCGTAAGCGGGTGAAGTCAAGTCTCATCCCGTGGGGTTACAACTATGGCATTTGGTCACATGTGTCACATGGCGGGCTGAGAGATTGCCGTCGTGAAGCGTTGTGGCGCTGGCGGATATGCCGTTATGGCTGTCGGTAAAGCGGGGGTGCAGTAAGGGGGTAATTTATCCCTAAGGGTGGCGCGGCAGTGCCACTTTGCATGACGGATAGGTGCTCGGGGTTGCGAGAATCTCTGCCAGATGTGCAGGGGCATTAAGAAGGAGTACACTGTAGAACGCTTTATTACGCGTTGATGCGGGGCGTTAAAGGCAGTCGTAAAGACAGTCCTTTAGAGCAAGGCCGTATCTTTTTCTTTTAGTCCTCTTAGCTTGTTAGGAGCTATCCGCCTGTGAGCGATACCGAGTTCCGTAATGTCGCCATTGTCGCACACGTCGACCATGGCAAGACCACTCTCGTGAACGCCATGCTGGAGCAGTCCGGCGTTTTCAGCGACCACGAAGAAGTTGCAGACCGAGTGATGGACTCTGGTGACCTTGAAAAGGAAAAGGGCATCACCATCTTGGCGAAGAACACCGCTATTCGCCGAAAAGGTGAGGGCAAGAACGGCGAAGACCTCATCATCAACGTCATTGACACCCCTGGTCACGCCGACTTTGGTGGCGAGGTGGAGCGCGCACTGTCCATGGTTGACGGTGTCGTGCTGCTGATCGACTCCTCTGAAGGTCCGCTGCCGCAGACCCGCTTCGTCCTGGGCAAGGCGCTTGCTGCCTGCATGCCGGTGATTATCGTGGTCAATAAGACTGACCGCCCAGATGCACGTATCGACGAGGTTGTCGAGGAAGCACAGGATCTGCTGCTCGAGCTAGCCTCCACCCTGGAAGACCCGGAAGCTGCTGAGGTCGCTGAGCGCAACCTTGAGCTGCCGGTTCTCTATGCCTCTGGTCGTGCCGGTAAGGCTTCTACCGAGAACCCGGGTAACGGCAACTTGCCGGAGTCTGAGAACCTGCAGCCGCTGTTCGACGTCATCACCGAGGTACTCCCGGAGCCGTCCGCTGAGATTGATGCCCCGCTGCAGGCGCAGGTTACCAACCTGGACTCCAGCTCCTTCCTCGGTCGAATTGGTCTGATTCGTATCCATAAGGGCCGTATCCGCAAGGGACAGCAGATTTCGTGGATTCATTACGACTCCGAGGGCAATGAGCATGTCAAGAATGCGAAGGTCGCGGAGCTGCTGCGTACCGTCGGCGTGACCCGCGTACCTGCTGAAGAGGCCATTGCTGGTGACATCGCCGCTATCTCCGGTATCGACGAGGTCATGATCGGTGACTCTCTCTGTGATGCCGAGCATCCGGACCCGCTGCCGCGCATCCTGGTCGATGAGCCGGCTATTTCTATGACGATCGGCGTGAACACCTCGCCACTGGCAGGCCAGGGTGGTGGCGATAAGCTGACCGCTCGTATGGTCAAGGCCCGCCTGGACCAGGAGTTGATTGGTAACGTCTCGCTGCGCGTGCTGCCGACCGAGCGCCCGGATGCCTGGGAGGTGCAGGGCCGTGGTGAAATGGCGCTGTCCGTTCTGGTTGAAACTATGCGTCGTGAGGGCTTTGAGCTGACCGTCGGTAAGCCGCAGGTTGTTACCAAGACCGTCGACGGCAAGGTTCAGGAGCCGTACGAGCACCTGACCATTGATGTTCCTGAAGAGCACCTGGGTGCTGTCACTCAGCTGATGGCGGCTCGTAAGGGGCGCATGGAGCAGATGGGTAACCAGGGCACCGGTTGGGTGCGCATGGAGTTCCTCATTCCGTCCCGCGGTCTGATTGGCTTCCGCACTACTTTCATGACGGAGACCAAGGGCACCGGTATCGCCAATCACTACTCGGCCGGCTACGGCGAGTGGGCTGGTGAGATTAAGGACCGTCCGACAGGATCGTTGGTGGCTGACCGTACCGGCCAGATCACCGCTTACGCACTGATTCAGCTTTCTGACCGCGGCACCTTCTTCGTCGAGCCGGGTGACCAGGCTTACGAGGGCATGGTCGTTGGCCAGAATCCGCGTGATGAGGACATGGACATCAACATCACCAAGGAAAAGAAGCTGACCAATATGCGCGCAGCCTCGGCTGATGCGACCGTGACTCTGGAGAAGGCGCACAAGCTTTCCCTCGATGAGGCTATGGAGTTCTGTGGTGCTGACGAGTGCGTTGAGGTCACCCCGGAGGGCATTCGCGTACGCAAGCAGATCCTCAGCGCCACCGATCGCGCTCGCGCTCGTTCCCGCGCGAAGGCCATGAATAAGAAGTAATTCGGGTTGGTAGGGGACTGGGCCACCTGAAAACCAGTCTCGGGGTAACTGACTCGGTCAGGTGTCGAGTAATCTCGTGGATATGTTTATTCGCAGCCGTCGTCACGCAGCTTCTCGTCGATTTTTCGTAGCATCGACACTCTGCGTGACGGCGGCTTTGGCGTCTTCGTGCATGGCTCGCCCCTCGGACGCTCCGACTGTGCCCGGGCAGCAGGAAGCGCCGGTGCAGCAGGAAGACACCGCTGACCAGGCCAAAAAGATGCGTGAAGTCACGGTCGGTGTCGACGAGTTTGTCGAAGGCTTCAATCCGCATTTGCTTGCCGACGTCTCCCCGGTGACCAGCCTGGTAGCGCGACTGACACTGCCTAGTGTTTTCACCCCTGCGCCGGTAGAGGGCGAGGCTGGTGACGCTAGTGCCGCCGCGCAAGCTCCCGGAGTGGTGGATAACGCTGCCAATGCTCGCTCGGCAGGAGCTCCCCAATGGCTTCTCAACTCCGACTTGCTGGATTCCGTGCAGGTCATCGAGAGTGATGACAGCAAAGACGGTGACGCCAGAAACGGAGCTGGAAACGGGAAAGCGGCCGGTGTTGACATCACGGATCCGACGGTAGCGGCAGAGCATGTCCGCTACCGCATTCGAAAAGGGGCGCAGTGGAGCGATGGCACGCCAATCAGTGGCGAGGACTTCCGCTACCTATTTTCCCAAGTCACGTCCACGCCAGGATCGCTGGATACGGCGACTTATGAGCTGATTAAATCCATTGATGTCTCCGACGGTGGCCGTCAGATTGATGTGACGTTCACTCAGCCGATTACGCATTGGCAGCGCCTGTTTGCACATCTCTTGCCAGCGCATTTGATGCGGTCGAACACTGATGGTTTTTCCGAAGGGCTGGCCAGCCGTTTCCCGGCCTCCGGTGGGCAGTACACCGTCGAGTCGATGGATGTCGGCCGCAACATCATTCGACTGGTTCGAAATGACCGCTACTGGGGTGAGCAGCCAGCAGCCTCGGAGGTTATTACGCTGCGTGCCATGCGTAGTGCCATCGATGGTGCGGAGCAACTGCGGTCGAAGCAGATCCAGGCCGTGCAGGTCCGTCCGACGGAGACGTCTGAGCTGACGTACGGTCTGATCCCCGGTGTTGCTGAGTTCTTCCATGAGCCCAACCGGGAACTGGTTTTCAGTACCAACCTCGCGTCGAGCAGGCTTGCCGACGAATCCGTCCGCCGGGCCATTCTGAACACCATCAACGTTGCACAGGTCTCAGAGGTGGCCACCGGGCGCCGAATCGCAGGTGGCTCTGGTGACGGTCGTGACCAGGAGAAAACCGAGGCGCCACAGGCCGGTTTTACTGAGGACAATCCGCTACGAATCGGCATCATTAGCGACGGTATAGCGGCACGCGCTGCGGCTTTTGCGGTCGCTGACCAGTTGACTGCAGCTGGTATCCCCGCCACCGTTGTTTCGTATTCACCGGCGGACATGCTGCGTTCTTCGTTGCCCTACGGAACCGTCGATGCCGTGGTGGCATGGGCAGAGCAGCCCAATTCCGTCCAGGCGGCCCGGGAACGCTATGCGTGTACGGAAGGCTCGATCAGTTCGCTACCGCCGAAGGACTTGGATGAAGCAGGCGCAGAGTCGGCTACCGAGTCTGAGTCAGAATCCGAGTCTGAGTCTGAGGGCGTTGACAGTTCGACAAAACCTGCACCAAGTGAAGACCGGGGAAAGAGCGCTGAAGAGCAGAGCTCGCTGGACGGGACAACATCGTCTGAGCAGTCCACATCTTCTACCTCAGCAGAGCCGGCTGACCTCAGCGGAGTATCTGTCGCTCCGAAATCGGCTGCTCGGAGCGAGAATCTTTCCGGCCTTTGTGACCCGCAGGTTGATGAGCTGCTCGCTCCCGACAGTTCTGCGTTGCCCGCTGAACTCGCCGATATCATTGCTGGCCACAGTATCGAGCTGACCTTGGTGAAAGACGGCTTGCTGACGGTCGTCAGCCCGGAAATTACAATTACTGGGCGGAAGGACTCTTCGCAGTGGACCGATGACCCAGTGTTGGGCCGCCTCGGTGTTCTGGGCGAGGTTCGCCGAGTCGCGACGCAAAGCGGGACTCGAGAATCGTCTGAGAATTCTCAACCGGGAGATAGTCCGCGCGAAGATACTGAGCAGGACGGTTCGGGTCAGAACCAAGAAGTCCGCGATAACGCCGACCAGGAGAACAAGGGGAAGTAAGAAAGCCCGTGAAGTTACTTTTTGTTCACGCACATCCAGATGACGAGTCCATTTGGACAGGTGGTTTGATTGCGGCTGCCGCGCGCTCCGGAGCGTCGGTAAGCGTAGTGACCTGCACGATGGGCGAGCTGGGAGAGGTCATCGGCGCGCCGTACCAGGGGCTAGTTGCTGATGAAGCTGACCAGTTGGGCGGTTTCCGCGTCGCCGAGTTGCGCTCGGCGCTGCGTGCGCTGGGGGCCAATAGCCCAGACAATGCGCCACGTTTCCTCGGTGGTGCCGGGCGTTGGCGTGATTCCGGTATGGCAGGGGACAAGGGTAATGAGCATCCCCGTGCGTTCATGAACTCAGGTGATGAGGCGGTAGCCCAGCTTCGCACCATCCTCGATGAGCTGCAGCCAGACCTGGTCATTACCTACGATGCCGATGGTGGCTATGGGCACCCGGACCACATTCGCGCACACGATATCACTGTCGCGGCGTGCGGAAATCGCTTTCCGACGCTGTGGGCGGTCACCGATCGTGAGGCAATGGCGGCGGGGCTGGATGCCATTACCGTGGTACCGGAGAGCTGGCAGTCGTGCGATGTCGACGACTTCGCCACCGTGACTGGCCATTTCGAGGTTCAGCTGGATGACGCCGCTGTGGCTGCCAAGGTTGAGGCCATGCGCGCGCATGCGACGCAGGTGTGGTTCGCCGATGGTTCCGTCAGCGAGGTGAATCCGGATGCTGTCTATGGGCAGACCGATGGCTCTGGTCGTGCGCGAGCCGTCTGGGCGTTTTCCAATTTGCTGTGTCAGCCGGTGACACCGACTGAGGCATACCGTTTTGGTACGGCGACCGCTGCGTCCCTGGAAGAGCTGGGGGAGCTGGTGAATATCCAATTACCGCCAGAGCCGGTAGCGAGCGTCGACTCTGTACCGAGCGTGGATCTGGAAGCGGAGGGGAGTGCGGACGATGAGTAACCCTCAGCCTCACGAAAGCGAAGACTTGATTAACGCTGCTGGCGGAAAGTTGAAGAACGAGCGCTTGAGTATTGAAAAGCGCACATTCGGGGATGAGCGCTATTGGGGTGACCCGGAACGTTCGCAGCCACGCGAGAACTTCCATCAGGGGGAGGTCACAGTAGCGCTAGTCTGGCTGTCGCTGGCTGCGTTGGCAGCGTTGGTGATTGAAGTAGTTTTCCTCGGAGTGTGGATTACCATCGGCTCGGTTGCTATTCCGTTGCCGTGGACCATTCCGCTGGCCTATATTGCCAATCTGATTATCACCAACACAGCGTTGCTGTGGACACGCGATCGCTCCAAAGCTGCAATTCCGACTGTCATCTGGGTGCTGGGCTTTGCAGGCATTCTGCTGTGGGCAGTGCTGCCCTTCGGTGGGGACTTGGCAATGGGGCAGTGGTTGCGAACAGTGCTGCTGCTTGTTTGCGGTGTGCTGGGCGGTGCCTGGCCACTGCGCCATCTGCGGGCACTCTAGCGAAAACCGCAGCGGATACTGCAGGAGACGGTGAGGAATTGATACAGGGCAGGCCCGCATCAATGTGGCTCTTTCTGGAGCCAGTTGAAAACAACACCCACGTTGGGTGTAGACTCCAATCTGAATATACCGCTCTGTCTATTTTGCTCTGTTTCTCGTCGGAACGGCATAATCGACAGATAGCGAAAGCCTCATCCCATATCTTGTGAGAAAGGTTCTTAAACCTAAAACCATGACTTACATCATTGCCCAGCCATGTGTTGACGTCCTCGACCGTGCCTGTGTTGAAGAGTGCCCGGTTGACTGCATTTACGAGGGCAAGCGCATGCTCTACATTCATCCTGATGAGTGCGTGGACTGTGGCGCTTGTGAACCGGTCTGCCCAGTCGAGGCCATCTTCTACGAGGACGATGTTCCGGATGAGTGGGTTGAATTCATCGATGCGAATGTCGACTGGTTCGATGAGTTGGGTTCCCCGGGTGGTGCCGCCAAGCTCGGCCCCCAGGACTTCGATGTGCCATTCGTGGCAGCTCTGCCGCCGCAGGCAGAAGAATAAAACCACAGATGATTAAACCTATTTCTTTTCCCGGGAAGGACTTCATCACCGCCCATGTCAGCTGCCCGTAAGCGCGTAACTCCCGGTTCTCTTTTGCCTCAGTTTCCGTGGGATTCTCTCACGCAGGCGAAAGCCACTGCGGCTGCGCATGAAGAGGGCATGGTCAATCTCTCGGTCGGCACACCGGTCGATGAAGTCGCTCCGATAATTCGGAAGGGCCTTACCGAAGGTGCTGCCGCACCGGGTTACCCTCAGACCGTCGGCACGCCTGAGCTACGTGCTGCGATTGTTGCAGCGATGGCGCGGCGCTACGGCGTGACGGGACTGGAGTCAGCGGTCAATGGCGGCAATGTGCTTCCGGTCATCGGCACCAAGGAAGCGATTGGCTGGCTTCCCTTCCTCCTCGGCGTAGGCGCGGGGCACACCGTCGTCATCCCCGAGCTGGCATATCCCACCTACGAGGTCGGCGTTCGCATCGCAGGCGCTGAGCTGCTGCGTGCGGACTCGCTGACGCAAATCGGCCCCGCCTCGCCGACGCTGATGTTCATCAATTCCCCGGGCAACCCCAACGGCAAGGTCCTCGGTGTTGAACACCTGCGCAAGGTGGTTGAGTGGGCGCGTGCTCGGGACGTCGTTGTCGCCTCTGACGAGTGCTACCTGGGGCTCGGTTGGACTGAACAGCCAGTCAGTATTCTCGACCCGCGAGTGTGCGACGGTGATTTCACCAACCTGCTGGCTATTCACTCGCTGTCCAAGACGTCGAACATGGCGTCGTACCGCACCGGCTGGTTCGCTGGCGACGCGGACCTCATCGCCGAGCTGGTTTCCGTGCGCCGTCACATGGGGCTGATGATGCCGGGACCCATCCAGCACGCCACGATCGCCGCGCTTAACGACGACTCCCACGAGGCCGAACAAAAGCAGCGATACTGTGACCGCCGTGAGATTCTGCATGATGCACTGGTAGCCGCAGGTTTTCGTATCGATGACTCCGAGGGCGGGCTCTATCTGTGGGCTACGCGCGGGGAAGACTGCTGGCAGACCGTTGATTGGCTGGCCGAACGCGGCATTTTGGTCGCGCCGGGTAGCTTCTACGGCCCCAAGGGTGCGCAGCACGTGCGGGTGGGGCTCACAGCAACGCTCAACGACATCGAAGTGGCGGCGGCGCGTATTCGCGGCTAGCCCCGGCCAGATGTGCTGGCCCGCGTAGGCCGAATGCTGCAAACGGTGCCGACATCGGCATAGACCAAATCATGAAAAAGGGAGTGTGCCGTGGGACGTGCCGCAGGCAATCGAGATGCGTGGTGGGGCCTTGAGAAGAACCGTCAGGCAGCGCAAGTCGATGCCGCCGCTCACGAGCGCGAGGAGTACATCCCCTTTGAGCCGGCAATCGTGGCCGACACCGATGAGTTTCTGGTCGTAGACAAGCCACCTTTTCTGCCGGCGACTCCCAATGGCCGCATCGTGGCCAATACCGTGCAGGAGCGACTGCGACGTAGTCTCGGGGAACCGGAGATAGTGGCCGTTCACCGCCTGGATCTTCTGACCAGTGGGCTGCTGTTGCTTTCCCGGAATCCGGCTACCCGTGCGCGCTACCAGCAGCTTTTCCAAAACCAGGAAATCACCAAAGAATACGAATGCCTCACCGTGATGCCCGATGATTGGCATGTGGGGGAAACCAGGGATGTCACGCTTCTGCTCGATCCCAACCCGGCGGGGCGCGGAGTAAAAGTCGTGGAGACCGACGATTTCGCTCGCGCTGCCGCGAAGAATCCCAAGTTCAAGCTCGCACGCACAACCGTGACCTTCCTCGGCCGAGTAGCCGCGGACATCGGCGATGTGCTGGCGAACAGCCATGGCGGTGGTGCGACCAGCACCAGCATTCCGCTGCACGCAGTCGGCTGTGGTTGTGGGCATTGCGGCAGCCGCATGCAGGTGGGGCACTGGCGGCTACAGCCCCATACGGGCCGCACGCATCAGCTGCGGGCGACGATGGACTGGCTAGGCTATCCCATCCTCGGTGAGGATACCTATGGCCGGGAAGCGGGGGCGCAGGGGCCGTCGGCAAGCGCGAGTGGAGTGCCAAAGTACACGCCGCAGTTGCGATTGACGGCGACCGCGCTGGCCTTTGTCGACCCCGTCACTGGTGAGCGACGTGCCTACCGGAGCGCGCGGACTATCGCGGCCCCGGCAGACGTGCCGACGACCCCTTAGTTAGCGTGCAGCTCCGCGCTGAGCTTCACCTTTTCGGCAGCCCACGGCACAACCTCGACTGCACCAGAGAGCGAGTTGCGGCGGAAGAGCATATTCGATCCGCCCGAGAGCTCGCGGGCCTTGAGCGTCTTCTTCACACCGTCTAGGGCAACGTGGCACTTGGTGCCGGCAGTGATGTAGAGCCCGGCTTCGAGTACGCAGTCATCGCCGAGCGAGATGCCGAGTCCAGCGTTCGCACCGAGTAGGCATCGCTTGCCGACGGACACAACTTCCTTACCTCCACCGGATAGTGTGCCCATGATGGACGCACCACCGCCGATATCGGAGCCGTCGTCGACGACGACCCCCTGAGAGATACGGCCTTCCACCATGGAGTGTCCAAGCGTGCCTGCGTTGAAGTTGACGAAGCCCTCGTGCATGACTGTGGTGCCCTCTGCGAGGTGGGCGCCTAGGCGTACGCGGTCAGCGTCACCGATGCGGACTCCGGTGGGAGTGACGTAGTCGACCATGCGGGGGAATTTATCGATGGAGTAGACGGTGACAGGCCCGCGGCGCGACAGCTTGGCTCGGGTTACCTCGAAGCCTTCGACAGCACAGGGGCCAAAATTCGTCCACACCACATTGTTGAGCTTGCCGAAGATGCCGTCCAGGTTGATGCTGTTGGGGGTGGCCAGGCGGTGGGACAGCAAATGGAGGCGCAGGTAGGCATCGATGGTGTCAACTGGTGCGTCATCGAGTGAAGCGATGGTAGCTGTGACCAGATGGCGGGTGGTGCCGCGGTCCGCATCGGCTACGGCCAGATCTGTGAGGTAGGTGAAATCTTCAGGCAGTGCGTCGGCGTCGATGGTTCCGGTCGTGGTGGAGGTTGCCACGCCCTCTTCGATGAGCTTGGGGGCGGGGAACCAGACGTCGAGAACAGTATCGTTGTTAAAAGTGGCAATGCCGGTAGCTTGTGCTCCAAATTTCATGGAAAACAGGCTACCGGCATATCCCTATCTATGAAAAGTGTTCCGCAAATGTGTAGCAAGGAAGTGTTCGGATAGGGGTAGCAGGGTGGTTAGACCCTGCAATTAATTGTCATGGGCTAGTTGCTTTCGCTGGACTCGAGAGCCTCGCGGGCCGCGGTGCGGCTCTTCTTAGTCAGTGCAGCGAGTACCGCGAGGAACGCAGTGACACACACAACGGCGATAACCTGCTGGCGAGCACCAGGATCGGTGAGCATGCCAACAGCGAGGCCCAGGATCAGGATGACCGCTACCCAGGACAGTGCCGGGTAGGCCCACATGCGAACGGAAAGCTCGTTGTTGGCCTCCATCTGCGGGCGCAGCTTAATCTCGGACAGGGCGATAACCAGCCAGATCACCAGCAAGCAGCCGCCGACAGCGTTCAGCAGGAAGACCAGGACACTCGAGCCGTCGAAGACAACCTGCAGGCCAACGGAGACGAAGGCGAAGACCATCGACATGATGACCGCACGGTTCGGAACTGCGCCTTCATTGGTGTGGGCGAAGAAGCGCGGTGCCTCACCGCGGGTGGACATCGAGTAGACCAGGCGAGAGGTTGCGTAAATCTGAGCGTTGAACGCGGACAGCAGCGCCAGAACGATAATGGCCTCCATGAAGCCAACGGCACCCGGAATGTTTGCCTGCTTCAGAACCTGGGTGAACGGCGACTCAGCTGCGGAGTCAGCGCCGTCAATCTGGGAGTACGGCAACAGCAGGATGATGACGGTCACGCAGCCCAGGTAGAACACAGAGATGCGGAAGATTACCGAGCGGACAGCAGCAGCGATGGAGCGCTGCGGATCTTCAGCCTCAGCAGCGGCAATTGTGACAATCTCGATACCGCCGAAGGCGAAGGCCACGGCCAACAGACCAGCGGCAATGCCGGACACGCCATTCGGGAGGAATCCGGACTCGGCAATATGCGTCGTACCGACGAAGCTGGTGCCTGGCAGCAGACCGAAGAAAAGAAGAACGCCAATGACCAGGAACGCGATAATCACCGCGACCTTGATGAACGCGAACCAGAACTCAAACTCGCCGAAACCGCGCACATTCGCCAAATTCACTACAGCGAAGAAGACAACACAGATCAGGCCTGGAATCCAGCCCGGAATACCGAACCACGCACCCATGATGGCACCGGCACCGGTAATTTCAGCGCCGAGCACCATGATGAGCATGAACCAGTAGAGCCAGCCGAGGACAAAGCCAGCCGAGGAGCCAAAGGCCATCTCGGCATAAGTGGAGAAGCTACCCGGTGTCGGGCGGGCAGCGGCCATCTCGCCGAGCATCTGCATGACGAGGACGACAATGAAGCCAGCGATGACATAGGAAACTAGAACACCCGGGCCAGCTGCCTTAATGCCGACGCCCGTACCAAGGAAAAGACCGGCACCGATTGCGGAGCCAAGACCCATCATGGTCAGGTGTCGAACCTGCAGCCCCTTGCCCAGCTGAGCTGTCTCGCCGGAGGTGGAGGTAATTTGCGATTCGGTCATGTCGCAAACATTACCTCGCTGATAACAGGGGCAATAACCGTATTACGGGTTTACCCCCATTCACCGTTTTGGGGTCAACTAATGTGCCTTCACGAGCACCGAAAGTAGGTTATCCGGCCAGCTCATCCGGCACGTCGGCAAGCTGAGCGAAAGCAGCGGCACCTTCGTCATTGCCCGGGCGTTCCGTGCGGCGGACGCACACCGCCGAGTGGTCCGGGTGATGGTAGAAGTGCATGTTGTCGCGGCCCGAAATTTCCCATGCCTGAATACGGCGGTTCTCCGCGGGGACATCGATGGGCGTATCGGGGGCAATGAGGATGCTTCGGTCAATAATGCAGTCATTACCGAGGCTGACGCCGACGGTGCCGGCCGCGATATCGATGTGGCAGCGCTCGCCAACCGTGAGCGGCTTACGCTGACCGGAATCGTCATGAGCGGCAATGATGGAGGCCGACAGTCCCACCTTCGTGTGCGCGCCAATGACGACACCGGAGGATAGACGTCCCTCAATCTTGCATGGGCCCAGAGTGCCCGAGTTCAGCGAGACAAATCCCTCGCGCAGTACGGACGTACCCGGTGCCAAGTAAGCGCCCAACCGCACGCGCTCGGCCTCTGCAATGCGCACACCGGCGGGCAGCACATAATCGACCATGCGCGGCATGCGGTCGATGGCGTAGACGTGAATCAGACCGCGGACGCGCAAGTGGGTGCGCAGTTGCTCGAAGTTGTCCGGCAGACATGGCCCCTTGTTGGTCCACGCCACCACATGGAGTAGCTCGTAGAGCCCCTTGGTGTTTAGCTGGTGCGGCTTGACCAGGCGGTGGGAGAGCAAATGCAGGCGCAGGTAGGCATCGTGCGGGTCGACAGCAGGCTTGGACAAATCCTCAATGGACGTGCGCACTGCCACCTGCTCCACGCGGCGATCCTCGTCCAAAATCACCTGACGAAGCAACTGTGGGGTCAGATCAGCGGCGCCGAGCCGGTGAGTGCTCGATTCTACGACCTCATCGCTTAACTGAGGTGCGGGAAACCAAGTATCGAGAACTGTACCGTCCATTGCGATATTGGCGATTCCCGTAGCGACAGCACCAGATGTAATCATGATTCTTAATATTAGTATCCCTTTAAGGAATCTTCGCGGAAGGATGAACTATGCCCCTAGCTGGCCTTGAAAGCACACAGAAAATGAAGCAGTGGTTCTTAGTTAGCCTCATCATTGCTGTCAGTGTGCTCGGACTCGGCTTCGTCCTGTCCCTGCCGGTGGTCTTCTATGTCGGATTCGCACTGCTGAGTGCTTGGATTCTCGCCGTAGCCAGCTTCTTTGGTTTCGTTTTGCCGCCGCGAGCAATGCCAATTGGCGCAGTCGGTGTGGCTATTGCCGCAGTGGTTGCGCTCATCGCGCCGAACCGTCTTGTGCTGGTTATCGCAGTTGCCATCGCGGTGGGGCTCGGCGGTGGCATGATC
Organism: Corynebacterium sp. c8Ua_99; assembly: GCF_039907185.1. Taxonomy (NCBI): domain Bacteria; kingdom Bacillati; phylum Actinomycetota; class Actinomycetes; order Mycobacteriales; family Corynebacteriaceae; genus Corynebacterium; species Corynebacterium sp. c8Ua_99. The sequence continues at coordinate 89,168 of NZ_JASBOG010000010.1, forward strand.
GCCCGTCTTCTGCTGGAGCGCAAGAACCGCGATCAGCAGGCACGCATCGACGCTCTGCCGATGTGGGAGCGCGATGAGCTGGGCGATGTCGCCGAAACGCTTCGTCCTGCTTATCGACGAGACATCGATCCCACTCCAGTGCAGCTGCCACATGCAACGGCCAAGATTGTCGCGGCCGTCTGCAAGCCGTTGGCCGGTTCTACGGTGATCGTCAGCACGAATGAGCTGCGTCCGGTGATTGCGGTCTATGGCTCCCGTGTGGCTGTGGTCTATGGACCCGGCGCGGGCGTTGTCGAGGAAGAAAGCGGCAACGGAGAGGTGACCGATAATGCGGGGGAGGAGCGGGCGCTGGGGTCGTCGGCAAGCGAAACTCCGGCGGAAATCATTGCTCAAACTCTCCCGGAAGGAGCGAAAACCCTGGTCTTTGAGGTGGCTGATGGGCTTAAGCGTCCGGCGGAGGGGAGAATTGGTGTGACCTCCGCCGAACCGCATGAGCTGGCGCTGTTCCTCGGCGGTGGCGCGCCTGCCAATGGGGATGCGATCAATGGTCGTGCGGCGCATATTCATCATAAAATTCTGGTTTCGCTGGCGCACAACGGTTTGTACGCTTAATTGATGTGAAATCGAAGTTAAATCTGCTCCAAGATCCTGTAGACCTCACGGCGGCACTGGTCGACATCGAATCGGTGTCCCACAATGAGACCGCGATTGCGGATGCCGTCGAGGTGGCATTGCGTGAGGTAGCGCAGGCAGATAAGTCGATTGAGGTCCTGCGCATCGATAACAACGTGATTGCACGGACTCATCGTGGATTGCCGCAGCGTGTGATTCTGGCCGGGCACCTGGATACGGTGCCGACTGCGGACAATGTGCCTTCGACGCGTGGGGTAGACGCGCAGGGAAGAGACACGCTCTTTGGCTGCGGAACTGTGGATATGAAAAGCGGGGACGCGGTCTATCTGCATGCTTTTGCGACGCTAGCGGCAAGCCAGGAGCTGCAGCGCGACCTGACGCTCATCATGTACGAATGCGAAGAAATCGCCGCGGAGTTCAACGGGGTGCGGCACTTGAGTGAGTCGCATCCGGAGCTTCTGACTGGCGATGTCGCTCTGCTGGGCGAGCCCAGCGGCAATGTCATCGAAGCCGGTTGTCAGGGCTCTATTCGCCTGCGTTTGACCGCTCACGGCACACGTGCGCACTCGGCTCGGGCGTGGCTCGGCGACAATGCCGTGCACAAGTTAGCGCCGGTGCTGTCACGCATTGCCGCCTATGAACCGCAGACTGTGGACATTGACGGCTTGGCCTACCGCGAAGGGCTCAACGTCGTCTGGCTGGAGGCCGGGGTTGCTACCAATACGCTTCCCGACGAGGCGGTGCTGCGAGTCAACTTCCGATTCGCGCCCAACCGCAGCGCCGATGAGGCTATGGCACACTTCCGCGAGGTGCTGGGGCTCGACGAGTTCGCGGCCGAGGACCTCACCGTCGATGTCGAGGATGTGAGCCCTGGGGCGCTGCCTGGACTGCATGCGGCTGCTGCGAAGGAGTTGGTTGCGGTCGCAGGCGACGTCGTAAAGCCCAAGTTTGGGTGGACCGATGTGGCGCGTTTTTCGGCGCTCGGCATTCCCGCGGTGAACTTTGGCCCGGGTGACCCGGCGTACTGCCACAAGAAGGATGAGCAGATTCCGGTCGAGTGCATAGCGGCACTGTGGGAGGATTTGCGGCGGTACTTGACCACCGCGCCGGTGGCTGAGTGAGCCTAGAATCACACCCCGCCCTCGCCGAGCGGGTGCGCGTATGTCATTGCTGGCATACATTGTGAGGTTATGAAACCTGTACGTACTCCGTCCCCAGCTAAGCGCCGTGCACTCCGCGGCCCAATCGCGATCCGACAGGCGGGCGAACCGCAGGCGTCTACGACCGACCGCAGGCTGTTGTCACACAATCCGAACACGGACTGGCTGCACAACGATACCTGGCGTGTGCTGCGCATTCAGTCGGAGTTCGTTGACGGCTTTGGTGCGTTGGCGGAGATTCCGCCGGCGGTGACGGTATATGGTTCGGCACGTCTGCCAGAGGATAGCCCTTACTACCAGTGGGGCTTCGACCTGGGCAAGGCGCTGGCGGAGGCGGGTTACGCGACCATCACCGGTGGCGGCCCGGGCATCATGGAAGCCGCCAACCGCGGCTGCTACGACGCCGACGGCCTGTCCATTGGGTTGGGCATTGAGCTGCCGCACGAGCAGCACTTGAATGACTGGGTCGACCTGGGCATGAACTTCCGCTACTTCTTCGTGCGGAAGACCATGTTCCTGAAGTACTCGCAGGCGTTTATTTGCCTGCCGGGCGGTTTCGGCACTCTCGATGAACTCTTTGAGTCACTGGTGATGGTTCAGACCGAGAAGGTGGAAAATCACCCAATCGTGCTGCTCGGCACTGAGTTCTGGTCGGGGCTGGTTGATTGGATGCGTGAGAAACTAGTGGCCATGGAGCTGATTTCTCCGACTGATATGGACCTTTTCCTGGTCACCGACTCCATTGACGAAGCGGTCGAGTACATCGAGGCCGCGCACGAAAAGCTGTTGGAAGAGTGTGAGCCGACCTCTGACGTTTCCGAAAAGCTCCGCCGAGTCCGTCGCTTCAGCGAAAGGTAGGACGCTGTGCGGAGTTTTTATCAGGACTCCGCGGTGCCGACGGTGATGGCCATCGTCAATCGCACCCCGGATTCCTTCTATGACCGTGGCGCGACGGCTGCGGAGGAGGCTGCGCTTGCTCGCGTCGACGAAGTTGTTGCGGCAGGCGCGGGCATTGTCGACATCGGCGGCGTCAAGGCCGGTATCGGTGCAGAAGTAACTGTTGCCGAGGAAATCGAGCGCGTGGTGCCGACCATCGCGAAGGTCCGCGAGCGCTATCCTGACCTGCACATTAGCGTCGACACCTGGCGCGCCGAAGTCGGAGAGGCCGCCATTAACGCTGGCGCCAACCTCATTAATGACACTTGGGCGGGCCATGACCCGGAGCTGCTGGAAGTCGCGGGTTCCCACGGGATGGGTTACGTCTGCTCGCACACAGGTGGGGCACTGCCACGCACCAATCCGATTCGCGTGCGTTACGACGACGTCGTGGACGATGTCATCTCAGAAACCGGCAAACTCGCCCAGAGGGCAGTGGACGCTGGCGTGCCGGAGGACCGCATCCTCATCGATCCCACCCACGACTTTGGCAAGAACACCTACCACGGCCTCGAACTTCTGCGGCGCTGCAATGAGCTCGTGGCTACAGGCTGGCCGGTGCTTATGGCGCTGTCGAATAAGGACTTCGTCGGTGAGACTCTGGACCGCCCGGTCGAGCAACGTGTGCCCGGCACCTTGGCCGCGACTGCCCATGCGGCAGCTGCCGGCGTTGCGGTGTTTCGTTCGCATCAGGTGTCCGAAACCCTTGATGTCTGTCGCATGACTCTGGCTATTTCTGGTGATTTTGCACCACTGCATCCGGTGCGTGGGCTGGTGTAAGGGGCGTAGTTTGAGGCGCTTCACCCATGCCGCTGCGTGAAACAAAAGACTATGATGAAGAGAAGTAGTCGAAATGCCGACCGGGATTCTAAACCGGGATTTTAAACCGGGGTCTTAGACCGAGGTCTTGAACCGGGATTGTCAATCTCCCAGCTACCACAGCTGAGCTGGGGTAGCTGGTCGTCTCCTGCATCGACATTGTCTTAGAACGAAGGAGTTCACATGGCAGCAATGAAGCCGCGTACCGGTGATGGTCCGCTGGAGGCAGTTAAAGAGGGCAAGAAGATTGTGATGCGCGTCCCCGCAGATGGTGGTGGGCGCCTGGTGGTGGAACTGTCCCCGGAGGAAGCCAAGGAGCTCGGTGCAGAGCTTGTAGCAGTAGTGGAGTAGCAGAGTAGTGGGGTATCGGGTAGAGGCCGGGTAGTGGCCGGGCCTGTCCGGTTTTGACCCAGCGGCGACCTACACCAGTGGTGTAGGTCGCCTTTTCTTTTTCAGGTGATAACGGCTCGAATGAGGGGTTATGAACAAAAAGTACGGGCTGCAAATGTGAAACTGTGCGAGTTTATGACACTTTCAAGCCAGTTTTCGGGCAATTTTTGTCATAAACGTAGTCAGTAACTCGCATTGGAGTTACTTGGCTGAGCTCGACACGGGCTAAGATAGTGAAAATTATTTTTCTAGCTCAGTTTGAGGAGTGACCGACGTGCTAGCTGACATCATTGATGTGCTTGCTGACCCCATCGATGGCACTGATTTGAAGTTTGGTGATGCCGAACGAATGACTCTGAAGTCCGAATCCGGACATAGCTATGATGTCGCCCGCCAGGGTTACGTTACGCTCGCCGGTGGGGCTGGCCTGCGCTACACCGGCGATGACGCCAAGATGATTACCGCCCGCGAGGAGTTCCTCTCTGGTGGCCACTATGCTCCATTCGTTGAGGCAGTTACAGGCAACGTCCAGGACGTGCTTGACGACGCCAACGTGTCCGAAGCCGCCAGCCCAGTCATCTGCGAAGTCGGTGCGGGCACTGGTTATTACCTCGCACACACGCTGGACAGCATTCCCAATTCTCGTGGCGTAGGCATTGATGTGTCTGTGCCGGCCGCCAAGCACCTGGCCAAGAGCCACCCGCGCCTCGGTGCGGTTGTGGCCGATGCGTGGGCACGGTTGCCGCTGCGTGATGGTTCCATCGATGCGCTTACTGTTGTCTTCGCACCTCGCAACGCGGAGGAGTTCGCTCGCGTGCTCAAGCCGGGCGGCCAGGTTGTGGTTCTGACTGCCACCACTGGTCACTTGGGTGAGCTTCGTGAGCCACTGGGCATCATTGATGTCGAGCGCGGCAAGGTCGAGCGCATGATTTCCCAGGCAGAGGGGCACCTCGTGCCTGTTGGCGACCCGGAGCTGGTGGAGTTCGGTATGAACCTCAACCAGGGTGCAATCGCCGCGCAGATCGGTATGAGCCCGTCGGCACGCCATATTCACCCGGAGGTGCTGCAGGAACGCATTGCGGCGCTACCTGCAGAGATGCACGTCACCGCCCGTGCCTACGTCACTCGTCTTGGCCGCCCGGGAGACTAGCGTTTACTCCTTGACCTCGGTTTTGTGAATCTGCTCATCCAGGTCTTCCGGATCCAGGTCAGCATCCGAGAATTCCGCCGTTAGCGGAAGGCGAAGCTGCAGGTCAGTGCCCGGGCACAGTTCGATAGTGCCCGAGCGCAGCTTAAAGTCCAGCACATGCCCGCCGCCGGTGCCGCCTTCCGCAAGGAAGTGCACGTGACAGCCGGGCACCGAAATTCCCTTCTCGTACACCGGCGTGCGGAAGCCCGCAATCGTGCCCCGCAGGTTCTCAAAATCAACCGACGCGTCTTCTTCCGTCGCATCAACCATCTTCTGGTACGGCTTTTCCTGCTTTACGACGGTTCGAGTCTTCACCCACTCAAATTCGCCGGTAATCCGCAGTGCGTACATAAAATTTTGGCTCGGCACCAGGGAATCGATGATGGGGCTAATTTCCTTGCGAGTCAGGTTTTCCGGCGCATCCATCACCGTGTGGGGAACGAAGTTGGTCACCACCGTGTAGGGGCTGCGCTGATCCATGGTGGCCCGGGTCGCGGAGCCGTCGTGACGCACCTGCCAGCAAACACCGTCGAGGATTACCATTTCGCCATCGAGACCGTCGAAGGTGCCGATGCCGAAGTTGCCATGACCAAGGATTTCGCCAATGGTCATCTCGCCGTCGTAGATGCCATCGAGCAGTGCGGACATCAGTGAGTTTTGGAAAATTGTGTGTCGGACCGTTGGAAAATTCTCGTGAGTGGTCATGGGAGCCATTATATTCGCGGTGCTTGTGGCTCAGTTTGTTCGGCGTTTTCGGTCCGATGGTGTGGGAGGACCCT
>NZ_JASBOG010000011.1:0-89380 GCF_039907185.1 Corynebacterium sp. c8Ua_99
GTTTTACCCACGAGTAAACAGAATTAACTAGCGTTTTAGTGCTGCATTTTGCTGTTCGTATGCTTATTCCTATGCGGCGCGCTACGTCGTCGCCGTTTTAATTGCTCCTCCCAGTCAGCTGTATCTTGGAATTCATGCGAGTGGGAATCGTGACTGGAGCATCTCGGGGCATAGGCGCCGTCTTCGCCGATAAACTCGGGCAGCTACGTCCGGACCTAGATGAAATTTGGTGTGTTTCTCGTAGCTACAACGATGATTCTTCCAGCGAGGACTCTGAGCGCTCTAGGAGCCAAGGTCCTCGTCTTCGCCATCTTCGTCTAGACCAGTCCGATGATGATTTTGGCGATAAAATCCGGAATTATGTCGAGCGCCATCACGCGACGATAGTTTACTTAATCCTCAATGCCGCGTATGCGAATTATGGCGATGTTAAAACCCAGGACTTTTCGCAGGCTGATCAAATGATACAGACGAATATTCGCGGTACGGTCGCAGCGGTTTACTCGCTAAACGATCTATTCGGAAAGAACGGCCACATCATTCTCATTTCATCGATCTCAGCTGTAGCACCAACTCCAGGATTAGCGGTATACACGGCATCGAAAGCGTTTATTCGGCATTGGGGTAACAGCCTTAGGGAGGAATTAAAACCTAATGGTGTAACTGTCACTATTTGCTACCCGGGAAAGGTTAAGACCACCGCTCTCCGGGACGTCGTTAAGCAGGCGAAGTCGGTGAAGTTGCGTCTTATGCCGGAGCAGAATCTCAATTATTTAGTGGTGCGCACGTTACGTGCAGCAGAGGTCGGTCGGGCGGAGGTAGCGCCCGGCCTATATGGCCTGGTGATGACCCTATTCAAAACTGTGCCCGAACGTGTGTTGGCTCGATTCGCGCGGTTAGTTTGAGGCTTCTCTAGGTTCGCGGTATCAAACTTTCGTTTAACCCCCTGGGTTTAGTCTGTTTAGAAGCCAGTGTTATCTGAGTAGGCTACGAAGTATGCGTAAGTTATTCACAGCTGCTTCGGTCTATCTTGGTCTTGGTCTGTTTTCTGGCGTTTTCTATCGTGAATTTACCCGTGCGATGGATTTTGGGGATAAAACGCAGCTCAATACGCTGCACACGCATTTCCTTGTTCTTGGCATGATTTTCTTCTTGGTTGCGCTGGCCTTGGATGGTCAATTCAATATTTCAGCTGTCAAGGGCTTTGATCGCTGGTTCATCGTTCAGAATGTCGGTATTGTTTGGACGATTGGCATGATGGTGGCTAACGGTATCGTGCACGTTGTTTCAGGCCCGGAGGCCTGGGGTGCGATGTACTCGGGAATTGCAGGGCTCGGCCACATTATCCTGACGGTTGGCTTTGTGTGGTTCTTTATGCTTCTCAATAAGGCGCTGAAGAATCGTGAACGCGTGGATCGCAAGGCCAACGCAGCCGTATAAATTTCCAGCGGAAATGCGTGAGCCGGATAGCTGATTCAGCGTAGGCGATAAGGCGAAATAGAAACCCCGTGCAGAAACAATATCTGCACGGGGCGGTTTCATATAACGGCGACTATTCGTTTGCGATAGCGGCCAGGGGCGGTGTCTTCGCGGCCTTCTGACCAGGGCCGAGAGCAGCAATAATGCCCACAAGCGTAGACCCAAGCAGCATGAGAACGATCTGCAGCCACGGTACCGCGATAGTATTCAGGCCCTCATCCTTCAGCACGGTTAGAAGTGACCAGCCGAGGAACAAGCCGAGGACAATACCTACAACCGCGCCGAAAATGGAGATTTCCACAGATTCCAGGCGAATCATCCGGCGAATCCCCGAGCGTTGCAGGCCGACGGCCCGAAGCATGCCAATCTCCTGGCGGCGCTCGACAACCGAGAGCGCGACAGTATTGATAATTCCCAGAATCGAAATGATGACCGCCAGGGCCAGCAGCGCGTAGACGATTCCCAGCATGACATCGATAGAGGCATTAGCCAGACCCGCAAACTCCTTAGCAGTCATCACCTGTACTACGAGGTAGTCCGCAACTGCGTCGCTAAGCTTTTGCTTCATTTCATCCATGGAGCCGCTGTCTGCGGCGATGGAATCGGAGACATCAACGTAGGTCTGGAAGGGCAACAGGTGGCTGCTTTTGACATATTTGTGGGCGGCTTCGTCGGAGACCATAATCGACTGGCCTGGATCATTCGTGTCAGCAAAAATGCCGGTGACGGGGAGCCGTGTTATGCCGCCTTTGGAAACCACTGCGAGCTCAGTGCCAACGTTCCAACCATTCTTTTTCGCTGTTGACTCGCTGATGACAATTCCCGCATCCGGCTTGGCCAGATCCAGGGAGCCCTGGATGGCGCGAGTGCCGTACCATTTGCCGACGTTGGAGTTGAAAACCGACGCATTACTAGATTCCGGTCCGACTTCAGTTTGTTCGCCGTCGGAAGCTATCATCGTGGCGGCTTCCTCAGGTGGGATTACCAGTAGCGCGCCAATCGACAAGGTTGCGGTGTCGTCGACACCATCGATATCCTTCACCGCATCCTCGACACCAAGAGGCAGGGCCGAATGCGCGGTCAGAGGTGGCGAGAGCACGAAGTCAGCCGTCAGATTGGTCTCTGACCACTCATTGACCGCCTCCTTCATGGACACACCGAACATGCCAATCACAGTCACCAGCGCAAGCCCGAGCGTCAGTGCAAACGATGTGGTTCCCGTTCTGCGCGGATTGCGGTGGGAGTTCGTCGCCGCAAGCTTGCCGACGGTTCCAAAAGGCGCACCTACGACGCGCCCCAGTCCTCCGATCAGAGGCATGGACAGCGCGGGGCCGACAAGCCAGACGGAGGCTACGGCCATCACTGCACCGACACCAACGAAGATGGCACGAATCTTGGTTTCTGCGTCGTTCCACTGCAATGCCCAGGCAATGATTGCGATCGCGGCGGACGCCAGCACAGTACCGGTCCACGTCCTAGCACTGAGGCTATTGCTGGTTGTTTGATCCCCAGAGCGCATGGCTTCTACAGGAGGGACCGCGCCAGCGCGGGCGGCCGGCGTCCAGGCGGCGATCATGGTGATGGCCACGCCGACAAGGAGAGGAACGATGACTGCCACCGGTTCGAATGTCAGGCCATCGCCGGGCATGGAGATACTCATGGCATCGAGAAGCATGAATAGCCCCTGGCTCAGCCCAAATCCCGTGATGACACCTAGTGCGGAACCGATGAGGCCAACAATGAATGCCTCCAAGAGGACGGACGCAGTGAGCTGTCGTCGTGAAGCACCGAGGGCGCGGAGGAGAGCGAACTCCTTCATGCGCTGAGTGACCAGCATGGTGAAAGTATTGGAGATGATGAAGATGCCCACAAGCAGCCCGATGAGCCCGAAAGCGATGAGGAAGTAGTTGACAAAGCTTAAGGCAGAGGAGACACGTTCGGAGGCCTCCTCGGCGAGCTTAGAGCCTGCCTCTACCTTGAGCTCGGGGAATGCTTCTGCGACATCACGGGTAAGCGTGGCAGCGTCAGTGGTGGAATCGGCGGCGAGGGTGAACATGTCCATATGGCTGTCCGCGCCGTAGAGCTTGCGCCACTGATTCTGGGTGAAAAAGACCGCGAGGTAGCCGGTTTCGTCGATGGAGGTATCAGCGATGCCGACAACCTTCACCGTCGCCCGATCGAGGCGGGTGGCCACTTTGATTTCAGTGCCGACGTGGAGGTTGCCGAGTTCGGCGGTGGTGGAGTTGACGACCACCTCACCTGGTGTTTCCGGCGCGTGCCCCTCGGTAACCGTGACCTTGTTGCCCACCGCTTCGGCCGCTGGATAGTAGGGAAGACCCATCGATGGCGAACCATTGGTTTGAATCGGCTTGCCGTCGGCTCCTGTGGCCGTAATGCTGTTGTTGGGATCGCCAATGTTGAGGGCTCGGACCCCGGGGAAGCTTTCGATTTCCTGCGCGGTTTCTTCGGTGAGAGCACCGGGATTGTCAGCTGGGGCCGTCACCACCACGTCGACACCGTCATAAGCGGTACTCATTGCGCCCTTAAAGGCCTTGTCCAGCGATGATGTGAACACAAATGCGCCGGTGATGAAGGCTGTGCCCAGCACGACCGAAATAATTGTGAGCACGAGGCGCAACTTGTGCGAGGTGATATTACGCCAGGCGACGCGGCTTAGCGTGGAAGACGATGATGCCATGGGGAGAGATGACCTGCCTTCCTAAAGATTCTCAATATCTGCCATGCGCGCCAAAATATCGGCGGGCGTGGGGTTGCGAAGCTCGTCAACCACGCGGCCATCCGCGAGGAACACAACACGGTCTGCGTAGGACGCGGCGGTGGCATCATGCGTCACAATGACAACGGTCTGGCCGATGTCATCAACCGCATCGCGGAGAATCGTCAACACCTCACGGGATGAGTTCGAGTCCAAGTTGCCCGTCGGCTCATCTCCAAAGATGATCTCCGGCCGGCTGACAATGGCACGCGCACAGGCGACACGCTGCTGCTGGCCACCGGACAGTTCCGAGGGGCGGTGCGTAAGCCGTTCTTTAAGCCCGAGGCGCGTGGTGATTTCCTCGAACCACTGCTTATCCACCTTACGACCAGCGATATTGATAGGCAGGGTGATGTTCTCCGCCGCTGTCAACGTCGGCACCAAGTTGAAGGACTGGAACACAAAGCCCAGGCGGTCACGCCGCAGCGCCGTAATCTCCTTGTCCGACAGCTTCGACAGTTCCGTCGTGCCGATGTACGCGCTTCCCGACGTCGCGGAGTCCAAGCCGGCCATGCAGTGCATCAATGTCGACTTACCCGACCCGGACGGCCCCATGATCGCGGTGAACTCACCAGCGGCAAAAGAGATATCGACATGGTCCAGTGCAGTAACAGCGGCATTGCCGACACCGTACTTCTTGGTGAGCCCCTCAGCGTAGGCCGCCGCTGGTGGGGCGGAATGCTTCAAAGAAGACTCAGCGGATGATTTGGTGGGGCGTTTTGCATGCTTGGCAGACATGGGGGAGGGGCTCTCTTCTAATTAGATTTGATCAACGGCGAATTAATATCCGGCAGCGAAAGCGGATTGAAAACGCTGCGACGGGAATGGAACGTTCGTTGTTCCCCAGTCACGGGGTCAGCGAAACTCATTTCAACACAGACCAGGTGCAGGGGCTCCGAGGTATTCTCGGCCTCCAGCGGCAGAATCTCCGGGTAGTACTGGTCACCCAGGATGGGAAAGCCCAGTTCACTCAAGTGCAGCCGCAGCTGATGAGTGCGTCCGGTGATGGGCTTCAATTGCCACAGCGCAACGCGACCACTGTCGGCAGCGAGGCCGTCGGCGTCCGAAGGCACGTCGACAAGCGAAATGCGCTCGATGATGGTGTGGGCGTTTGGCTCGCCCTCGAGAGTATAAGCCTGCATCTGGCCAGCAATTTTGTGCTGTCGTGTGCGCAATTCCAGTGGGGTCTCGGGCAGGGCTTCGCTGGCCGCGCCAGCGATGGGTGTAGGCGACGTCAGTGCGTGGTAGCGCTTAGTGACTTCCCCCGATGCGAAAAGCCCCTGGTAGGCGCCGCGAACCTCGCGCCGGGCGGTAAAGATGAGCAACCCCGACGTCAGCCTGTCGAGGCGATGCGCGGGAACCAACTCCGGATTACCCAGCTCCCGCCGCAGGCGAACCACAGCAGTTTCCGTAATGTGTCGGCCGCGCGGCATCGTTGCCAAAAACGACGGCTTGTCGACGACCACAAGGTTGTCATCTTGAAAGACAATCGGCATCGGCCCCGCGATTGTGCGCTCCGGTGCCGGGGTGCGGTAAAACCACATTTCCGCGCCGGGCTTCACCATGTCATCTGGACTGTAGGGCACTGAGTTGGCGCGAACGACGAGCCCATCTGCAAAACGCTTGGCCACAGCCGCTTCATCATCGTCTGGGTGGCGGTAGGTTTGACCTGCGATAGCGCCTGCGAGCAGATCCCACGCACGGGTGGGGGCATCGCCACGACGCCCGGGAGCGGCGATGCGGGAGGGGTTGAGCCCATCGCGAATGGGCAGTGGCATGCGACGCATACGGCTGACTTTAACAGGTGCCCCGGATTCACCCGGCGGGCAAGCGGAGCTGCTGGCGCAGGGCTGTGCTGGTACCGCCCCTAATGGCGTAGGTGGACAACATTCTGCCCTGTCGGTCGCAACATAATGGGGGTAGGGTGGAGGTGAAAGTAATAAAAGGGTTGGCTCGGAAGAGTTGACTAAATAGCAAAGCTTGTCCATTAAAATGGCGTCCAAGCAGGTGCGATAGGTGTAGCTGCGTTGCGGTCGGGCCGCGGAGAGCCAATTTTTATGGATCGCATAATAAGGAGGCAATCAATGCCAAGGCAGAACATCATTGTGTGCGCGGTCGATGGCTCGGAGGCATCCAAGACCGCCGTCAAGTGGGCCGCTAACACCGCAGTGAAGCGCGGTGAGCCGCTCCGTCTGGTCAGCAGCTACTCCATGCCGCAGTTCCTCTACGCAGAGGGCATGGTTCCGCCGCAGGAGCTTTACGACGATCTTGAGGCCGAGACCCTGGAGAAGATTAACGAGGCCAAGAAGATTGCCCTCGACTTCGCACCGTCAGTAGATGTCAGCCACCAGATTGAAGAGGGCAGCCCGATTGACATGCTGCTCGACCTGTCTGAGCAGGCAACCATGGTGGTTATGGGCTCTCGCGGTCTGGGTGGGCTCTCTGGCATGGTCATGGGTTCGGTTTCCGCCGCTGTTGTTTCCCACGCATCGTGCCCGGTTGTTGTTGTCCGCGAGGACAACCTGGTCACCGATGAGACCAAGTACGGTCCTGTCGTTGTCGGTGTCGATGGCTCCGATATTTCCGAAAAGGCAACGGAGTACGCATTCCGTGAGGCCGATGCCCGTGGTGCCGAGCTGATTGCAGTTCATACCTGGATGGATATGCAGGTACAGGCTTCCCTGGCTGGCCTTTCTGCAGCTCAGAGCCAGTGGCAGGTTGTGGAAGAGGAGCAGAAGGCTCTGCTCGGCCACCGTCTGGAGAAGTACGCTAAGAAGTACCCGGAAGTGGCCATCAAGAAGGTTGTTACCCGCGACCGCCCGGTTCGTGCTCTGGCTGATGCCTCGGAAGGCTCGCAGCTGCTGGTCGTCGGCAGCCACGGCCGCGGAGGTTTCAAGGGCATGCTGCTCGGCTCCACTTCGCGTGCACTCCTGCAGGCGGCTGCTTGCCCGATGATGGTCGTCCGCCCGGAGACTGACGCCTAAAGCGCCCTTCGAGGGGGCTGAGAAAAGACGCCGGCGGCGGTCGTCGAGGCGCGGTTAGCGCCGAGAGTAGAAACCGTTACCGAATATTTATAAGTAGAACCTAGCCGGTTTCCGACAGGTGTCGGGGCCGGCTTCGGTTTATCCAAATGAGGCCTCTCGTCTGCATAAACCCTGTTTTCATGCAGAAAGTGCAGATTTTATAAGAGTTTTCCTGTGGCTATCCGACTGTTATCTCGCTAGTTTCTCAGTGGCCGAAATGGCCTGATAGTGCTTGCAGTGTATGCAAGAGTTTTCGGAAAGACTTATAGTTGAGTCAGAACGATTTCGGGAAAGGAATATCTATCATGAACGAGATTCTTCTTGCTGCCTCCTTTAGTCCCACGATGGGCTTCATCAGCTGGATTATCATCGGTGGTCTTGCCGGCTGGATCGGCTCTAAGATCATGAACACCGATGAACAGATGGGCGTCGTCCTGAATATCGTCGTTGGTATCGTCGGTGGTTTCTTGGGCGGTTGGCTGCTCACCCTGTTCGGCGTTGATGTCGCCGGTGGCGGAAAGTTCTTCAGCTTCCTCACCTGTCTGCTCGGCGCCGTGATCCTGTTGTGGATTGTCGGCCTGGTTCAAAAGCGCAAGTAAGCCAAGCAAAACAGCGCGACTATGCACGAAGCGTCGTAACGCTGCTATCTACTGGATAGTGAGCTAGAGCGCGGGGCATCTCATCAACATTGAGATGCCCTTTTTTTGTTGTGCGGTTGTCGTGAAGTTGGCGTTCTGCGATTGTCGCGACATCTGTTGGGGGCGGCAATCATCGCACGCTAAAGTAGGACTAGAGGCTGAAAGACTGACTAGTTTGTTCTTTTACAAAATCACAGTCGCAGATACGCCTACAATGGAATATCACAGACTATGAACGCCCTGTTCAGTGCTCTGAAAGCAATGGCGCTAATGCCGGTGTTTGCGAGTAAGCAGCTGTTAGAACGGGGTGTGACTTTGGAAGGACGAGAGGTACTGCCGTGGCAGAAGCGACAACGGGCAAGGGCGCAAAAGGCGGCCGCGCTTCCTCTCGCCGTCGTAACCGCCCCAGTCCGCGGGAGCGCCTCCTGGCATCAGCGACAACTCTGTTTACAACAGAGGGTATCCGCGTTGTCGGCATTGACCGCATCCTGCGGGAAGCTGATGTGGCCAAAGCCAGCCTGTATTCGTTGTTTGGATCCAAGGACAAGCTAGTCATTGCATATCTGCAAGACCTCGACGCCAAATGGCGGGAGGCTTGGGAGCAGCGAGTGGCCTCGTTGGATACCCCGGCGGAGAAGATTCTCGCGTTCTTTGATCAGTGTATTGCGGAGCAGCCGGCAATCGACTTCCGTGGTTCACACTTCCAGAATGCGGCTAGTGAATATCCGCGGCCGGAAACGGAGTCGGAGCAGGACATCCGTCAGGCCGCAGCCGATCACCGTTCCTGGGTTTGGCAACAGCTACACACGCTGCTGACTGAAAATGAATCTAGTATGCCGTCCGCTCACGCAAATATGCTGTTGCTCTACCTCGACGGCGGCCTCGCGGGTGCCAAGATGTCCAAAGACCTGAACCCGCTGCAGATGGCGCGCGACCTGGCCCGTGACCTGGTCACGTAAATACTTAATTCCCTTTTTTAACGCGTCGTAGTTCTTGCCTTTTTACTCACGGGCTAATCTCGGAAGCGTTTCCAGTCCGACTCCTTTGAGCCGGTGGCTTTCTTAACCATATTCTTCGTATTCTGGCCGAGTAGCATTCCCAGGTTCTTTGCAATCAGAATTGGCTTCGGCCGTTTCTGTGCTTTTTGCGCTTTCTCGGCTTGTCGTTTCATGTCGTCCCGCACTTTAGCCAGGCCGGGAAGCGGCGGAACTATACCCGAGGAAATCTTCATATCCTGCGTCAGGGATGGCAAATTGTCCTGAGCACCAGGCCGCATCTGGGTCACCATGTAGCGAACCTTCGCAATTTTCAAAGCCTGGGCATATTCTTCTTCCTGCTTTGCTTTACGGCGGTCCCGCGATTCCTTCTCAATAGCGGCATATTCGCTCTTATGCTGCTTTATCTTCCACGGAGCGAATGCGGATTTGATATAAAAGTGACGCTTGGCCTGCTTTAACTTCTTCTTTTCTTCCCGCTCCGATTCGTATTCACCCTTTTGGTGGTTTTGAAGAGTTCGGAAATCGTCCGTGAGCGGGTAGGTCTTTTCCACATAGCGGGTGAGAATGATATTTTGGGTCAGTGTCCAGAAGTTATTGGTGACCCAGTAGACAATTAGAGCCACAGGTGTTGGGCCAAAGAAACCCGCGAAGAGGATCATCAGCGGTGCGTAGATAAGCATTACGCGCATGAATTTGCTGAGGAATACACTGACGCTATTGGAATAGTCGAGAGTGCGCTGCAACCGGCGGTAGGAAACGACCAAGTTAAAACCGGTGAAAAAGGCCGCTGCCACGATGCCGATAATGCAGAAAGTTAACAGCGAATCATGATTGCCCCCGAGGATTTGCAGTTGCTCCGGGTCCATGCGCAGATATGCGGGTAGAGGCTGTCCCAAGAATGTCGCGCTCAGAAAGTCGGAGATCTCATCCTTAGAGATGAATCCGACATTATGAGACGCAGGCAGCCCAGGCCCCTCAGACGCCCGCAGCATGTGCCTCAGCATGCGAACAAGGCCCATAATCACGGGAATCTGGACGAAGAGGGGCGCCAGCATTACGGAGGTCTTAATCCCCTCTGCTTTGCGCATTTCCTTGCTGGCAAAGTTTACGTATTGTGGCGAGTTCGGCTCGATGCTCCTGCGGTAGCGCTCCTTGAGCATAAAAAGCTGCGGCCGTAGGTTGGCTGTCTTGCGCGCCGAGATAAATTGCTGGAACGCGAGAAACGCTAAAGCGCCACGCACCGTAAACACCAGCAGGAAGAGAGAAAGCGTCCAGGACAGAGAAGACGGCAGGTGAAACACTGAGGCCAGTAAAAGGTGCCACGCCTTAAGGACAAACGAGACCAGCCAAACGAATGGTTCCAAAATGACCACGGGCCGACTCCTCCATGTCAAGGATAAGAAAAGTAAGACAACCGGATGAGGCCGGTGTGCCAATTCCAGCCGCTATCCTAGCGACTCGAATTACCTGCCCCAACTTTAAAACAGGGCCCCGCTGTGGCGGGACCCTGTTTTAAAGATAGTAAAGCTGGGTGAAACCCAGTGGAAGGCAAACGGACCTGGGTGAGAACTAGTTAGCGCTCTCGTACTTTTCAATAATGTGCTTTGGCAGCGCACCACGGTCTGCAACATCCATGCCATTCTCTCGTGCCCACTGGCGAATCTTGCGATTGCGATCACGGGCCTCAGCGGCATTGGGATTAGCGGAAGAGCGCTTACGCGGAGCTACAACCGTGCTGTGATCAATGGAAGCTTTCGCAATATACGGTTCTAATACCTGCTCGAACTTCTCTGCATTTTCCTGAGAGAGGTCGAGAATGTAGTTCTTACCGCGGAAAGAGAAACGAACGACTTGGTGATCTGCGGAATCAAGCGGAGTCCCATCGAGGTCGTCGATGTACTGAATTAGTTCGCGGCGTGCCATAGAATCCCTGCCTAAGCTTGGTGCTGAACTTGTAATAATGAAGAAGGCTTACAGTGAAACTTCAATACGGTGAAACTTCAAATTAATATCGAGCCCTTTTTTCTTTCCCCCACAGTATAAGTGCAAAGAAATTTAATGTCTATTGACGATAATTGAGCTCGATTGTGCAACTTATATTGAATACATGGTCTGTTAATAATTCGATTAATTGTGCACAAGAACTTGGGGTATTAAAAAGACGGCCCTGCATGTTGTGCAGGGCCGTCGTGAACAGCAACTACGCCACTGAGGGCGCAATGCGGGGTGCGCTCTCGGTAGTCGTCGTAAAGCGAAAGGACGAGAAGGCGCTTAAGCCTGGGTCATGCCCTGACCCGGCTTGCCGCGGTAGGTAGCGGCGACGAAAAGCGGCTGGTCCGGTTCTTCCTTGACCTCGACAAGGCGGTACTCAGAGGTAACGTCCTCGCGGCCGAAGTAGACGGCAGTGTAGCCGTGGCGGTCGAACTCGAGGTAGTTGACGTACGGGTTCGCAGCCTTGAGTCCAGCGGTAGCAGCCAAGGAAATCGGGTTGTCCTGAGGCAGCTTCACAATGTCATCGATATTCGGGGCGCTGACGGAAGTACAGACAATCTCAATAGCGGCAATGCCGGCACTCGGGTGCTCGCCCGGGACCTTCGGTACGTTGCAGTTCCAGGAGGAGTGAATATCGCCGGTGAGGAAGACAACGTTGTCGTAGCCTTCCTTATCCATGATGTTGATCAGCTTACGACGCTCAGCAGCGTAGCCATCCCACTGATCCAAGTTGTACGGCAGGCCGTCCTGAGGCAAGCTCAGCAGCTCAGTGACGGCGCGGGTGGCCTCCGGATCCAGCGGCGGAACCAGCACCGGAGTGAACATGACGGAGTTGCCCACGACACGCCACTTTGCGCTCGAGGAACGCCACTGGCCGAGCAGGTAATTGAACTGCTCAGAGCCGAGCATGGAGCGGTTCTCATCATCGGTCTCGCCAGCGCGGATGAACTTCAGCTGCTGGTCACGGTAGGTGCGCAGGTCCAGCATGGTCAGGTCGGCGAGATCGCCGAAACGGAAGCTGCGGTAGAGCTTTCCGCCCTGGGAGAACGGGACAGCGCGAACCGGCAGCCACTCCAGGTAAGCCTGGATAGCGGCGTCGCGGCGGGCAATGTAGTCGCCTTCGGTCTCCGGGTCGTGGTTCTCAGCGCCACTGTGCCAATCATCGTTGGCGACCTCGTGGTCATCCCAGGTCACAATCCACGGCTTTGCGCGGTGAGCTTCCTGCAGGTCCGCATCGGTACGGTACGTGGCGTAGCGCAGGCGGTAGTCAGCGAGAGAAATGATCTCGTGAGCCGGCTTGTGGTCACGAACCGGGCCCTTGCCGGAGTAGCCACCGGCCTCGTACTCGTAGATGTAGTCACCGACACACATAATGATGTCGATGCGGTCATTTTCCGCCATGTCGCGGTAAGCGGAGAAGAAGCCACTTTCCCAGTTAGCGCAGGAAGTCAGCGCGATGCCCAGGTGATCTGGCGAGGAGTTCACCGGCGGCGCAGTGCGAGTCTGGCCGATCGGGGAAACCTGGCCCGCGTGATCACCAGCGGTGACGGTAAAGCGGTAGAAGTAGTAGGAATCAGCGGAGAGACCCTTGACATCAATCTTGACGGTGTTGTCAGCATCCGGGTCGGTGTTCAGGGCACCAGAGGCAACGATGTTGCCGAAGCCCTCATCAGAGGCGACTTCCCACTTCAGTGCAACAGGACGGCCCTGGTTTGCACCTGCGGTGTCGCCTGGGTGCGAGGTCACTCGAGTCCAGATAAGGACCGAGTCCGGCAGTGGGTCGCCAGAGGCCACGCCGTGTTGGAATACCTGAAAACCACCGGAACCGCCAGCGTTAGCTGGGGACTGTGACTCAGGATTGGCCCCCGCACTGGTAGCGGTTGCCAGGCCGATGGCTCCGGCAGCAGCACCGGTAGCGCCGGCACGCAGTACGGCACGACGAGAAGGGGTGAATGGCTTTTGGGCTGTTGCGTCGCTGTACGAGACCGCACCGTTCAGATTCGAGGCTGCAGTCTGAGATTTATCTGAAGATGGCATAGTCCTCATTACAGTAGTTCTCAGTACGTAGCGCCATTGGTGGGAAAAAATAGCCCGATACGGGGGTAATAAGAGCAAAAGCGCGACTGTTGCTGTTCAACAACAGTCGCGCTCAATTCGATGAATCTCGGCGAGTGGCCTCAACCTGAAGCGGCCGGGTTTACGCGCCCAGCTCCGAAATAATCTGGCGGTCCAGCGAATCCAGCTCCGCGGTAATGGAGTGGTGCGCGCGACGACGCTGCTCCGGGGTCATCTTCTCGGCAGTATTAATAGCATCAGTCATGACATCCAGACGCGAGTTGGCGTCCTTGATAAAACCATCGATGCCCTTGGCGCCCGACTTACGCAGCTCCGTCAGCGAACCGCGAGTAGCCTCAATGCGGGCCAGCAGCGGTGCACCGTGCCCCTGGTAACGAGCGGCATCATTAGCGGAAACACCGAACTTCTGCGCGGCCGACGAGTGTTCACGGCGCTGAATGGCAGTGATAGCGCGGTAGGCCAGCGGAACCAGCACCGGTACCAGCAGGCGCGCGCCACCGATCCACGACTTTGCCTTGTCCTTGTTGAAGCCCTGGCTGCGCTGCTGTGCCAGGATCTTCTCGGCCATCTTGGTCTGGTGACGCTGCTTGGCAGCCAGCGCCTTCTTCTCGTCCTTGGCACTTGCCTTGCGGATCTTCTCCGCGCGCTTCAGAGCACGGTTTTCCAGCTTGAGTTCCTTCTTACCGAGCTTTTCCTCAGAACGAACGCGGCCAGCGGCCTCCTTCAGCTCCAGCTTGTGCTGGTGCTTCTGGTCGCGCTTAGCGGCCTTGACCTCAGCCTTGTGTGCCTTGCGATTAAGTCGAGCTGCGTGGCGAGCCTCTTCCTTAGCCTTCGCCTTGGCAGCCTTCACCTGCTTGGCGGTTTCGCGCCGACGCTCACGGATGTCACCCAAGAAGCTCATTTTTTCCTTCGCCTAGTTGCTCGCAGATAGTCCCTCCGGAAAAGCGGGGCGGAAAACCCTTAAACCCCACCGCGCCGGAGTGCGCTTGCCAGATGCAGTGGCTGCATCACGATTCTTGCTATCCAAGCTTAACGTGAAACTTCCTACCGAGTGGCGATACGCTAATTCTCATTGTGACTGATTCATCCGTTTCGCGCCCGCTTCTCCACGCGAGCGACCTCATCGGCTGCCGCTACCGGCTGAGCCTCGACCTGCGCGAGGGGCGGCTAGTCGAACCTGCTTCTCACCACGAGCACCGCTTGCCGACGTCCATCGCGTCCATCCCCGGCCTGTACACAGTGACCTCGGGGCCGGACGCTCACCTGGATACCCTTGAGGCCATCGCCCGTGGAGAAAGCGTCATCGCCGGTGGCGTGCTCATGCATGAGCGCCCGATTCCCGGTGGGGTGTACTCGGGAATCGACGAGATTTGCCACCCCGATCTGCTGGTCAAGGTCGATGATTCACCACAGACGACCTCTCCGACGTACATGCCGGTCCTGGTTGTCACACGGCACCTGCTCTCTGCGCGCAAACAGGGCCGGCGGCGTAAGCCGTCGTCAAGCAATGCGGCGCGTGCGGCGGCGATGCAGGTACGACTGCTGGGCGTTGACCGGCTCGGGCGTGATGGCGTGATGGGGCGGACCCTGCGTCAGGCGATGGTTGTCACGGATGAGTGGAAGCTACGGCATTACGGACCCGATGCTGTGAAGCTGGGGCAGGCGGCGGCGATGCTGCACCGGCTGGGCGTGTCCTGTGGTCTGGTGGGGGCGATTAGTGCCACCGGAATGAATCTGGATACACGGCATATCGTCATTGCTGATGAGGGCTCGCGCGTCGCCTCGTACCGGATGGCGTTGCGGGACGCGCGTGATGCCGTCGCTGCCACTCAGGGGCGACCGTCACGATTTACGCCGGGCACCTGGCCGCTGGCGCCGCGGCGCATCCGGGAGTGCCGAACCTGCCATCACCACGACCGTTGCTTCGATGAGCTGACCGCAAGTGACGACATTTCCCTCCTTCTACCTGGGGATAAGTCCATGCGGTTGCGCAGCGTGGGCATCGACACGGTCACGGCATTGGCGCAGGCGAGTACCAACACTCCGCACGTCAGCAAGGAGCAGGTGTGGATGGCGAGGGCGCGGCTTGCCGACGTCGACGCGCTCCGGGTAGCCGCCAAGACATCGGCCCCGCGTGGCGATGTCGAGATGGACATCGATATGGAGGCGTATCCCAACGATGGCGCCTACCTGTGGGGAACATGGGTGCCCAGGGAGGACTACCGCGGCTTCATCACCTGGGAGCCACCGGGGCCAGAGGGGCTCGGCGGCACGGCGGAGGCCAGGAACTTTGCGATTTTCTGGGATTACCTGATGCGGCGTCGAAATGCGGCGCATGAACAAGGCAAGACCTTCCGCGCCTATTGCTGGGCGGCAGAGGGCGAGAACTATTGGCTACGTCAGAGCGCTACCCGGTTCGGCGGCCAGGAATTTGTGGTGCCCGCAGATTCGGCGGATTTGGCCACGGGCGATGTGGCTGGTTCCGGTTCCGAGGCAGCTGGCCCGACAAAGATTGTGCGGGTGCCGACCCGCGAAGAAGTGGACAAGTTCATTGCCTCGGAGGACTGGGTGGACATGCTGAAGGTTGCCCGTCGCCAGATCCTCTCCACCGTCGGCATGGGGCTGAAAGTCGTGGCCCCGTGGTCGGGCTTCCACTGGCGCGACGCCGATGTTGACGGCGAGGCATCGCTGGATCTGTATCGCATTGCGACGGCCACTGACCTCGACTTTGTCGCGGAACAGTCCTTTGAAAAGCTCACGCAAGCCGAGGCTCGCGCTATGCTACTGCGCTACAACGGCGATGACTGCCGGTCGGTAGCCCACGTCCGCGACTGGCTGGATTCACAGCGCGCGGCCGAGGACCTGCCGCATGGGGATGACCTGCCGGTTCCGTAGCGCGCTAACCACGCGTCCACGTGCCGCGCCGGGCGAACTTAGGGGAGACCTTCTTCATCGCAGCATTGCGAATGATGGCCGTGTTCTTGCGG
The DNA here is from genome assembly GCF_039907185.1 of Corynebacterium sp. c8Ua_99. Lineage (NCBI taxonomy): Bacteria > Bacillati > Actinomycetota > Actinomycetes > Mycobacteriales > Corynebacteriaceae > Corynebacterium > Corynebacterium sp. c8Ua_99. Next base: position 15,970 of record NZ_JASBOG010000011.1, read on the forward strand.
GCTAACAGCAGCAACTGCTGTGTGCGCTCGGCACGGAATGTTGAGCGAGGGGAGCGGTGCACATCGCGGAAAAGCCGCTTCGTCGCCGCCAGCTGATCCGGCGAACGCGTCGCCAGCTGTGCCAACTTCTCCTTGGCCAGTTCAAGCGCAGCGTCCTCCGTGTCCACGGCCCACGTCGCCAGACCAATCTCAGTTGCTTCCTTGCCGTTGAGTTCTTCGCCAGACATAGTCAGCCAACGTGCAGTATCGGCGCTGACCTCGTCGAGAATGGTTCGCATACCGGACATATCCGGAATCAGCCCCCACTTCGCTTCGAGGATTGACCACTTGGCATCGCTCGTCGTAATGCGGAAATCAGCACCTAGCGCAATCTGTAGACCACCGCCGTAGCAGTGCCCATGCACCGCCGCAATGACCGGCACCGGCAGGCCTCGCCAGTCCCAGCAGGCGCGCTGGAACAGGTTTGTGCCGTGGATATCGGGGACGAATGAGCGCAGGATGCGTGAGGGCTTCTTAAATGCCGAGGCGAAATCGAGTCCAGCGCAAAACGATTTGCCCTCGCCACGTAGGATTACGCCACGCAGATTACGGTCAGCTGCCAGTTTCCGGGCGACGGCGGACAGCTCGGTCAGCATCTCAAGTGTTAGACCGTTGAGTTTGTCTCCGCGGTCCAAACTGACGACAGCGATTTTCGCCGCCTCTGAATCAGCTACGGCGAGGTATTCATAGGCGACGTTGACATTGTTGCTGGTGTTCATGGGCACTAACGCTAAACGACGGCTACGTGTGCCGCCCGGGAAATACCAAAAGTGGTCTCAAACAAGACACAAAAAACCGACCCGCTGAGGGTAAGCCCCGTCAGCGAGCCGGTAAGCCATCTTTAGCGCGCGGCAGGGACGCGTAAAAAGCCGCGCGCTGTTAGCTGAAATTACTTGGCAGCTGCGAACAGCTCTGCAGCGTAATCCCAGTTGAAGACGTTCCAGACAGCCTTGACGTAGTCAGCCTTGACGTTCTTGTACTGCAGGTAGAAAGCGTGCTCCCACATATCCAGCAGCAGAACCGGCTTCAGGTTGATGGACAGGTTGCCCTGCTGATCCGTCATCTGCTCAATAACCAGGCGCTCTGCAATGGTGTCGTAACCCAGAACAGCCCAGCCGGAGCCCTGCAGGCCCAGAGCAGCAGCGTTGAAGTGAGCCTGGAACTTCTCGAAAGAGCCGAAGTCGCGCTCGATAGCCTCAGCCAGCTCACCGGTCGGCTGGCCGCCACCGTTCGGGGACAGCAGCTTCCAGAACAGGGAGTGGTTGGTGTGGCCACCCAGGTTAAAGGCCAGGTCCTTGGACAGGCCGGTAACAGCTGCGAAGTCGCCGGACTCGCGAGCAGCAGCGAGCTTCTCCAGAGCAGCGTTGGCGCCGTTGACGTAATTAGCGTGGTGCTTGCTGTGGTGCAGCTCCATAATCTCGCCGGAGATGTGCGGCTCCAGAGCGTCGTAAGCGTAATCCAGCTCAGGAAGTTCGTACTTAGTCATTAGGAAAATTCCTCCTCAACACGTTTTTAGGTTGTGCCGTCGATGGTACTCAAGATGAGTGGATGCGCAACCATTTAAGCAATACAATTAATGCGAAATTCATAAAAAATGCTGTTCAGGGATATCTGTCACAAGTTTATGAACGCGGCGGCTGAGTGCGGCGAATCCACTTACTCACGCGCTTGAAGCGCATTCCGGCTGCGCCACCCAGGTCGTCGTCAAGCGGAATGTCGAGGATGGAAGCCCACGTTGGCAACATTTCTTCCTCGTACCGGTGGCCGTGACCACCGGGGACGGTGACGGAGGCGAGGCCGTCGATAAGCACCTGCCAGAAGGTGACGAACGGATGCCAGCGCATGGAGGGGAGAACATCGCGGCCGACGCGCTCTGCAAGCCAGTCGGGGCGGCGCCAGGCCAGTGGGTAATCCCACCAAACGATGGGGTCAGAGGCATGCTGCAGGAATGCGACGCGCGGGAATTCCCACGGCCCGAACTTGGTGCCATAGAAGGAGTGGTACAGCTCGTCGGGGCGCGTAGCGAAGCGGATGTTTCGCCCCTCGTCGATGACTGGAGCGATTTCCGGAGACCCCTTTGTCCGACGGTGCGTCAGCTCTTTCCACATCGCGGAGAACTGTGGTGCGCCCGTCCAGACAGCACCGTCGACGCGTGCGAGCATGTCAGCGGAATTCTCGAATGCGCCGAGACCGCCAAACCCGCCGAGGGATTCACCGGCGACGTAGACCTTTGGCCGGTCGTTCTCCGGCATCTTGTCGACTTCCTGCAACACCCGATGGATAAGGGTGTGGCCAGCCGCGATTGGGGTTTCGTGGTCCGTTAGCCATGCCACTGGGGAGGGGAGGTCAGAGTACTGCAGAGCGACAGTGGCGCAGTTGCCAAGGGTCAAGAACTCTGCAGCCTGCGCCGACCACGGTGGCACCCAACCGGTGCCGGTGGTGGTGAAGACAACCAGATGATCGCGCCGAAACGCGCCGGTGCGGTGCATCTCGCGGATGATGAGCTCCGCCTGTTCCCGCAGAGAACGACCTGGCACCTTGCCCGCATAAATGCGGATGGGTTCCTGCAGTTCGGAGAGCGGCTTGCCAGTGACCACCGCCAAATCTCGGGCACGGGGGCCTTCGGCGACGAAGACGCGCCCCTCGGCGCCGAGTGCGTACCACGGCTCCAAAGACCATGGACTCCCGGAACGTTCCGGCTCCCAGGGCTGCATGCGGCCTGGAACTACCAGGGTATTCAGGTATCGGGACTTCTTGGCGATGGACTCCAAAGTCCGACGGATAAGCAGTCGATCAATGCTGGCGGCCACGGCACCACCGACGATGGCACCGCTGAGAACCGGGGCGAGACCGCGCGGCAGCCAGGGGCGGAGGTTGTCCCGCAGTAAGTCATAGCCGCGATTGGCCAGCGCGGAGAGCCCCCGAGTGGTCAGGTAGAGACCACTGGCAATCATTGTGGAGGCGAACTGGCTGCGTGCGGATTCCTGCTCATCCTTGCCCACCAGGCGGCCAATTTCGCGCTGCTGGGAAATGGAGCGCAGCCACAGCGCCGCGGTGGTGGCCGTGGTGGCAACATGCCAGGTCACGGCCAGTGCGCGCTCGTGTCGAGGTGCCGGCGCAAAGCGGCTGAGCGGAGTGCTGGCCAGACGCCGCATCGTCGTGTTGTAGCCATAGCCGATAGCCACCCCGGTGACATGGCCCGCCAGCTGTGCCAGGAAGGTCACAGTAACGGTGGCGATCCGAGTACGCGGCATCAGCGAGGGGCTAAAGGCAGCCCATGACGCAATTTCTGCACCAATTAGACCGGGGTTGGAGGGAATGCCCGCTCGCAGTGCGCTGCGGATAGTGCCAGGGCCGGTACCTAGGAGACGTTCGCGAAAGACTTTGGTCGCCATCAGACTGCCGGTGCCGACTGCGCCCAGCGCTTTGGCCATGCCAGCTGTGCCAGCGACTCCTGTAATTCCCGTTCGCGCTGCTCGTGCAGCTCGCACTGTCCTGGTGGTTTCGATTGGCTGAGCTACAGGTGTGTTGCCCGTAGACGCAATCGAGGGCGCAATCGAAGTAAATGCGCGACGCAGGAATCCCATAACTCCCATCATGGCAAAATTTTTTCCACGGGGTTTATTCATCTCGCGCCAGTTTTCCGCACAAAGCGTAGCCTGTGGGGTGTCGCAACGTTTTCCGAATCGGTTGAGAAGGATCCGAGGGCTATGAAGCTATCCACAGGAAATAAGGTCGTGCTGATCGGCGCTGGCGACGTCGGCGTGGCATATGCATACTCACTGGTCAACCAAGGCACTGTCGACCATTTGGCAATCATTGACATCGACGAAAAGAAGACGATGGGCAACGTCATGGACTTAAACCATGGCGTCGTGTGGGCGTCGTCGCGCACCAAAGTCACTCAGGGCACGTACGCCGACTGTGACGATGCCGCGCTGGTAGTCATCTGTGCAGGCGCAGCACAAAAGCCCGGCGAGACTCGCCTACAGCTGGTGGACAAGAACATGAAAATTATGAAGTCCATCGTCGATTCCGTCATGGCCAGCGGTTTTGATGGGCTCCTACTGATCGCCTCCAACCCCGTCGACGTACTCACATACGCCGCGTGGAAGTACTCCGGGCTGCCACACAACCGTGTCTTCGGCTCCGGCACCATCCTGGACACCGCACGTTTCCGTTACATGCTGGGTGAATACTACGATGTTTCCCCGATGAGCGTGCACGCATACATCATTGGTGAACACGGCGACTCCGAGCTGCCGGTGTTGTCCAGCGCCAACGTTGCAGGCGTCAGTCTGTCCAAGCGCCTCGCCGCCGACCCCGCGCTTCACGACGAGCTGGAGGACATCTTCATCCGAACCCGTGATGCCGCCTACGAGATTATCGATGCCAAGGGCTCCACTTCCTACGGAATCGGTATGGGGCTGGCCCGCATTACGCGCGCCATTTTCCAGAACCAAGAGGTAGCTCTGCCGGTCTCCGCATACTTGCAAGGTGAATACGGTCATGAGGACGTGTTCATCGGAACACCAGCCATTGTGAACCGTCGAGGAATTCGCCGCGTTATCGAGCTTGAGCTGGACGAATACGAAAAGAAGCAGCTGGACAAGTCCATTCAGACGCTCCGAGATGTGCAGGATCCATTCTGGAAGTAACTGCTGGTAGCGAGAGTAGATGTCTTCTCGACATGCGCTTTCGGCCGTCTCATTTGAGAATGAGAATGCCCACCTTCTATTGGCCCGCGTGGCCGACTCTGGCCAACGCTTCGTCTTCAACACAGGAGTGCCTTCTCTATGGCAGCGCAGAGCCCTCAAGACACAGCAACTGACAACACTGAAAGCGGCGCGGCCGTACCGCGTCTGGATGACCTCATCAGCAAGGTCACTGATCTGATCACAGAGTTGGACGACGTCTCGGTGGAGGCTTCTGCACTGCTCGCAGAGGTGCCGGAAGAGCGCCGTCGGCACGCGGAAAACCTGCTGCACTACGCACACCTGCGCACAATTGACATCCGTGAGCTGCAAAACAGCTTGCACGACCTCGGCGTGACCAGTCTGACCACGGTGGAGACTTTCACCCGGGGGCGCCTTGAGCTCGCTCTCAACGCGCTGTTGGCGCTGGCGGGGCGCACCTCAGACATCGATGTCGCCCGCATTATTGCCGACGATGAGCGCGCGGATATTGCCCTGGATAACAACGCCACCGAGCTGTTCGGTCAGGAGCGCGCGGATGTCACTTCGCACATTATGGTGACCCTGCCCGCCGAGGCCGCCGACGATGCAGAGTTGGTGGAGAGCTTCGCTGCCGCTGGCATGGATCTCGCTCGCATCAACTGCGCCCACGACGGACCTGAGCAGTGGAGCCGCATGATTGACAACGTCAATGCTGCAGCTGAGAAGGCCGGTCGCCGCATCTTCGTGTCCATGGATCTGGCTGGTCCGAAGCTGCGCACGGGCGATATCGAACCGGGGCCGCGTGTGGGGCGCGCCCGTGTTGTGCGTGACGACGCTGGCACGGTCATCTCCAAGTCCAAGATTTGGCTGACTCCGCGACTGGATGAGCACCCCAAGCCAGCTCCGAGCGATTTGCCGGGGCGTCCCGCACTGCCGTTGGAAGCAGATCAGGGGTGGTTGGAACAGCTGCAGCTTGACGATGTCATTACGCTGCATGACTCCCGCTCGGCGAAGCGTCACTTCACCGTTGTGCGCATCGACACCGACTCCGAGGGCGAGGTCGAGGCTGTCCTCGCCGAGGGCGAAAAGAACGCCTGGATTGCCGAGGGAACACACCTGCGCAGCAACTACGAGGTCACGCGCGCTGGTGGCGTGCCACCGACCGTGCAAAAGCTGCGCTTCCACACCGGTGATGAGTTTATTCTCACCAGCCGCGAGGAAATCACCACCATTCCACGCACTGACGATGAAATTCCACGCGTCTCCTGTTCGCTGCCGTCTGCCGTGGCGGCTCTGAAGCCGGGCAATCCGGTGCTTTTCGACGACGGTGCGCTCGGCGCTGAGGTGGTTGAGGTCTCCGAGACGTCGTCAAGCGAAGATAGTCACGTCGATGCCCGGCTGCGTGTCCTGCGTACGAAGCCGAATGGTCAGCCGCTGGCGGCGCATAAGGGCATCAATCTGCCGAACACCGACCTGCCACTCAATTCGCTTACCGACGAAGACATTGAGCACCTGCGCTTTGTGGTGGAGCATGCGGATATTGCTGCGGTGAGCTTTATTCGCACGCAGGGGGATGCTGAGTACGTTTACAAGGTGCTCGATGAGATTGCGGCGGAACATGAGGCTGCGGGCCGCGAGGACCTGGCGTCGAAGGCTCGGAACCTGGGTGTTGTGCTGAAGATTGAGACTATTCCGGCATTCCAGAATCTGCCGGGAATCATCATCGCCAGCATGAAGCGCGCCAAGTCCGGTCTGATGATTGCTCGTGGTGACCTGGCTGTGGAGCTGGGCTTCGACCGTATGGGTGAGGTCCCAGGCCAGATTCTGACGCTGGCGCAGGCAGCCGGTGTGCCGACCATTCTGGGTACTCAGGTGCTGGAGAACATGGCCAAGGCCGGCCTGCCGTCCCGCGCGGAGATTACCGATGCGGCCTTCGCCCTGCGTGCCGAGTGCGTGATGCTGAACAAGGGGCCGCACATTACCGAGGCCATCGCGATTTTGAACAACCTGGCCCGGAAGATGGGACGTTCGCAGCGTAAGAGCCGCATCATGCTGCGGAAGATTCGCAGCTGGTCGGACTAGTGGCTGGGGTAGGGGCCGGGCTAGTTTAGGTAGGTTAGGGGGAGCGCACTTAAAAACACCGTGGGAGAAAAGACTGCGGAAGAAGCCGGCCGCGCGTACGAGAGGAGCCCTGCGGAAAATGTCTAATGAACAGGCAGAAAACGCGGGGTGGGCTGTGCCGCCGCAGTCTCCAAAACAGCAGCCACAGCAGTCCCCACCTCAGGTGGTGCTGCCACCGCAGCAGAGCTGGCAGCCGACTGTCTCGGATTCGGCCATCACAGGTGCGACGCCGCGCTGGAAGGCCGATGAGATTGTTCGCAAGCGTGCGGACAGTGTCTTTCGATGGGCAATGAGCGGCGCTGGCGTATTCGCCGCATTTACCGTATTCATCTGGATGAGCATTCTGAGTCCAGGTCAGGATCTGGTGGTTTCCCTCCTCGGCGAACTGGGAGCATGGGCTTTCGGTCTCTGCGGAATGGTTTCCCTCATTGGGCTGGGTTTTTCGGTCTACAAGACCCTCCAGGTGCTGCGTGACCGCGCAACGTATGCCCGCCCACTGCTGTCGCGCACGGCAACGGATGTGCGCACGATGCACATGTGGCCAGTGCGCAACATCACGGGGCCCGTGGTCGCGTTGGCTGAAACAGGAGTCACTGCCGTAATGGGGCCAGGTCGCTTTATCTGGTATCTGGCCTGCGTTTTGTGGCCCCTTGCAACGGGTTGGTTTATCGCTGCCGACGTGTCCAGGACGTACTTCCAGGCCGGAATCATCACTGTTTTAGCTTGTGTGACAACTGCCCTTACGGCGCGGCTACTCCGCTACGTGTTGGCTCCCGAGGAAGTGCATCGCAACATTCCCGTTGGGGCAGGTCGCGAGCGCACCCAGCCCGGTTTTTGGTCCAAGGGCTTCATCCCCAGCGAAGCTAGCGATGAACAGGGGGAGGCGGGCGCGTTGGCCGTCGACAAGCAGCTTTTCGAAGGAACGGCGAGCGAATTCGTCGACGATTTTTATAAGTAGCCCAGGCAGTCGCGAATTACGGACTGCGAATAGGTATTCTGTGGCCTTGTGGGAAAGAAATCTCGTAAGAAGAATAATCAGGCCCCGGAGGGCATGAGCCGCCGTCAGGCGAAGCTGGCAGCCCGCGCTGCTGAGCGTGCAGCGTTGCTGGGCAATCCGCGTCCGTTCAAGGACTTCGACGAAGAGGCTGACATCGTGGCTGTCCGCGAGTTCGCACCGGCTGTGGTCATTCCGGTCACGGTCGCTGACGCTGAGCGTGACATCAAGGTCTGCACCGTGCTGCCGGGTGGCGTAGCCGCACTGACGCGTGCCGCTGACCAGGGCAATGAGGCTTTCGTCGCGCTGCAGACGCAGGCTCGCACCAATGACGGCGCTGCGGATCTCTCCCGTGCGCTGGCGTGGGCTCGCGACGCAGAGTCGGGTCAGCAGCTCTCCGCCGCTACTGACGGCGAGGCTGCACCGCTTACCGACGTCCTGACCGCCGTGGATCTCGACAACATGGAGGTCCACCAGGACTTCGAGTGGTGGATTCCCAAGGGCATTGAACGCACCCCGATGATCGAGCAGAACCTGGCCGTGGCTAACGACGCGATTCTCCCGTCATACCGCCTGGACGCGAAGGTCGCTGGTGCTGTCTGGTGGATTGATCCGGGCGAGCGCGCTCACATCCGCTGGGTGCGCCGTGAAGATGAGAAGCCGCTGCTGGATGCCTTGGCACGCGTGCACGCTGCGGACAACCTCTCGCTGGGAGAGGGCACGAAGTTCGCCGGTGTCTTCCGTACCGATGGCGTGCTGGTGCCGGTCTGGGACCTGGATAACACCAAGCCGCACGACCACTGGATTGCTGCCGTGGAAGAGGCCGACAAGCGTATCGCTGAGGCGCTGGCCAGCGAAGAGCCGCTGACCGCCGAGGAGCGTAAGTCCCGTGAGACCATCGTGTCCCGTCAGGTGACCATTCGGAACTAGGCGTAGCTGGTTTAAGAACTAACGCGTGTGGCTCAGCAAAATGCTAAGTCACACGCGTTAGTTGTCTCGAAAGCTATCCGAAGCTGTTTTAGCTGCCCTCTTGGCTATCTCAGCTCCGCAAAAAGTGCTGGCGCTTCGACTTCGTCCCAGAGCAGCACATTGCCCGCATAACCGGTGTCCATGGCGCCTGAGGTGGGCACGGTAAGAGAATCGGAACCGAAGAGCATGCGCAACATCAGCCAGGTCAGGTGCCAGACATGGTCACCATCGCCGACGAACACGGCCTTAGTGCCAGCATTGGCCAGGCGAATCCAGCGGTAGGGGTTGAGCCATACCGCAGGTGATTTCAGCCGTCCCATCAGCGCGCTCATGAACTCACGCTGCCGCTCTACGCGGTCCAAGTCTCCCTGGGCGGTAGCGCGCGTGCGCACGTAACCCAGGGCGCCCGCGCCGTCGAATTTCTGGCAACCGGCCTGGATATTCAGGCCCGCCAGCGGATCGTCGATGGCTTCTTCAGGGCACATCTCGATACCGCCGACAGCATCGACGACACCGGCGAAACCGCCAAAGCCAATTTCGGCGTAGTGGTCGATGTGGATTCCAGTGTTTTTCTCTACGGTATCGATGAGCAACTGGGGGCCACCAAATGCGAATGCCGCATTGATCTTGTTCTTGTCATTGCCCGGGATATCCACGAAGGAGTCACGCGGGATACTGACCAACTTCGGCTTACCGAGCACCGGAATGTGGGCAATCATGATGGTGTCGGTGCGCTGGCCGAAATCACCACTGCCCGTCGACAGCTTGGCAGCATCTTCCTCTGACAGGCCCGTACGAGAGTCTGAACCGACGAGCAACCAGTTGGAGGACATCGTATTGGCAGGGCGGTCTGCCAGATCTGAGAACGCATCGACCCTGGTCAGGCGGATGTCGACAAGTGCCATCGTGACGACAAGGAAGATGACGAGAAGCAGGATGATGGATTTAAAGCGCAAGCGTGGCAGTCGCAAGCGTGGCATGCGGAACCCAGACCTGACGCCGGCGCCGTCACGACTGCCACGGCGTCCACCACGGCCAGAACTCGCTGCTTGTGGGGCACTGTAGTAGTCCTGTGACGAGCCGCGCGAGGAAGATTGGAAATCCGCATCCGGATTATATCCGGGTGGGGGAAACCGCGGATCGCTGCCAGCGCGTCCGCTACCGGCCCGGTTCATTGGTGGACGGGACTCAATGCGCGTTTCGTTCAGTGGCGCCTGCCGACGTTCCGGTTGCGGCCTAGACCTGCGCGGAGGCATAGGCGCTGGGCGGGCTGCCCCTGCCCTAGATGGGCGGTCGGAACGGGGCGGGATGGGGCGTCGTGAAGCGCCACACGAATCGGCCTCACGGGGGCGGGCATGCTTCGGCGACGCCTCGTCCACACGGCGGTAGATGGGGCGGCCATAGCGATCTTTAAGCGGCCTACCGTATCGGTCGCGGGCAATGCGCGAGTCGTCGAAGTTGCCTTCCATACCAATAAAGAATAGGCAACGACAGTGGACTAAGAGAACCGAGACAGCAATACAAGTCTTGGTAGCGCTGGCGTTACCCTGCATGCGACGTGCTGAAAGGGGTTGGGAACGAAGAAGAATATGCTGGAAATATGTCCGCAATGAACCAGAACAACGAACGTGCAGTCAACGAGTCGGATGTTTATGTCAAGAGCCGACATGGTGTTCCTAGGGACTTCTTCGCCTGTGAGGCGGCGGGGCTGGGTTGGCTGCGCGAGGGCGAACCTGACGGCGGTGCGCGCGTAGTGGATGTGCTGGGCGTGAGCGGGCATGCGCTGAAATTGCGTCGAATTGAGTCGACGGCGCCGAATCCACAGGCAGCGTACGAGTTCGGAAAATCGTTGGCCATTACCCACAATATGGGCGCCGCTGGCTGGGGTGCCGGCCCCGATGGGTGGGAGGGGCACGGCTACTTCGGTCCACTGGATCAGCCCCTGCAGATGGACCTGACTCCACAGGAGAGCTTCGGTGAATACTGGGCGAAAGGGCGCCTGCTGCCCACACTGGGAAAGTTGGAGATCTCCTACAATAACCGCCAGCTAGATATCTTTGACCAGCTCATTGACCGGCTCTTGGCTGGAGATTTCGACAACGAGCCAGACGCTGCGCGTGTCCACGGTGACCTGTGGTGGGGAAACCTCATGTGGGATGCAGACGGCGCGATCTTGATTGACCCCGCAGCGCACGGCGGAGCCCGCGAGGAAGATTTGGCACTGCTGGCGCTATTCGGGGCAACGCATTTCGACGAGATCTTGCGTGGCTACGAATCTGTACATCCCCTGCCGGATTTCGCCGAGAGCTGCGAACTCCACCAGCTCTATGCCGTGCTCATGCACGCGGTGCTATTTGGTGGCGGATACGCCGGACAGGCAGCGGCAATGGCAGCGAAGTACGTGCGTTAGCTGGCGTTAGCAGCCTCCAGCACGCTAGCGATCTCCAGTAGCTCTGCCTCACCGCAGCGCACCGCACCGATGTTGACGCTGGTGGCGGGGAGCTCCGCGTTGGGTGTGCTGCCGCTTGTGCCCGGCACAGCAATTGGCACGGACACGCTTGCCCACCCAGTCAGATTCCACAGCGATAACCACGGAGTCCACCGGGTTTGCTCGTCAAAGTCCTCCCACGGCGCCAACGCAGAGAAATGCCCAATACGTGGCGGATCAAACGCCAGCGTTGGCGTAATCACCGCATCGACTTCCCAACGCGATCGAATCGCGCCGGGCAGAGCCATCCGCTGCTGATGTGTCGCCGCCGCCTCCGCTGCGGAAATCTCCTGGCCACAGGCGCGAATCCACTGCACGATCTCGGAGTAGTCCGCGCGCGGTAATTTCGTGGCCATTCGCGTGATGGTCCGTCGAAAGATCTCGAACACGTCCGGACCTGCCGGGTCATAGGGGCTGGGCACTTCCACCACCTCATACCCGGCGTCGGCAAGACGGTCAGCCGCCGCCCACACACCGTTTGCCCAGCGCTTATCGACGTCCACCTCAGCATGAAACGGGCTGACAGTGACACCGATGCGAAGGGGGCGCTGGGGCCGTCGGAAAGCATGCGGGGTTGCGGAAAAGGGCACTCCGGCCAGTAGCGCTGCGTCATCGACTGTGCGAGTGAGAAAAGCGGGCGTGGAGAGATTTCCACCCGCAATATCGTGTGCTGGTTTCAACCCAACGAGGCCACAGCAGGCGGCAGGCACGCGGATGGAACCGCCACCGTCAGAGCCCAGAGCTGCGGGAACGACACCAGTTGCGACAGCTACTGCGCTGCCGCCCGAGGAACCACCGGGAGTGCGTGGCGCGGTATCCGGCTGATTGGACAGCTGATTGGGCGTGGCGAAGTAGGGGTTTTCCGGGGCCGTGTAACCAATCGGCTCGGTGTAGGCCGTCATCCCGACCTCGGAGGTGTGCGTCGTCGCCGTGAGGACCGCGCCGCGAGCCAGAAGTTTCGCCACGGGTTCAGAGGTTTCGGTGGCGGTGAAAGCCAAGTTAGTCGAGCCCATCGTGCATTCGACCCCTGCGATGGTGAATAGGTCCTTAATCGCCACTGGCAGACCCAGGAGGTCACGCGGGAGACCGTGGCTAGCGCGCCGGGCGGGTTCGGATCCGGCAGTGAGGCTGCGCGCGCGATCGACAGCGTGCTCGGCCAAGGACGCGGCAATACCGAAACGAGCGGGATTGGTCGCGGCGTCGTCGGCAAGCGTGGCGAATTCCGAAACGATTTCCGATACCGAGATTGCGTCACTGCGCACGGCTTCAGTGAGGGCGCGGGCGGGCATCTCGGGAGAAGAGGTCATGCAATAAGTGTAGAAGCCCTCTAATCTGAGCTTATGACGACGGTTACTTATTTGGGTCCTGCGGGCACATTCACCGAGCAGGCGCTGTGGGACATGGCGCGTGCCGGCGAGATTGATCCGGCAGGGGAATCCGCGGTCAATGCGGTGCCGGTGGATAGCCCCGCGGCTGCGCTTGGAGCCGTGCGCCGAGGGGAAGCGGACTTTGCCTGCGTGGCTATCGAAAGCAGCGTGGACGGTCCCGTCACACCAACTTTTGATGCCCTGGCCGCTGGGCCAGAGCTGCAGGTTTTTCGCGAAACCGAGGTCGGGGTGGTGTTCTCTATCCTGGTCCGTCCCGGTACGACGGCGGAACAGGTGCGTACTTTTACGACACATCCCGTAGCGTATCCGCAGGTCAAACAGTGGGTGGACGCCAACCTTCCGGGCGTGGAAGTTCACCAGGCCAGCTCCAATGCGGCGGCGGCCCACCAGGTCGCCGAGGGCACCCATGACGCTTGCGCTGCCCCTGCCCGCGCGGGTGAGCTGCTCGGACTTGAGGCGCTGGCCACTGAGGTCGCCGACGTGCGCGGTGCCCGAACCCGTTTCCTACTGGTGGGGCGCCCTGGTGTGCCGACGCCGCGCACCGGTGCCGACCGGACCTCGGTCTCGTTCACGCTGCCGAACCAGCCCGGCACACTGATGCGCGCCATGAATGAGTTCGCAGTGCGACAGGTCAACCTCACCCGCATCGAGTCGCGGCCGACACGCGAGCTCTTCGGCCTCTACCGCTTCTACATCGACTGCAACGGCCACGTTGATGATGCACAGGTTGCGGCGGCTCTCGCGGCGCTGCACGAATACGCCGAAGATCTGCGCTATCTGGGATCTTGGCCGGTCGCTGAGGGCGGTCGCCGCAGCATTATGACTCCGCCGCCGGATATCTCCCAGTCAATTGAATGGGTCGACGCGCTCAAGGAAGGACGAAGGTAAAACATGACACCCGCCGCGCCCGAAAATCCAGTTGGACAGCTGCCTTTCCTCGATGACCGCCCAGACCGCCCTGAATCTGTCATGCCGGTTGATTCCCAGCGCATCATTTTCATCCGCCACGGGCAGACCACCGGCAACATCAACCGCCGCCTGGATACCGCATTGCCGGGTGCACCGCTCACCGACCTCGGTGTGAGGCAGGCGCGCAGTCTGGGACGTCTTTTGCTTCCCGACGTGCACAGAATCGGTGACATCGTCACATCCCATGCCCTGCGTGCCCGCCAGACTGGCGCAGGCGCGGTCGCAAGTCTGCACCACCTGGGAGAGACTTCTGTTCGCATCCGCCATGAGGGTGGCCTCCACGAGGTTCAGGCCGGTGACCTGGAGGGGCGCAATGATCGCGATGCGCACATGGAGTACATGCGCGCCTTCTACCAGTGGCTCAATGGGGAGCTGGAGTACCGCCTTCCCGGCGGTGAATCCGGTGCTGACGTGCTGAATCGCTACCTGCCGACGATACAGCAGCTGCTGGAGCAGACAGGAGCGACAGGTGGTGAATCCAAGGAGTCGAAGGAGGGCGGCAGCAAGGATGTCGTCATTGTCAGCCACGGCGCGGCTATTCGTCTGATTGGGCAGTATCTGACCGGGGTGAATCCGGAATACGCACTGCGGCACCGCATTGCCAATACTGAGCGAATCGAGCTGGTTCCGAGCGCTGTGGACGTCGGCAAGCCTGCTGGCATTGAACCGGGCACGTGGGATGTGCGCCGCTGGGGCGACAGCGAGTTGCCTTAGACAGGCAGCTGGGCGGCGACCGTTACTGCTGGCCGTTATTGCTGGCCTTCCTGAATCTCGCGGCGCTTCTGAGCTGCCAGGCGTAGGCGTTCCGTGCGACGCTTGGATTCCGCTTCGTTGATTTCGTTGAGGAGTTTTTCTTCGTCATCATTGATGTTCAGTGCGGCGCGCCCGATGAGGGCAACGGCCGCAGCGACGATGAAGCCGAGCCATGCGTTGTCGATATTGGTCGCAAACATCAGAACGATAGAGACACATACGATGATGCCTGCAGCAGAGTCAACAATGTTGAGGTGGCGGCCTTTTTTCATCAGCGTTTGCAGCTCTTGATCGACACTTTGGTGCTGCGGTTTAGCCGGGGTGCCCTGTGAACTCTCGGGAGATGACTCAGCGGGCAGGTCTGCGAAGAGTGTTTGTAGTTGGGAGCGGGTTTTAGCGACTGCGGCAGCTTCAGTGCGCTTGGAAAACTCATTGATATCCAAGTAGCCGTCAGCGAAATGATTGCCGAGACGCTCCATGGCAGCGTTGCGCTCCCTATCGCCGACCCTGATTTCTGGCTTCTCGCTCGAGTTGTCGCTCATGATTATTAAGGTTACAAGGAAGAAAGCTGCCGTGAAGAAGCCGAGAGGAACGAGACCTCGCAGGGCGGGACACACTTATCCGTAGCCGAGACGGTCCAGATCCTCCTCCTCGAGGCCGAAATAATGCCCGATTTCATGCAGGAGAGTGACCCGAATCTGCTCCACCAGCTCCTCTTCGGTGTGGCTGATGCGGCAGAGCATGTCGCGATACAAGCTGATTTGGTCAGGCGGACCCCAGTGGTTGTTAGAACGCTCGGTCAGAGGTATCCCCTCGTAGAGTCCCAGCAGTGTGGGCTCGTCGAGGTTATACGGGTGGACCTGGATGATGACCTGATCGAGCTGATCGAGAAACTGCGTCGGGATGCGGTCGATGGCCTCATCGACAAGCGCGTCGAACCGCTCCGGGCTAACGTCAACCATTTATGGTGCTGCCTCGCAATGTCTAGTTGTTCTACTGTCCTGCGGGAGCGACTGCGTTATCCACAGCGCCTGCTTCTGCACCAGTACCGTCGGCACCGACCTCACCGGCGTCACCTGTGCCAGCGCCAGCGCCAGCGTCACCCTGCTCCTCCCGCAGCGGATTGCGCGGCGGCGGAGCCACGGGCGGCTGGCCGTCGATAGTGAAGGACTCGTTAGCGTGGCCGTTGAGAGTGGAGAACCCGCCCTGGCCATTGTCTTTAATCAACCAGCAGTTCACACTGCGCGAGCCAGCATTGAGCGACTCCTGCGACAAGGAGGTCCAAAATGGCAACAGCGTTGAGTTATACAGCGGGTCGTCACCGCCGAGGTAATTCTGCGCGAGAGTCACACACTGTTCCGCGAGCACATCATTCTGCTCCTGGTCAGTGGGGATGTTGTCACCGAAATGGTCGCGGAGATTGACAATTCCCGTCGACTCCATCAGGTGATCTTCCACGCAAGGCACCTGGCGGATGGCGCCGTTTTCATCCAATGTCACGCAGCGGCCGCCCTCGAACACGCGGGACTGATCCTGCCCGGCCGCAGGCCCGGACATGTGCGTCGTGTTGCCGTCTTCATCGACGACCTGGATACCGCACAGGAAGGTTCGGTCACCCTTTTCCCACTGGCTAGGCGAAGGAATGATTGGCGCAGTGATAAAGCGACCATCCGGATCGTACTGGCCGCCCAGGTATTCAGTCACAGTGTCACGACACACGCCATTTTGCAGAGCCACCAAATTGTCCGCTGTCGGGTAGTTGGCAGTTTTTGCGTATTGCCCCGGATGTTCCTCGTAGTCGGCGAGATTCAGTTTCTTGGCGACCTCATAAGCGTGCGGCTGCTCACAGGGCACGACGCGGAAGTCAGAAACATTCAGATCTTCTGCCAGATTCCAGTCCAGACAGTTGCCCGCGGTTGCGCTGGTGAACGCCGTCGTCTCCTTGTCGACGATGGTTGTCGTTGTCGACGATGACGCGCTTGCCGACGAACCCTTGCCCCCAAGTGGCCCACTCGGTGGCTCGATGACTCCCGCTTGCAGCGCGAATGCCATTCCCGCGGCGCCAACCAGCATTGCCGTCGACAAAGCGCGCATTCCCCAGCTTCCACGGGAGTTATTCGAAGCGTTGGCATCGTTGCCGGCTGCGGAGGATGCACCAGCGCTGGCATCTGCGCCAGTACCTGCACCGGAGTCAGTGTCTGTGGCGGCAGCGTGCTCGCGATCCTGGTTCATATTGTCATCAGCCATAGTGACCCCATTGTGCACCGCCAATGAGCCTGTGGACAAGGTAACGCTAAAAGCGACAACGCTGCCATGAGCGTTGATGCCGTTGCAGGGAGCTCAGTCATCGACGCTCTGCCCGAGTTTGCGGTCCAAATTTGCTCAAGAGCTTTAAGCACTACAATAGTCCGGTATTCGTTCGCTACCCGAGGACACGAGTCTTGACCTGGACTGCACTACTCAGCCTGCTGGGCGTCCACATTATTGGTATGGCCTCACCAGGGCCTGACGTCTTCTTAATCCTGCGCCTTGCCACCAAATCCCGAAAGCACGCCATCGCAGCGGTTGCGGGTATCAGTACTGGCGCCACTATCTGGATGACCCTCACAGTTTTTGGGTTCGCAGCTGTCATCGCCGCCAATCCTTTGCTGATGGGCGTAATCCAGCTCGTCGGTGGCTGTTATCTCATTTACATGGGTATCAGCATGGCCAAGGCAGGCATCAATACCCTCCGCGAACTGCGCGCCGGTGCCGCACCAGCGCTGGGAAGCGAGGCGCTCCGGTCGCCGAAGGCGACATTCCGTCAGGGCTTTTTCACCAATATGTCGAACCCGAAGATTGTTCTCTTCCTCACGGCAGTGCTTTCACAGTTCATTCCCGCAGGCGCATCCGTGGGGACGCTTGTGCTTTGTACGTTGGTGCTAATCGTCTCCCAAATCGCTTTCTTCCTATTTATCGCAATCGTGGTGTCGACGGATGCCGTCGTCAAGCGAATGGTGCTGGCAGGGCCGTGGATTGACACTGTCGCCGGCGTGATCTTCCTCGTCCTCGGCGCGCTGCTGGTCGCCTCAGGAGCGGAAGCGGCACTCTAGCAAGCCTTGTGCCTGCTTGCCGACGTAAACCAGGTACTCTAGGGGACGTGATTGATCTCAAATTTCTCCGCGAAAACCCTGAAGTAGCCCGCGAGTCCCAGCGCACCCGTGGTGAGGACCCGGCATTGGTCGATCAGCTGCTGGAAGCTGACGCTAAGCGCCGTGAGGTTATTGCCTCCACCGACGCGCTGCGTTCAGAGCAGAAGGGCTTCGGTAAGAAGATTGGTCAGGCGTCGAAGGAAGAGCGCCCGGCCATGCTGGAGAAGGCCAAGGAGCTTTCCGACGCCGTGAAGGCAGCCGAAGCGGAGCAGAAGGAAGCCGAGGCTGAGGTCGAGCGCCTGCAGTACCTGATTGGCAACATCGTTACGGGTGCGCCCGCCGGCGGCGAAGATGACTTTGTCGTGCTGGAGGAAATCGGTGAGATTCCACAGTTCGACTTTGAGCCCAAGGACCACCTGGACCTCGGTGAGTCGCTGGGTCTTATTGATATGGAGCGTGGCGTCAAGGTCTCCGGCTCCCGCTTCTACTTCCTGACCGGTTACGGTGCCATGCTGCAGCTGGCCATGATGAACTTGGCTGCTCAGAAGGCAACTCAGAATGGCTTCCAGCTGATGGTGCCGCCGGTGCTGGTTCGTCCGGAGACCATGTCGGGTACTGGCTTCCTCGGTGCGCACTCCGATGAGATCTACTACCTGCAGGAAGATGACCTCTACCTGGTCGGTACCTCGGAAGTCGCTCTGGCCGGCTACCACTCCAACGAGATTATTGACCTGTCGGAGGGGCCGCGTCGCTACGCTGGTTGGTCTTCCTGTTTCCGTCGTGAAGCGGGCTCTTACGGCAAGGACACCCGCGGTATCCTGCGCGTACACCAGTTCGACAAGCTGGAGATGTTCTCCTACTGTCCGCCGGAGCAGGCGGAGGCAGAGCACCAGAAGCTGCTGAACATGGAGCGCGAGATGCTGGCCGCGGTCGATGTTCCGTACCGCATCATCGATGTTGCTGGTGGTGACCTGGGTGCATCGGCTGCCCGCAAGTTCGATACCGAGGCATGGGTGCCGACGCAGAACACCTACCGCGAGTTGACCTCGACTTCGAACTGCACGACTTTCCAGGCTCGTCGTTTGAAGACCCGCTACCGCGATGCCGATGGCAAGTCTCAGTACTGCGCCACCCTAAATGGCACGCTGGCCACGACGCGTTGGCTGGTCGCCATTCTGGAAAACCACCAGCAGGCCGATGGTTCTGTGGTGATTCCGGAGGCGCTGCGCCCGTTCATGATGGGCAAGGAAGTTCTCGAGCCGGTTAAGTAGGTTTTCGGGGCCGGCATGGGGTCGGGCTCGTTCTGCAGAGAAAGTGCCTAAGTTTATGTCAGTTTTGTGCCAATTATCTGCTTGAAACTGACATAAAGGTAGTCACTTTCTGGCTCGTGCGGGTTCGCGTGGGCTCGCTGGGTTCGTGTGGGCTCGCTGGGTTCGCGTGGGCTGGGCCAATTTTCAACTCCCAAGACGCAGCTGGGGTGGCTGCGCTACAAAGTAGGTGGGGGATTGAGCCAATAATTTGTCACGAAGCTGGTAAAAAGCCGGTAAAAAAAGAGGGCGGATAACAGCAGCATGATTGAACCAGGAAAAATTTCTCTCGAAGTTGATTGCAAGTTTGGCCACAACAGCATTCTTGGTGAAATCACTGCGAAAGTCGGTGCGGGGGAATTCGTCAGTATCACCGGCCCAAATGGCGCTGGAAAAACCACGTTGATCAGCACCATTGCTGGTGAGATAGAGCCAATCGAAGGTACTGTGCGAGTTGCTTGCGAGGGCGAAGAAACTTTCGTTGATCCGTCAAGCCCGCAAGGCGCTGGCTGCGTGACCAGCATTTCTGATCCAGCATTTCTACCGGACCTCACGCTTGGCGAGCACATTAGCCTGGTTTCACTGCGCGCAGGTGTGGACATGGATACGCTGCTGAGTCGGTTGGAGCCTTGGGATGTCACCGAGCTGCCCAACACGTTGCCCAGTCGGCTTTCGAGTGGTCAGAAGCAGCGGGCAAACTTGGGAATTCAATTGGCGGTCGCGGCTCCGATTGTGGTGTTGGATGAGCCCGAGCGCCACCTCGATAGGGATTGGACTCAGCTGCTGTGCACGCAGCTTCGTCACATGGCGCAGTCTGGGGCCACGGTGATTGTGGCATCGCATTCGCCACGCGTCATTGAGGATGCAGACAGGGAGATCCGGTTGTGAGTTTCGCAGGCTTTACGATGGATCTGCCGAGCGCCTACCAAATAGCGGGAATCATCGGCATTGTTTTATTGCTGGCTATCCTTGCGGAACGAATGGCTCCGCTGAGGTCCGTTGACCGCGACCGCTGGGAATGGGAGTATCGCCCCGCACGTCGATTTCCCGGCATTGACCGCGATGGCTGGCTCCAGGTGCTGGTGTGCACCGTATTTGGGTTCGGCATTGGCGGGGTTTTCCGATATGTCCTTGGGGTTGCACGACCACGTCGTTTAGCGACGGTGCTTTCTAATGGTGTGACACAATCAATGACTCGTGTGACCTTCATGTTCTTTAATGCGGAGTTGGCATCGAATATTTACGCTGCTTCCTGGCTGCGGAATGCGAAGATCAAGGAACGGCCGTTTGTGCGCACTTCCTTGCCGGTGTTGATGCTGCGCAGGCTGGTGCGCCGTGGATATATTCCACTGCTATTTGTTGCGGTTGCATTGGCGGAGTTTTCGGTTGTCCCGCTGATTGGAAATGGTGGGCGCACACTTGTACTACTCTGCTGGGCGGTGCTTGCCTCTGCAGTATGGCGGGCGACTAGGCTCGAAGTACCTGGTCAGCTGCCGTGGCGAGTGGCAATCTTGAGCGTTGTGACCTTACTTGGAATGGCCGCGCAATTCCTTCCAGGAATGCCGATGAGCCCCATGTATTCCATGCTGTGGGCGGCCGTGGCAATTGTCTATTGTGCGCTTGTTCGAGGAAAACCACGGGAAACTAATGATTTTTCCTCGATTGAGATTGGTTTGGGCGCACCATTAGAAATGGGCAAGCTGGGGTATTGGTTTTCCGGCGGTCTTGCGATTATTCCGGCATATACTTCGGAATTGATGGCGATTGCGCCGATTATGTAGGAGCTGCTGGCCTATAGCTCCTAGCTGTGAAGTACTTCGGTTGCAATAGCGAGCAGGCCGGTGTTGACGGGCTGCGGAGTAACGCTTTGACCTGCCCGAATTACATCGACATGATCTAAGCCACCCCAGCTTTCTTCCACGTAGCCTTCAGCCCAGCGAAGAGAGGTAGGGCAAGGCATGCGGCCGAAGCTGCGACCGATGCCAGGGCAACACCTGCTTGGACTAATGCCGGATTGGTCTTGGAGTTTTCTTCCGTGAGGACTCCGATCAGCTGAGATGGTGCAATTGTGCTTGCGAGCGCGCCTAGGGACGCAACACGCAGAGTATCTTCGCGGTCATCTGCCTTGAGCAGCGAAGCAGCTGAAAATCCAGCTCCGACCGTAGAAACCACGAAGGGAAGAAGCAGAGTTTCCTTCGGTGCTGTCTTCTGAACTGCCTCGCCGTTTAGCTTCCATTTGGTGTGGACTTCTGCAGGCAACTGCTTCCAGGACATAGCCAGTGCGACTCCGTGCGCAACCGTCACGGCCGCGGGGAGAAGAGCGGTCGCCTGCAGTGTGCGAGCTGGAATTTCAGAGATAACCTCACCGTCAATATCGTCCGGTCGGACAATCCCCAGCTTGGTCGCTACTGCGGCCCAGTTGATAGACCAGCCAAAACCCAACAGGTGAGGCTGGAGGATCCGCGGGTCATCCATGTTCCACAGGGAAGCGCGCCCGCTTTTGGTAAATACCCGAAGCGGGTTGGAGAGGTACCTGCGCAAGGTGCTTGGTTCACCAACTTGTTCGGCTACGCAATTTGCGTAGTCGGTTGCCGTTCCCAGCTCTTCGGCCAGGTCCGCGTGGACGTCGTTAAGCTCTTGCAGAAGACTCTCCTGCTCGGCGATGATCGCCTTGCGTTGTGCATGCGATATGCCGATTTCGCGCAGTTTGTGGTCAATGGCAGTGAGGTAGGTGTTCATTGGGGCTCCTCGGAAAATAGTGCGGTCATGTCGGCGGATAGATCGATGAAGTCCTGATGTAGTTGCGTGAGTGTTTGTTTTCCTTTGGCTGTCAGTGAGTAGTACTTGCGAGGCGGTCCCTTGGGGGATTCCTCCCAGCGATTGCTGATCAAGCCGTTGGCGGTCAGCCGCGAGAGCAGGGGGTAGACGGTTCCCGCAGGCGCGCTGAGGTGGGGGTAGACGTTGAGCTTTGCGACGAGTGCCGCGCCATAGAGCTCTTCGCGAGAAATCAGCTTGAGAATGGCGAGCTCAAGTACCCCTTTCTTCAGTTGTGTTTGTGGACGTTTGGGCATAGCGTTGTGCTTTCTTTCCGGCGGTATGGAGGAATCTGCCCGGGCAGAATGCTTTTCATACCTAGTACCTTGTAATACCAACTATACGCACAGTAGTTTGTATTGCCAAGTACTGCATGCTTTATACGGCGCGGAGAGGGCAGGGCAAAGAAAATGAGGGGCAATTGCCAGAAGACAATCGCCCCTCATTCCACCGGGTTAGCTCTATGAAGAACTCGTAACTACTAGGGAGTGGCTCGGTTCTTTTTTTAGCGTTCAATTAGATACGCGCATCAAGCCAGGCAATAGCCGTCGCAATGGCCTCGTGCTGTGCCGGCTCGTTGAAGGTCTCGTGGAACTGGCCTTCGAACTCGATCAGCTGCTTGTCGGTGGACGAGATGCCGTTGTACCAGTCGTGCGAGAAGAACGGCGGCACAATCTCATCCTGGCCGCCCATCATGACCAGGGTCGGCTCAACAAAGTCGACGGAGTTGGTGCCGTTGTAGGTGGCGGCAAAAGCCATCTGCTGAGCCATGCCGAGCGAGAGCTTGGAGTTGTTGTACGGATCAGTTTCGTACTCATCACGCACTGCCTGCGAAGAAGAGGTCTTAGAACCCAGCGGGTTGCCAAGCTGAATCAAGTCGCTGCCGGGTAGTGATGGCACGCGCATCTCGGTGCGGTTCGGCACTTCCTTGAGCATGCGAGTGTTGAATGTGGTCATGTCCTGGAATGGCAGGCGCTGGTAAATCGTCGGCTGCGCCTCGCGCTGGACATCGGTCATGGCCTCTGGGGTGATGGTTTCGCCCTCGTCCGTGCCACCGTAGGGGTTGAAAAGAGCGCCACCACCGTTGGCGACAATGCCATCGACACTGCCCGGGTACTTGATGCCGTGGAAGTCCACGGCAAGGCCGCCCATGGAGTGGCCGAGCAGGAAGGTCTTCGTGCTCGGGTTCTCCGCCTTGGCCTTTTCGACGAGCATGTGCAGGTCATCGACAAGCGAGTGGAAATCATCAATATGACCACGGGCAACTGGGGTTCCTTCGACCTGGCCCGAGTGGCCGTGCCCACGGTGGTCAATGCGGTAAACGTTGTAGCCGGCGTTCAGCAGCTTGCCGGTTACCCACTCGTAGCGACCCAGGTGTTCTGCAGCGCCATGCACGACGACGACAGTGGCTTTGGCATTCGGGATGGTGTTGGACTTCCAGTAAATCTGGGTGCCCTTGCCATCCTGTGAGGTCATGTAGCCGTCGGTGACCGTAACGTGGCGTCCGTCAACCGTAGTGGTTGGTGCCGGGGTGGTGGGCAGCTCGACCATTGCAGTGGACTGCGGGTCGGGAGTTGGTTCTAGCGGGTTCTTGATGAAGTCCGTTGGGGCTGCTGATGCTGCCGGGGTGGCCAGGGCCAAAGTCAGGGCGGTGGTCACACTCGCAGTGAAAATTGATGCGCGACGCATGATTGCTCTTTTCTGTTTTCAATCGAGGAGTGGATGATAGTTATAATAATTTTATTATAACAAACAAGCCCTGAATTTATAATAAAAATAGCCCGGAAAACCGAATAGGTTTTCCGGGCTATTTTTCGGCTCTTACGAGGACTTATTCAGGCTTCGGTGCCTCCTCAGCATCCGTATCCTCGACCCAACCATAGGTGCGCTCAACGGCACGGTTCCACTGGTGGAACAGGCGATCGCGCTCTTCGGCCTCCATCTTCGGACGCCACTTCTTGTCAATCGTGATGTGAGCCTTGACCTCATCCAGGTTCGACCAGAAGCCAATGCCAAGGCCCGCAGCGTATGCCGCACCAAGGGCCGTGGTTTCAATGTTGTTCGGGCGTGTGACAGCGACATTCAGGATGTCGGACTGGAACTGCATGAGGAACTCGTTCATGGTCATGCCACCATCAACGCTCAGCGTTGTGATGTCCGTGTCGGATTCTGCGACCATGGCGTCGAGGACCTCGCGGGTCTGGTACGCAGCAGCCTCCAGCACAGCACGGGCAATGTGGTTTCGGTTGACGAAACGGGTCAAACCGACGATGACGCCACGAGCGTCCGGCTGCCAACGAGGAGCAAAAAGACCGGAGAAGGCCGGCACGATGTACACGCCGCCGTTATCCTTGACGCTCTTTGCCTTGTTCTCAATGGATGCCGCATTCGGAATCATCTGCAGCTCGTCACGCAGCCACTGAACAAGTGCGCCGCCCATGGAGACGGAGCCCTCGAGCGCGTAGACCGGCTTCTCTCCCTCGACCTGGTAGCAGACGGTGGAGATGAGTCCGTGGTCAGACCACTTCGGCTTCTCACCAGTATTCATTAGCATGAACAGCCCAGTGCCGTAGGTGTTCTTGGTGTCGCCCTCGCCGAAGCAGCCCTGGCCGAACATGGCGGCCTGCTGGTCGCCGAGGATGCCAGTAATCGGTCGCTCCGCAAGAGAACCGCGGGCGCGGATACGGCCGAAGTCGCCTACCGACGGTCGGATGTCAGGCAGCATCGACATCGGAATGCCAATTTCACGGCAAATGTCCTCATCCCACTCGAGGGTCTTGAGGTCCATCAGGAGAGTACGGGAGGCGTTGGTGACGTCGGTTGCGTGAACTGCGTCTTCGCCGTTGTCGCCCTCTGCACCACCGGTGAGATTCCACAGCAGCCAAGTATCGATGGTGCCGAAGAGTAGATCGCCAGCCTCAGCCTTTTCGCGAGCTCCCTCGACGTTGTCGAGAATCCAGCGCACCTTCGGGCCAGCTGGGTAGGAGTTGATACGTAGGCCCGTGGTCTCACGCCAGCGGTCAGCGCCTTCATCCCCCATGAGTTCCTTGCAGATCTCATTCGTGCGGGTGTCCTGCCAGACGATGGCATTGTAGACCGGTTCACCAGTGTTCTTGTCCCAGACGACAGTGGTTTCACGCTGGTTGGTGATACCGATGGCATCAATATCCTGGGAAGCAATGTCGACATCGGCGAGAGCTTCGCTGACTACTCGACGAGTGTTGGTCCAAATCTCCTGAGCGTCGTGCTCGACCCAGCCCTCTTCCGGGAAAATCTGCTTGTGTTCCATCTGTGCAACAGTGACGATTTCTGCGTCATGGTTGAAGATGATGCAGCGGGTGGAAGTAGTTCCCTGGTCAATGGCGAGGACGTATTTGCTGTGCGTCATGGGGGATACTCCTAGCGAAATTGTGTGTAAATGTGAGTGTTCAGGCTTGCGATATTTTATTGTGCGATATCTCTCATATTCCCGTTATCCGATGGCAAAGGCAAGAGCGCCTGCAGCCACGGCTGCCAGCATCGGTGCGACAATCGGAACCCATGCATAGGCCCAGTTCGCATCGCCCTTGCCCTTAATCGGGAGCACGAAAGCGTAGGCCAAACGCGGGCCGAGGTCACGAACAGGGTTGATGGCGTATCCGGTCGGGGAACCAAGGGAAAGACCAATCGACACAATGATGAACGAGACACCGAAGTAGGTCAGCGGGCCAAGTTCGCCGCCGGCTGGGCCGAACAGGATGAATGCGAGCAGAACGAAGGTCGCGATGAACTCGGTGACGGCATTCCAAAAGTTATTTGGGTGAACCGGCGCGGTGAAGAAGTTGCCGCCAGTTTCGGCATTCGCATTGGTTGGGTTGCCGTTTTCGTCGACACCATTGGCGTCGAACAGCTGCTTAAAAGCGGCCCATGCCAGGATTGCACCTACGAATGCGCCCAACAGCTGACCTGCGACATAGTAAGGGACCAGGCTCCAGGCCAGGCTGCCCTTGATTGCTAGGGCAACGGTTACCGCTGGGTTCAAGTGGCCACCGGATACGTCGGCAATCGATGCGCCAGCGAAAACTGCCATACCCCAACCGAAGGCGATGCCCATCCAGCCAGCGTTTGCTGCGCGAGTAGTCCGGAGGTTGATAGAGGCACAGACTCCGTTACCGAGCAGAATTAGAATGGCGGTTCCGAAAAACTCCCAGAGGAAGGCCTGGGATCCTGTGATTGTCTCCATGAGATGTGAAACTCTCTGTGCGTCGTGACCGGGAAAGGCCACGAGGAATCGTGCAACGTAAACTTTTAGGTATAAGAAATGCCGGCGAGAACTGATTCTTTTCGCCGGCACTTTTATTTCGAGCCCATTAGCCCCTTGAAGTGCAAAGCCGTTTTCCCAAGAGGGAAAGCTATTTCGTTGTGGCTACAGCGTTGGTGGCCATCTAAGAACTAACTAGTACGGCCACCGGGGGAGGGGAGGGGCAAACTAGCGGTCGAGGCTGACATCGACGTCCGCGCGAGTCTCCACTGCATGAGCAGCAATCTCGTTAGCGGCCTTGTCAGTCAGCTCACGTTCAGCTGCCAGAGTTGCTTCGACACGCTCGATGAAGACCTTAATCTCCTTCTCCATCGTGTCCTTGTCCCAACCCAGAGCTGGGGCAACCAGTTCAGCGGTGGCCCGGGCGCTGTCGACACCGCGGTGTGCGTACTCCATGGAGACACGCAGGCGGCGCTCCAGGATGTCGTCGAGGTGCATTGCGCCTTCGTGAGTCACGGCGTAGAGAACCTCAGCGCGCATGTACTGCTCAGCAGCCTCCAGCGGCTCGAGCAGGGACTTGTCCTCGGCTGTCGGAGCCAGAACCTCGTAGATGAGGGAGCCGTAACGGTTGAGCAGGTGCTCGACCTGCTTCTCGGTGATACCGAACTGCTTGGCCAGGGCTGGCTTCTGGTTGTTCAGTGCGTGGTAGCCGTCAGCGCCGAGCAGCGGGACATCTGCAGTGACGGACTCCGGTACCTTGCGGGGGACGTCCTGGACTGCAGCGTCGATGGTGTCAGCACCGATGACGCGGTAGGTGGTGTACTTACCGCCTGCGACGGAAACCATGCCCGGGGCAACGTGGGCAACAGCGTGGTTGCGGGAGAGGTTGGTGGTGGAGTCGGAGTCGCCTTCCACCAGTGGCCGCAGACCCGAGTAGACACCGACGATGTCGTCGTAAGTAATTGGACGGCGAACCTTGGCGTTGACGTGATCGAGGATGTAGTCGATGTCAGCGCGGGTAGCTGCCGGGTTGGCCAAATTCATGGTCCAGTCGGTGTCGGTGGTACCGATAATCCAGTATTCACCCCACGGGATAACGAACAGGACGGACTTCTCGGTCACGAAGGTCATTGCCACCGAGCCCTCAAGAGCGGACTTCGGAATAACAATGTGGACACCCTTGGAGGTGTGGACGCGGAACTTGCCCGTGACGCCAGCCAGCTTCTCAATCTCATCGGACCAAATACCGGTGGCATTGACGAAAACGCTGCCGCGGATGGTGGTGGTGGCGCCGGTGTCGGTGTCAAGGAGCTTCGCGCCGACGATGCGCTCGCCTTCCTTCACGAAGTCGACAACCTGAGTGGAGGTGCGGACGTCAGCGCCGAAGTGAGCAGCGGTGCGCAGGACAGTCATGGTGTGACGGGCATCGTCAACCAGGGTGTCGTAGTAGCGAACGCCGCCGACCACGGCATCTTCCTTCAGGCCCGGAGCCTGCTTCAGGGTGCCCTTGCGGGAGTAGTGCTTCTGCATCGGAACCTGCTTGGCGCCACCCATGACGTCGTAAAGGAAGAAGCCCGATGCCATGAACGGGCGCTCCCACACGCGGTGGGTCAGCGGGAAGACGAAGCGCAGTGGCTTAACCAGGTGCGGTGCTAGGTGCGACATGGACAGTTCGCGCTCGCGCAGGGATTCAGCTACCAGGCGGAAGTCCAACATCTGCAGGTAGCGCAGACCGCCGTGGAACATCTTGGAGGAGCGGCTGGAGGTACCGCCTGCGAAGTCACGAGTTTCAATGACCGCAGTCTTCAAACCACGGGTTGCGGCATCGAGTGCAGCGCCAGCGCCTACAGAACCGCCGCCGATAATGACGACGTCGTATTGCTCGGTACCGAATTTCTCCCAGGTCTTTTCATGCTGTTCCTTATTTAGAACTGCAGATGGGGCGAGAGATGAAGAGGACGACATTTTCCAATCCTTCCCGGTGGGGGCGTTGATTTTTCGTCGAAGAGAATTTCTCGGCTCACGGCTCAGGGTACCAAAAATCGGCTTACTTGTAAGCGGTAACTTACGGTTACGTAGATATAAACAATGGGTCAAAAAGCCAAGAAAACCCGCCCCAAAATGTTGTCTGGTTTTCCGCAGGTAGATAGGTATGTTAATAGAGGTTTACTACTTTTGGAATGAATGCCCACCAGCGGAGCGCACCCCATAACGGGGGTGGTAAAAGCGACTATGGGGTGTACCGGGACTGTATGACAGGTGCGCAGTACGCGCAAGGGGGATGTACCTGGTTTTTACACATAGATCTGGGCCTGTAACGACATTTATTCATGGGTCTCAGATACCAGTACATATCGCCCCGCTAAGGGGTGCGAAAGATTGTAGAGTAAAGGCCATGTTCAAGGATCCTGTGTACTTAACGATTATCGGATTGGCGCGCACCGTCTTCTTTGCCCAAGGTTTGAAGTTCACCGTTAAGGGCTGGGAAAACGTGCCGAAAGACTCTGGCGCCGTTCTCGTTACTAACCACACCGGATACATGGACTTCACCTATGTCGGTCTTCCATTCCGCAAGCATCGTCGTTTTGTCCGTTTTATGGCGAAGAAGGAAGTTTTCGACCATTCGATTGCAGGCCCAATCATGCGTGCTTGTAAGCACATTCCGGTCGACCGCACCGACGGCTCCAAGTCTTTCGAAGAGGCCTGCGCAAAGCTGGAAAACGACGAGTTGGTAGGCATCTTCCCGGAGTCGACTATCTCGCGCAGCTTTGAAGTCAAGAATCTGAAGTCGGGTGCGGTGCGTATGGCGCAGCGCACCGGCAAGCCCATCATCCCAGTGCTGATTGTGGGATCCCAGCGCGTGTGGACGAAGGGGCACCCCAAGCATCTCGGTCGCAGTAATACTCCGATTCATATTACGGTTTTGCCGCCGTGGACCCCGGAGGGCGATCCGGCAGAGGCCACCGAAAAGCTACACGAAATCATGGATCAGGGTGTCCGTCAGCTCTGGGACGAGTACGCAGCTGAAGAAGGTCCGCTGCCGAAGGGCGCCTACTGGGTACCGGCTCGCCTTGGCGGCGGCGCACCGACTTTCGAAGAGGCCCAGGCAGAGGACCTGAAAGTCGAAGAAGAGCGTCAGCGTATCCGTCATTTGCGCGGTGACCTGGCCGCATTCAAGGAAAAGCTAGCCGAGTCGGCGCGTGAATTCGGCGATAGTGCGCGTGAGTTCGGCGATCAGACCAGGCAGCAGTTCCTCGATGCCTCGCACACGATGAGCGCGGAGTCTGCTCGTCGAAGGGAACAGACGACCGCGCTGTTGGCGCAGTTCCGTCAGTCTGTGGAACAGATGGCTGATGATGTCGTCGCCGGCGCCAAGGAGAGCAAGGAGTCCGTGCGTACTGCCACGGATTCGATGCGTGTGACGTTCCGCGAAGCGTACGTGCAGCTCGAGAAGGCCTCCGCCTCTGGTGTTGAACAGACGCAGCAGACCGTTTACCGTCTTATCGGCCAGTCGATGATGATTCGCGACAAGCTTCCACAGCGCTTGAACAGGCTCATCGCCGCTCAGCCGGAGACGTTTATCTTCGATTACCCCGCATCGCTTGCCGACGACGCGGGCACAATTAGCGAAGAAACTATCAAGGCCTTGCAGCAGCTCGGTGATGTCGGAGCCACAATCGTTGTTCTGCACGAGTCGGGAGATAAGCCGAATCTATCGGCTTTGGAATCGGTTGACCTGCAGGTCGTGGAACTTCCGGAGGGCGCCAGCAAGCTGGACGTCACAAATGCGGTGGTTAGCACGCTGCGCAAGCAGGCTCGCAAGGAAGAAACCGCGATTCTTTTCGCCGGTCGCTCGAACTTTGAGGAAGCTACACAGCGTGTCGGCATGCCGGTAGTTATGGCCGATGCGGACTGGGCCTTGCTGAAGAACGCGGACTGGGTAATTGACACTGTCGAGCATGGGGGAGTAGCCACAACGCTGCAGTTGTTGCACGACCGGTTTTGCGATGACGGTGAAGATGACAACAGTGAGGACGGCAAGTAGTTCGAAGTGACCGAGAGACTACATCCACTACTCGTAGCTTCGGATATTGACGGGACGTTCATCGACTCGCGGGAGCGGGTAACTCCCCGCCTGCGACAGGCCGTCACGCGAATGCTACGCCGCGGCACCCCGTTGGTGCTGGCCACGGGAAGGCCGGCCCGGTGGTTGCAGCCAGTGCTCGAGCAGCTGCCGGTTCAGCCGTTGTGCGTGTGCGCCAATGGCGCCGTGATTTACGACTCCGGCCGTGATGAAGTAGTTGCCGCCAACACACTGAAGCCAGAGACGCTGCGATACGTCGTTAAGCATGCGCGCGAAGCGACGCGATCCATCGGTGGAATCGGCATTGCGGCAGAGCGCGCTGGGACATCGGCGAATGACGCCATCGATGAGCTTTTTGTGGTGGCACCGTCCTATGATCATGCGTGGGAATCGGATGAGCACGGTGAGCTTGCTGAAGAGGCCGTGTTGTCAGAACCCGCGACGAAACTCTTACTGCGAAACTCAGATGTGAACAGTGCCCAGCTATATGAACTGGTCGCCCCCGCAATTGACGCGAGCTTGGCCCACGTGACCTACTCCATGCCGGACGGGCTTTTGGAGGTGTCCGCGCCGGGCGTGACTAAGCGCGCCGGGTTGGAATACGTATCTGAACTGGTCGGAGCGACCGCGAAGGATGTGGTCTGCTTCGGTGACATGCCGAACGATATCGAGATGCTGTCGTGGGCGGGCACGGGTGTGGCCATGGGCAATGCGGCTGACAACGTCAAGGAGATTGCAGACGAAATCACCGCCACCAATGATGATGACGGTGTTGCTCGTGTGCTGGAGCGCTGGTTCTAGCTAGCCTCGAGGTTTTCCCGCGCCAGCTAGCTCCCCCAGCGCTCGACAGCGTTTACTTCAGCTCGGTCTTGACTTCGCCGGTGGTGCGGTCGAAGGTGATTGAGCCGTTCTGGAACTCAGCGCGCTCGATGTTTCCATCGACCACCTGGGTCTTCGTCGGGGCACCCAGCTTGCCGACCTCGAAGCCCTGGCGGGCCCACTCATCAGCAATCTTGCCCCAGATAGCGTGCGCGCCGGTGGTGTCGGAGTCGGTGATTACGCCGTTGGAGAACTTCACGTAGCGCAGGGCATCGGCCTGGCCAGCATTGTTCGCTACGGTAGAACCGCTCTGGATGCCGGACATTGCGTAACCGAGAACGGAGCCCATTTCCTCGGAAACTTGGCGCCATTCGGCAGCCAGGTCGTTCTGCTCATTGATAGTGATGATCTTGTCAATCAGTACCGGCAGGTCAGCGATCGACGGGCCGTTTTCAATGGAGCGTCCAACTGCACCCAGAATCGCATCGGCGGTCTGTCCGAGCCCCGGTGCGCCGAGCATGCCCAGCGCCGAGGCCAGCATCGAACGTGCACCCGAGACTGTCTCCAGAGCCTGTGCCTTCTGCTGCTCGTCGGATGCGCTCGGCGAGGAGGAGTTGCTCTGCTCGCTTGCCGACGGTGCGGAGGAGTCAGCCGTAGCAGTGTCACTGGTGTTCGTGGCGTCGGTTGGCTCCGAGGTATTCGAAGTACCCGAGGTGGTCGAGTCGGAGCTCGACGTTGTCGAAGAAGTGGTGCTCGATGCGCTCGAGGACTTCTCGGAGGACGAGGTCGTGGACGTACCCGTGGATGCCGAGGTGGTCGAAGTGGTCGAGGTCGACGTGCTCGACTGCGAGTCTGTGTCCTCGGTGGTCTTATCGTCCTTTTCATCCTGCGGAACGAGGAGATCAATCAAGCCGTCAGGCCCCTCATTATCAATCTTTCCGCTGGTGAGTGTGTTGTACTTCTTCTCGGCAATCGAGCGGATCTTGCTCATCTGGGCGTAGCCAGCATCACCTGGGCAGGTGGTGTTACCAACGTCGCGGTGCGCGAAGATTGTCGGCAGAGTGACCTGCTTACCGTATCCATACTTGGAGTAGCTGGTGCCACCCGAAGTCATCTGGATCTGGCCGGTCGGCTTGACACCGGCGACCTTCAGGCGCCAACCAATCATATTGCCCACCGAGTTCAGTGCAGCCTCACTGGGAGCAACCGAAGAGTAGTTACCCATCATGGAGATGCCGAAAGTACCGGTGTTGAAGCCACCTGCGTGTGCGCCCTGGACATTCTTATCTAGCCCACCGTAGCGGCCCTCGTAGATGTTGCCGTACTTGTCGACAAGGGCGTTGTATCCGATGTCGCACCAGCCCAGAGTCTGTGCGTGGTACTGGTAAATGCCGCGGACGATACCAGCGGACTGGCTCTCGGTGTAGTTGTTTGAACCAGCGGTGTGGTGCACGGTGGCGCCGACAAGCTTGCTGTCGTAGTCCGCGCCCTTACAGCGGTTATTTTCGTTGGCGCCCCAGCCGGCACGGGTAATGACCTTCGGCATGCCCGTGACATTCTTGGCATCCACAATTGGGTCGATGCCGGATGCAGCAGCCTGGCCGTCGATTAGCACTGCGTCGACCTGGTCGATTGGCAGTTCATCGGCGACCGGCTCGATGTCCGTCCACTTCACTGGGAGATTCGGCGAGTCCAGATTTGCAGCGTCGTTAGCGTTCGGAGCAGTCGGGTCATCGAGTGCGTCCCCAGGAGCTGCATCCGGAGTCTGCTGGTAGTCGGATGCGGCCTCGGCGACATCCTTGGCCGCATCCGTAGCGGAATCCTTTGCATCCTCCACGGCCTTCTTCGCGCCCTCGGCATTAATCTCGTCGAGGTTGAGCTTGGACAAATCCAGCTTCTCAGCGCCCTTGATGTCCTTCAGATCCACGCCGGAACCCGGACCGAAGATGTTAAGTCCGTGGGTGGAAACCTGAACGCGTTTGGTTGGCTCGATGTAGATGAGCTCCGTTCCGTTCAGACCGTTGCCATTGCCTTCAGCGGGGTAGTCCGGGTCAACGCTGAACCAGTCGGACCAGGAGCCGTCTGCTCGCTCGGCGCGGACGAAGCTGGCGATATCAGGGTCACCGGCCCACGTCAGCGCAAACTGGGAAAACTCAGTATCGGAGGTAATTTCCTTGACGACACCGCGGTTGGGATGAGCTTCGTCGGCAAGCGACTGCGTTGCGATTGCTGCATCTTCGACGAGAACGGAGACGCTGTCTGCAAGCGACTTGCTCTGGACAACCGGGTCGATGGGGCCGGCGCCGTTTTCCTCAATGAGGTCATAAGCGGCACCTGCGCCGACAACGGCAACGGGTGTCAGGGCAAGGGTCGCCACGGCAGCGAGTACCAAGGATTGCTTGGCACCTGCGCGGCGATTGATGCGGCGGCGACTAAACACGGTAATAACTCCTGGGTGATTACGAAAATCTGGTGTTACACCACAAATGTGATGTGGTTATGCCTGGATTAGATAAGCGGGGGCTTAGTTCTGAGGTGCGAACCAGGCCTGCGTAGCTTCGGCAGGGTTGGTTGGCAGGGATTCAGTTAGAAACTCACCAACAACCTCGCCTGGCGTGGGCGTTTCCACGTTTCCGAGGGAACCGCCGTTGTCGCCCGACTCGCCGGTGCCCGGAATCGGCGGAATGCTGGCGGCCTCTCCGTCCTGGTTGTTCGGATCCGTCGAGCGGCCGGCGATATCCGCTCCACCGGCACCATCAAACTTGGCTTTGGCTGCAGCGCGGATGGCATCCATCTGCTGGTAGCCGAAGTTGCCCGGGCAGGAGGTGTAGCCGGTGTCGCGGTGACCGAAGATGGCCGGGAGGTTCACGGTCTGGCCGGAGCTGTAGCGTGCCTTCGAGTAGCCGGCGCTGGTCAGTGCGGCGGTGGACATCGGATCGACGCCGCCGACCTTCATGCGCCAGCCGACCATCTCGCCGAGTGCGGTGACGGCCGCATCCGGAATCTCCAGCTGGTCGTGATTGCCCATCACCGAGATACCGAAGGTGCCGTTGTTGAAGCCACCTGCGTGTGCGCCCTCGATGTTCTTGTCCAGGCCGCCGTAGCGGCCCTCGTAGATGTTGCCGTACTTATCGACCAACGCGTTGTAGCCAATATCGCCCCAGCCCAGCGTATTTGCGTGGTAAGCATAAATGCCACGGACAATGGCTGGCCCCTGGGACTCTGAGTAGTTATTGGAACCCGCGGTGTGGTGGATGCACGCGCCCTTGAAAGTGCTGTAGGAGCTCGAACCGCTGCGGATGGACTCATCTGCGCCCCACGCTGCACGGCTGATTACATTTGGCGCACCGGAAATCGACGACTCGTATGCAACTGGCTGAATAACCTCGCCGGCCTGCTCTACGCCGTCGATGAAAACTGCCTGGACGGCGTTGAGGGACAACGCGGCCGTAGCGCTGACGAGGTCCTGCAGGGAATCGCCGATAGTGGCGGGGTCAATGTTGTCGATACCAATGATGTTGCGGGGATCCAGGCCTTCGAGGAGGTTCAGGCCGACAGTCGACACCTGCACGCGACGGGTGGGCTCAACGAACAGCAGCTCGGTGCCGGACTGCCCGGAGTTATTCATCGGACCGTGTGAATCAGCGTGGAACCACGGGCCAAAGCTGCCGTCTTCGCGCTCGGCGCGAACGTAGAGCTGCAGATTGTCATCGCCCGGCCAGGTGAGTGCGAACTGGGAGAACGGTTCGTCGCGGGTGATGTCCTTTACGAATCCGCGAAGCGGGTGCAGGGCATCGGTAATGGCATGCGTGCCGACGGCTGCGTCGTCAATCATCATTGTGACAGCGTCAACCAGCGGCGATGTCGAGATCTTGGCTGCGATGGGGCCTACGCCTGGGCTTTCAACCAGGGTAGGGGCCTGGCGAATACCCCATGTTGCTAGTGGAGCTGCGGCAGTAGTAGCTGCCAGTCCATAGAGGAAGGTGCGACGGCCCATCGACGGGGCATTGATGCGACGGCGAGTTGGCACGGTAAAAGCTCCAAAAAAATGGGGTACAGGGTTATCGACCCGAGGTCTACCCGGGGTCGAAGGGAAGGAAAGTTGCAAAGCAACAGAAAATTCTGAGGAGGATGTTACCAGTGTGACTAAAAAAATCTAGTGAGACATCTGTGTTTCCTCGTTAATTTTGGGAAAATTATCAAATAATGTGACCAAACGAACGTTGGGCTGGGCTCACGTGGACGTCGTAAAGCCCGCGTGTACACCCGCAAACCGGATGGAAATGCAATAGGTTTTAAGGCGTGAGTAGCGAAAAGAACACCACTGCCAATGAATTTGCTCCGAAGTCCCTACAGGACATCAAGGACAACACCTACGACCTCATCGTGGTCGGCTCGGGTTTCTTCGGTTTGACCGTTGCTGAGCGGACCGCCACTGAGCTGGGTAAGCGCGTGCTCGTTGTCGAACGCCGCAACCACATCGGCGGCAACGCCTACTCGGAGGCAGAGCCGGAGACTGGCATCGAGGTGCACAAGTACGGTGCGCACCTGTTCCATACCTCTAATAAGAGGGTGTGGGACTACGTCAACCAGTTCACTGACTTCACCGACTACCAGCACCGCGTGTTCGCTATGTACAAGGGCACCGCATACCAGTTCCCGATGGGGCTGGGGCTGATCAACCAGTTCTTCGGCAAGTACTACAGCCCGGACGAGGCTCGCCAGCTGATTAAGGACCAGACCGATGGCCTGGATCCACGTGACGCGAAGAACCTTGAGGAAAAGGCAATCTCCCTGATCGGCCGTCCGCTGTACGAGGCTTTTGTCAAGCACTACACAGCCAAGCAGTGGCAGACCGATCCGAAGAACCTGCCGGCCGGCAACATCACCCGCCTGCCCGTTCGCTACACCTTTAATAACCGCTACTTCAACGACACCTACGAAGGCCTGCCTGTCGACGGCTACACCGCCTGGCTGGAAAACATGGTGACCTCCGACAAGATTGACGTTGTTGTTGACGCCGACTGGTTCGAGGTGCGCGACGAACTGCGCGCTGTATCCCCGGACGCCCCGGTCGTCTACACCGGCCCGCTGGACCGCTACTTCGACTACGCCGAGGGCAAGCTGGGTTGGCGCACGCTGG
Source organism: Corynebacterium sp. c8Ua_99 (assembly GCF_039907185.1). Classification (NCBI taxonomy): domain Bacteria; kingdom Bacillati; phylum Actinomycetota; class Actinomycetes; order Mycobacteriales; family Corynebacteriaceae; genus Corynebacterium; species Corynebacterium sp. c8Ua_99. The sequence goes on from NZ_JASBOG010000011.1 coordinate 51,905, forward strand.
ACTTCGAGATGGAGGTTGTCAACACCGGCGACTTCCAGGGCACTCCAGTGATGAACTACAACGACGCGGATGTGCCGTACACCCGTATCCACGAGTTCCGCCACTTCCACCCGGAGCGCGATTACGTCAAGGACAAGACGGTAATTGTTAAGGAATACTCCCGCTTCGCCGACGATGGCGACGAGGTCTACTACCCGATCAACACCCCGGAAGACCGCGAGATGCTGGAGGCATACCGCAAGCTCGCCGCCGCAGAAGCACAGGAGAACAAGGTTCTCTTCGGTGGTCGTCTGGGCACCTACCAGTACCTGGACATGCACATGGCAATCGGTTCTGCACTGTCGATGTTCGACAACAAGATTGCGCCGTTCTTCAACGACGGCGAAGCAATCGAGCAGGAGCGCGGGCACTAATTTGCCGCTTCCGGCTCCCGCGCTAGTATTGCGCGAGTGTCGCGTGAGAAAAGTCAAACCGAAGTTCCCCAGCAGGGGCCATTGCTGCAGCGTGTGAACAAGTTTCTCACCCTGCCAGTGGCTCCCGTAATTCTGGTTCTTATCGGTTCTCTTGGCACCCAGGCCGCGGCCGTGCTGGTCACTGGCATGCTTTCCACGGTCGGCGCGCCGGGCATATCGGGCCTGCGCATGACCGCCGCCGCCATCATCATGGTGGTTCTGTTCCGGCCAAAGCTGTCCGGGATGACCCGCGCCCGCGCCATTAACATCGTGGTCTACGGCATCGCCATGGGCATGATGAGCATGATGGTGTACGCAGCTATCGCCCGCCTCCCGCAGGGCGTCGCCGTCACCATCGACTTCCTCGGCCCCTGCGTCGTGTCCTTCTTGGGGCTGAAAATGTGGCGCTCCCGCCTATGGGCCATCGTCGCTTTCATCGGCGTTACCCTGATTGCCCAGCCCTCCAATGACCTTGACATTATCGGCATTGGTTACGCCGCAATCGGTGCAATCTTCTTCGGCGCTTACACGCTCTTCTCCGCCCGAATGGGCAGCACCGAGGGCGGCGGCATGCCCGACCTGGCGCTGTCAGTGGTCGTCGCAGCAATCGTGCTCGCGCCATTTTCTGTTTCCGCTGCACCGCTTGTCGACGGTTCGATGTGGGCCACCATCGTTATTTCCGGGTTTATTGGCGCTGTTATTCCCTACGTGATGGACACCATCGCTGCGGGGATTGTCTCAGCGGCGGTCGTCGGCACGCTCTTTGCACTGGACCCGGTCATCGGTGCAATCCTGGGCTGGGCGTTTTCCGGTGACCGAGTGACTTGGTCCATGGCGCTGGGCATCGTGCTAATCGCGGCGGCTGGCGCGATTATTACCTGGCGCGGGGCGCGGGAGTCGCGCGAGCTGCGGGGGCTTGCGCAGTAAAAATGCGGATACCAGAACCCGCCGAAAAGTGGGGTCTCGACGTGTTCTGCTGGAAAACAACAGTGAATGCGGGTAGGTTTGTCGAAGATTTACTGTTTCTTAAGGTAATTCCCTGAAGCGGAAACACGCCTGATAGTTCCGACCGGCCGTGGGGAATCGCACATTGTGAGGAGAATGCACACGTGAAAATCACCTCTACTTTCCGTGGTTGGCGCCGAAAGGTTGCAGCCGTTGCGTCCGTAGTAGCTGTGGCTGCGTCTGCATTGACCATGGCGCCGGCCGCGAGCGCGGCGGGTGACCGAGGCTCGCTGCGCCCGGGTTGTGAGTGGGATTCGTACCAGTACTTCACCCAGAAGTGCCAGGTTTATTCGCCGGCCATGGACCGTAATATTCCGGTTCAGATTGTGGCCTCTGCCAATGGTGGTAACAAGGCTCTCTACCTGCTAGATGGTCTGCGTAGCCCGGCTGATGCCTCTGACTGGGTGGAGCACGGTAACGCCCCACGTACTTTTGAAGGATCCAACGTCAACCTGGTTATTCCAGGTGGTGGCGGCGGTAGCTTCTACACCGACTGGAAGCGTCCGTCGGTTAGTGTGCACGGTCCGTTTGTAAACATGTGGGAGACTTTCCTGACTCAGGAATTGCCGGTTTACCTTGAGCGTGAGTTCGGCATTTCTCGCACTGGTAACTCCATTGCAGGTCTGTCCATGGGTGCATCTGCTGCACTGTCGCTGGCATACAACCACCGAGACCAGTTCGGTCAGGCTCTTGCCTTCTCCGGTTACCTGCACACCACTGCGCCGGGTATGACTACTGCAATTGAGGCTGCTCAGCTGTCGGCTGGCTACAGCTCCTTCGACATGTGGGGTGCGCCTATGTCAGCGGAGCGTGTCCGTAATGATCCGTACCTGAATGTCGAGAAGATGAAGGGGCTGGATCTGGTTATTACCTCGGCAAATGGTGTTCCGGATGAGGTTCGTGACCCGAAGAATCTCTACCGGGTCGTCCCGAAGGCCGGCGGCGTTGCGCTGGAGTCGCTGTCCCGCTTGTCCACCCGCGAGTTTGAGTTGCGTGCTCGTACCTCCGGTCTGGATGCCACGTTTGAATACGAGCAGACCGGTATCCACGATTGGCCAACCTGGGATCGCAACCTCCAGAACTCCAAGGCCCGCATCGAAGGTTTCCTCGGAGCTTAAAACTAGAACCTGAACGAAAATCCCCTATGCGCAGCAGATAGTCCGCAGCGCGTAGGGGCTTCCACATTCTGGGCCGTCGCTAGCGTGGCAACAAGAGGCAATCCGCCACGGGCACTAGGATGCTATGAGATAGAAACGTCGGTAACTTATCGGCGGCAACACCCCCGGTAGACCTTTCGGAAAGTGGTTGATACGTCTCATGGCATCACAGCCTGAACAAAAGCGGACACATACCCCGACAACGTCGTCAAGCCTTGCCGTTGAACGCCTGCAGCGGATTTTGCTGCCAAAGTTGGGTGAGCCCCGTGATGTCCGCTCGCTCTACTTGGTTGAGCCGGAGACTAATGCCGGTCGTGTGCAAGCACATTCGCGCACGTCAGCCACCATTCCGGCGGGTGATGAAGTTAGTTTTGAAACCTACTTCAATGCTTTTCCAGCCAGCTACTGGCGCCGGTGGACGAATCTGGACAATGTTGTCCTGCGCCTGGAGTTATCCGGTACTGCGCGCGTGGACATTTACCGTTCGAAGATTGACGGTGCACGCATCGCCGTGACCGGCGAAGTTGTCGGTGACCTGGGTGCGGCGGCTGAAGGTGCAGAAGCCAAGGTGGACGGCAAGGATGTGCACGTCTGCGAAATCCCAGTACCGCTGACGCAATTTGAAGACGGCGGCTGGATTTGGTTTGACCTCACCTGTGAGACGGACGTGGTAATCCACTCCGCAGGTTGGTACTCCGATATCGAGGCGCCGAGCCAGACGTACCCGGACGGCACGGAGCATCCGGCGCCGGAGGGGCGCGTCACTATCGGTATCCCGACGTTCAATCGCCCGACCGACGCAGTTGCTGCTCTTGAGGCGCTGTCCTCGGATCCTGAGGTCGATGCCATCATCGATGCTGTTTTGATGCCTGACCAGGGCACCAAGCACCCGGCAGACGAGCCGGGCTTTGATGCTGTCGCCGAGCACTTTGGTGACCGCCTGCGTATTTTCCCGCAGGGAAATCTCGGTGGTTCCGGCGGGTACTCCCGCATTATGTACGAGGCCCTGGGCGGTCCGGATTCGGATTCGAAGCGTGCGACCGATAGCCCTTTCATTCTCTACATGGATGACGACATCGCCATCGAACCGGATTCCATTCTGCGTGCGGTCGCTGTTGGCCGGTTCGCGAAGTCCCCGATGCTGGTCGGCGGTCAGATGCTGAACCTGCAGGAGCGCAGCCACTTGCACTCGATGGGTGAAGTTATCGGCCGCCACGACTTCATGTGGACTTCCGCTCCGCACGTCCACTATGACCACGACTTTTATGCACACCCGCTGCGCGATCGCGGGGAGCACGGCACTAACGCAACCGGTGAGATTGTTGATTCGAAGGACCTTCACCGCCGCATCGACGTTGAGTTCAACGGCTGGTGGATGTGCCTGATTCCGCGCGTCGCTGCTGAGGCAATCGGTCAGCCGCTGCCACTGTTTATTAAGTGGGACGATGCCGAATACGGTTTGCGCGCAGGCAAGGCAGGCTTTCCGACGGCTACGTGGCCGGGCGTCGCAATTTGGCATATGGCCTGGTCGGACAAGGACGATGCGATTGATTGGCAGGCGTACTTCCACCTGCGCAACCGCTTGATTGTCGCGGCCCTTCAGCACGAGGGAGATGCTGCCGGTATCGTGCGTTCCATGCGCAAGGCCACGTTCAAGCACCTCCTGTGCCTGGAGTACTCCACTGTTGCCATCCAGAACGAAGCCATGAAGGACTTCCTGGCAGGTCCCGAGCGTTTATTCGACATTCTCGAGTCCTCGCTGCCGCGCATCAATGCCCTGCGCAAGAGCTTCCCCGACGCGGTTGTGCTGCCGAGTGCAGGCGATCTGCCAAAGCCCTCCGGTATTCCGGGGATTCCGACAAAGGATGTCGGTGGTCGCCTGGGCAAGCTGAAGAAGGTCGGTTGGCTGGCCAAGGGCTTGCTTCACAGCGTGCGCCCGGAAAACTCCGAGCACCATGCGGTGCCGCAGGCAAACCTGGCGCCGCTGGAGGCTCGTTGGTTCTCCCTGTCGCGTCTGGATGGCGCAACGGTCACCACCGCTGACGGCCGTGGCGTGGTGTATCGCCAGCGTGACCGCGACAAGGCCAAGGCTCTGCTGGAAGAATCCTGGGAGCTGCAAAAGCAGGTTGAGGAGCGGTTCGAGCAAATGCAGGCACGCTACCGCGCAGCCTATGACGATCTGACCAGTAGGAAGGCCTGGGCGAATGTCTTCGAAAATTAAAGGCGATCCGTTAGGCGAGTCCGACGTTCTCGTTAATATTCAGCACACGCTTAACGACGTCCCGGGTGTGCTGCCCACCGCGCGTGCCATGAGCTATTTCGGTGAGCACGCCCTTGGGTGGATGGGGCTCGCTGCCCTCGGGGCGGCGGTGGATAAGGAGCGATGCATTGGCTGGGCAAAGGTCGGTGTGGCCGCCTTTACCTCGCATGCGGCATCGGTGGTGCTTAAGCGCATTGTCCGTCGCCCGCGTCCCCATGACCGTCGTATAGCAATCGGCGTTGGTACGCCGAGCAAGCTGAGTTTCCCGTCCTCGCACGCGACGTCGACGACGGCGGCGCTGGTGGGGATTGCAAAGTTGGGTTACCCGGCAGCACCGGCCGTGGGCGTGCCGGCGATTATGCTCTCCCGCCTGGTGCTGGGAGTTCATTACCCAACCGATGTCGCTCTCGGAGCAGCGCTGGGTACAGCCACTGCTCTTGCGGTGGACAAGATAGGTGATAAGGTCATCGAGCCGAAAAAGGCGCAGCATAACCAGGGTGGACAGCCCTCCATTGCGGAAAGGAATGCACAGTGACACAGGCGGAGAACGACAACTTGGCCAATGTGTCGGCCAACCAGAGGCGAGCTTCTCAATCAAGGATTGGGTCCGAGCCGCACACTTCCGGTATCGATGAGCCTGCGCACCCGCAGGGGCATCCGCCGAAGAATTTGCTGGACGGCATGATCAAGGCGCTTCGCCCGAAGCAGTGGGTGAAGAATGTCCTGGTCATTGCGGCTCCACTGGCAGCCGGCAACGAGATCATGGACTCGGGACGTTCAATCGGTACGCTGACCGTCGACATCCTGGTGGCGTTTGTGGCCTTCTGTTTGGCCGCATCGTCGATTTACTTGATTAATGATGCCCGCGATGTCGAAGCTGACCGCGCGCACCCAACCAAGCGCTTCCGCCCAATTGCCGCTGGCGTACTGCCGGTGAGCATGGCGTACATTATGGCGGTCGCACTGATTATTGGTTCGATTGCGGTGTCCTGGTTCGCCTCTGAGGGGCCAGGGCTAGCAATTGTTGTGGCTGTATACATTGCGCTGCAGCTCGGTTACTGCTTTGGCCTGAAGCATCAGCCGGTGATTGATATTGCGCTGGTGTCCTCGGGTTTCATGCTGCGTGCAATGGCCGGCGGTGTTGCTGCCAACATCAACCTGTCCCAGTGGTTCTTGCTGGTTGCGGCCTTTGGTTCGCTGTTCATGGCAGCCGGTAAGCGTTACGCTGAGCTGCTGTTGGCGGAGCGCACAGGTAAGAAGATTCGTAAGTCGTTGCAGGGTTACACCGCGACTTACCTGCGCTTTGTGTGGACCCTCGCTGCGACCGCCGTGGTACTGAGCTACGCGCTGTGGGGCTTTGAGATGGGCCGCACGCCGGGCACTTCGTCGACTTCGGCTATTTGGTACGAGATCTCGATGGTTCCATTCACTGTGGCCATCCTGCGCTTCGCAGCCGACGTTGACCGTGGTGATGCAGGAAGCCCGGATGAGATTGCGCTCAAGGACCGTCCGCTGCAGGCACTGGCTGTGCTGTGGCTGCTGTCCATTGCCATCGCTGTCTACGCTGTTCCAGTTCTGGGGTAGTTTCCTGTTCTTTTCCCTTTAAGCGAACTGCGATTTCCGTCGGGTTCTCGTCGGGTTCGGGTGGTAGCTGAAAGCCCATGCACCGAGGGGTGCATGGGCTTTTCTGTACCTCGTTAGTACTTAGGTTGTGTTTGGGGTTCTTGTAGGCGTGTTTTAGGTTTCTCAGTTAGTCCTACGGATCAGCCGGGGGCAGAATTACAATTTTGTAATTCCATGCTGGTAAACATTGTTTCTCCTTGTGGTGGATAGTTTTGGGGAGAAATGTGAGAAATATTACGGAATGATTACGATTTAAACTTGGATGTAGGGAAACGATTGAGTATCGTTACATACTCGAGATTCTTTTGTGGGGTCTCCAGTTGTCGCGTCACAACTGGAAGCAGAAAAGCGAAAGCTCGCGTAAGCGACTGCCTCCGAAAAGTCTGGCGCGGAGGTAAGTCCGAAAGTAAAGAGGAGAACGATGAGCTTTACTGCAGTGAGTCGTAACTTCACAGTGAAGGTCGTAGCTGCCCTCGTAGCGGTTGCGATGGTCTTTGGCGGCATCATGCTCGCATCCGCGAAGGATGCGAGTGCTGATCCAAACCGTGATCGACTGCGTCCAGGCTGTGAGTGGGATCCATACAACTGGTGGGTTCAGTACTGCCAGGTCTTCTCGCCGGCTATGAACCGCAATATTCCGGTTCAGATTAAGGCGGCTACTGGTGGCGGCGATGCGTCCCTGTACATGCTCGACGGTCTGTGGGGCTTTAATAAGGGCGCGTCCGGTTGGATTTGGTCGGGTCACATTGCTCAGACCTTCGCCAATGACAACATCACTCTGGTTGCGCCGGCTGCTGGCGACGGCTCCTTCTATGCCGACTGGAGCGATCCGGCCGTGACTTCCGAAGGGGTCAAGACTCAGAAGTGGGAAACCTTCCTGACTCAGGAGCTGCCGGTCTATCTGCAGCGTGAGTTTGGTGTCAACCCGAACCGCAACGCAATCGCTGGTCTGTCCATGGGTGCGGCTGCGGCGGTTTCTCTGGCGGCCCGCCACCGTGATCAGTTCAAGCAGGTTACTTCGCTGTCCGGTTACTACCAGATGTCCAACCCAGTTGTTGCTACGGGTACCACTGCAATGGTGGCTAGCACTGGTGTAGTGAATCCGACTGGCATGTGGGGTCTTCCGGTTCCGGCCTCGGCGGAACGCCAGGCCCATGACCCTTCGATGCTGCTCGACCAGCTCAAGGGGCTGCCGATGTATGTTTCCTCCGCCCAGGGTGTTCAGAGCCTGTGGAGTGATCCGGAGGTTTTGAACCGTCCGGTGCCACAGCTCCCTGACACCGTCTGGCGTGCCGTGATGGAGTCCGTCTCCCGCGCTTCGACGCAGCGCTTTGAGCAGGACGCTCGCGCTGCCGGCCTCAATGCGCAGTTTGTCTACAGCCCGAACGGTATCCACTCGTGGGAGCTGTGGGGCCGTGATGCCGCGCTTGCTCGCCCGCACATTCTTGGGGCGCTGGGGCTCTAGGTCGGTAGTTATTTCAGGGCGCTCTGGCGCGCTGACCTAGCTCTGGTGCTGGATGACTTCTTAAAGGGGCTAGCTTCTTAAGAAGTCTCAATTTTGAAAAAGACCAATCCCTTTGTGGGGTTGGTCTTTTTTTCTGTGTCGAGTCCGGGTTTGGATGCTGAGCGGAAGGTGTGGGTAACGGCCTACAGAGGGGCGCAAAGAGTTGCGCTGTCAAAGCTTGAATTCAGTTCCTTTTGCGTGTGTCTCCACGGTTTTTACCCGTAAGAGGGTAAACATGAGAGTCGAACCTTAAAGTAAAGGGTGAAGCTATTCAGGTAGCTATACCGTATGTTTCGCAGATCGTGTGTGAGATTCTTCTTGCAGCGGCACGCCGGAGGAGGGGAACCTTCGGATACGTTGCTGGTCACTACGTAATTCTGCGAAGCCGAACGGTAAACGCATAGCTCAAGCGCCGCGTGATGCTATCTGCAGGTGCCTAATCGGTGCCGGTGCAACACTCAACGTCTCAAATAATTTCAACCAGCGACTTTGTAAAGGGAAGCCCTCTTATGCGCGTAACCGCTAGATTCCTCCGTGGTGGACTCGGCAACAGCCGGAAGTCATCGCGGGCGTTGACCGCACTTTTGGCACTACCGTTGACTCTCGCTCTCGGTGCCCCTGCTGCAGTGGCGGCTCCCGAGCCAGCTCAGCCAGGTCTGCCTAGCTACGAGGTACTTCAGGCCGTTCAGGGGCAGTTGGCGCAATCTGGAGACCTGGGAGACCTTGCTAAGGCCGCTGAAGCAGCGCAAGCTGCTGGTGCGCAGCTACCTGGCCTGGGTATGCCGAAGCCGATGCCAGGGCCGGAGCGTACGCCATTTAAAGTCGATACTCCCGCAGTGGCGAACCTGCCCAGCGGAGTCAGCGTAGACAAGGTCGAGTGGTACACAGATCACCACGTCATTGCGCACATTCGCTCGGCTGCCATGCCGGAGAAGCCAATCCAGGTTGAGATTTTGCTGCCGCGCGATTGGTATCGCGACAAGGACCGCACATTCCCGAGCGTCTACCACCTTGACGGTATGGCATCGTTTGATGACTACTCCGGTTGGATTCGCGCTACTAATATCGAGCGCTTCTACGAGGACAAGAATGTCCTGGTGGTTATGCCTGCCGGCGGTACATCGTCCTTCTACTCTGACTGGGATCAGCCGGATAACGGTCAGAACTACAAGTGGGAGAGCTTCATCACTAAGGAGCTCGTGCCGGTTATCACCAACGGCTTCCGCGGCAACGATGAACGCGGCATTATCGGTATCTCCATGGGAGCTACCGGTGCTTACAACGTTGCAGCACACTCCCCGGAGCTGTGGAAGTTTGCCGGTAGCCTCTCTGGTTACCTGGATATGACTTCGCCGGGCATGCCGCAGGCAATCTCTCTGGCGATGAAGAACACCGGTGGCTATGACGCGACGAAGATGTGGGGCCCGCTCGGTTCGCAGCGTTGGAAGGACAATGATCCGAAGCTGAACATCGACAAGCTCAAGGGCATGTCGCTGTACATCTCGGCGGGTAACGGCAACACCGGTGAGTGGGACGTGCCGTCGCAGATCGATCCGACGAAGCCGGACAATCCGACCGGTTACGCATTGGAAGTGCTTTCCCGCATGACCAGTGAGACCTTCATCCGAAATGCTCGCGAAAAGGGCGTCGAGCCGGTTGTGAACTTCCGGAGCTCGGGTACTCACACCTGGCCGTACTGGCAATTCGAGGTCAGTCAGGCCTGGCCAACGCTGGCCGATGCACTGCAGTTGCCGGAGTCCGATCGTGGCGCTGTCTGCCGCGTAGGTGGCGAGATTGAAAAGGCCGTCGCATCGCTGCCGGGAATCGGCACCTGCCTGTCGGATGAGTATGGTGTCGCCAAGAATGGCGTGGCTCAGGACTTCACCGGCGGTACCGCCTACTGGCACCCGGATTCCGGGGCACATGTGGTCTGGGGACGCATCGGTTCGCGTTACAACGAGCTCGGTGGTCCGTCCTCGCCGCTCGGCTACCCAGTGACCAACGAACTGGCTACGCCGGATGGCTCGGGACGCTTCGTTCACTTCGAAAAGGGGTCGATTTACTGGACTCCGGAAGGCGGAGCCCACGAAGTCACCGGCGACATTATGAACGCCTGGGGCAAGGCCGGCTTCGAGACCGGTCCGCTGGGCTACCCAGTCGCCAACCACCGCGATATTCCGGGCGGTGTCGCCCAGGACTTCCAGGGTGGCACCATCGTCAAGATCGGCGGCGAAGAACCTCGCATCGTGCGTGGTGAAATCGGCCGTGTCTACAAGGAGCTCGGTGGCGCCGAGTCCGATTTGGGTCTGCCTGTCGACGGCGACGAGGTCAAGCTCGCTCGCGGCGCTTTCCAGCGCTTTGAGCACGGTGCCATTTACTGGACTCCGGAAACTGGCGCACAACCGGTGCGCTCCAACGACATCACTGACCACTGGGGCAGCACTGGCTACGAAAATGGCCCGTTCGGTTACCCGGTCGGCCCACTGCAGCCAGTCAAGGCCGGCGGTCTTGAGCAGCAGTTCGAGGGTGGCTGGATTCGCCAGCTCAACGGCAAGATTGTTGAAGAGCGCAATAAGCCAGAAGCGCCGGCCCCAGCCGCCGACAACGGTGATGACAAGTAAGCCAACCAAAGCAGGGCACTGAATAAGGGATAGACAAATGTCCATGAACAAGTCCTTCCGGACACTGGCTACAACCACAGCTGTTGCGCTGCTGACCTTCGGAGTGGCCGCCTGTGGCAGTTCCACAGTGGAATCTTCGGAGGTCACCTCGTCGACGACTACGAAGACCTCCACGACGTCGTCAAGCACGAAGACTTCTGCGCCGAAGTCGAGCGAAAAGTCTGCGCCGGAGATCACAGATCCCCAAGCTAAGCGCGTGGACGAAGCGCCCGATGGGCAGATGAAGCTCAGCGAGGCGGACGATTCATACCTCGGAGCGCTGGAAAAAGCGGGAATCGATGTTGATGGGGTGGAGGATCAGCTCATCGGCACAGGTCGCGCGGCATGCGCGGACGCACCGGAGGAGGAGCGTGAAGTCATCGCGCTGGCGATTGCCGGGCAGCTGGTCGCACAGGGGCGCTCACAGGAAAGCGCCGAGGAAGTGGCGAAGACTATTGCAAGCTCCGCTAAAAAGGCGTATTGCTAGCACTCATGCGTAAAGTGCTGACAATTCTGGCGGTCATTGTGCTGGTGGCCGCTATTGGCTTCGGCGTAGTGCAATGGCTTAACGACGACCAAGGCGGTCAAACCCCACCGACCCCCGGTGACGATGGCGGGGTTCTGGCCGAACAACCCGAGTGGTGCCCGGCGGTAGAAGTTATCGCTGTGCCCGGAACTGCGGAATCGCGTGCTGACGATGATCCGATGGCCCCGACCGCGAACCCGCATTCGCTGCTGCTTGGTCTGACGAACTCGATTTCGGAGTCCTACTCGGAGGGTGATGTCAAGGTCTGGACTACGCCGTACCCGGCACAGATCAAGACGCATCAGCTGCCCGACCAACTCACTTACGATGATTCGCAGGCAGTCGGGCGCGATGTCACCGCTAAGGAAATGGCTGACTTGCACGGGCAGTGTCCACTGACGGACTTCGTCCTGATGGGCTTCTCCCAGGGTGCCGCTATTGCAGGTGATTTGGCCTCTGACATCGGCAATGGCCGCGGTGTCGTTCCGGCCGAGCGCATTGCGGGCGTGGCTCTGTTGGGCGACCCGCGGCGTGACCCCAATCAGGGCGTGAACCAGGGCGTTCCGCTGGCTGGTGTGGGCGTCGAGCTGTCATTGCAGCCGCTTGGCGGCATTGTGCAGGCTGTGGTTCCGGGCGCGACGATGCGCGGTCCACGAGACGGCTTTGGTCCTCTTAATGACAAGGTCCAGAATGTCTGCGTGCCATCGGACTCCTTCTGTGATGTGCCTCCGGGAGTGGCCGATGCGATTGCACGAGCGCAGGAGATGATTACCGGCGCGGGTGCGCACGCGACCTACGCCACGAATGATGTGGCAATTCCGGGGACGACTCCGCTGGCCTGGACTGAGGGTTGGGCTCGCGAACTGATTGAGCAATCGCTGGCGCGGTAGAGGCAGCTCGAAATGTGCGAGACGCCCCCGACGGGGACTTGCTGTTAGAATCTTGCTCAAGAACTGGTGTTTAATATTCCAAAACAACAGTTTCGCTAAAATTTCGAAAGAAATTGACAAAGTTGCAGGAAGCAGTCTGACGGAACCGGTTATTATCGCCCAAGGAACTGCTGTTCATGACCGGGGAAATCTAGGCGAAAAGGTAGGGTGCAATGACGAATCCGACAAACCCATATGGAGATTTCGACGAAGACGGTATGCCGAGGTCCAAGGGGAAGTTCGCTAACAGCTCGGGTGCTTACAGCTCCGGTATGCCGTACTCGGATCCATACCCACCGCAGCAGCCGAACGTGGGGCAGGGCTATCAGGACCCGAGCCAGCACAATTTCCACAACGGGTACTCGAATCCGTATCAGAGTGGTTACCCAAACCAGCAGGCGCCGGCGTATTCCGCTGGCTTCGGCGGCCCGAACCCGCACCAGGGCTACGGGGTGGCAGGTTCCCCTGTCTCGGATAAGTCCAAGATTGCAGCGGCTCTGCTTGCTTTCTTCCTGGGCACCCTGGGTGTTCACAATTTCTACTTGGGGCACAACTCGCGTGGTGCTATTCAGCTAGCACTGACGGTATTCGGCTGGATTACCGCCATCTTCCTGGTTGGCTTCTTCCTCATTATCGGCGTCAGCATTTGGGCATTTATCGAGTTCATTTTGATTCTCGTCGGTAGCGGCTCCTACGCCTATGACGCAAATGGGCGCCGCCTGCAATCGTAGGAGCCTCGTCCGAAGCCGCTAGTTCCTGAACCCGTGCACAGGTGCGGGGATGTAGCCGCCGCGGGCAATGAACTCGGCATTGCCCTTGGCATTGACATCAATGACCGGCGCGTAGCCGAGCAGACCACCGAAGTTCACCTCATCGCCCGGCTTGGTACCCGGCACCGGAATGAGGCGGGCTGCGGTGGTCTTGTGGTTCATCACGCCGATGGCGGCCTCGTCGGCAATCATGCCGGAAATCGTGGTCGCAGGCGTGTCACCGGGAATCGCAATCATGTCGAAGCCCACCGAGCAAATAGAGGTCATCGCCTCCAGCTTGTCCATGCTGATCGACCCCGCGCGCACAGCATCAATCATGCCCTTGTCCTCAGAGACCGGAATGAACGACCCGGACAGTCCACCGACGCGTGAACACGCCATCAGGCCGCCTTTCTTGACGGCGTCGTTAAGCAGTGCCAGCGCGGCAGTGGTGCCGTGCGTGCCGACCTGCTCCAACCCCATGTGCTCGAGAATATGAGCGACGGAGTCGCCCATCTCGGCGGTCGGCGCGAGCGAGAGATCCACGATGCCAAAAGGCACGCCCAGGCGCTCCGACGCCATCGTGCCGACCAGCTGACCCGTACGTGTGATCTTGAACGCCGCCTTCTTGATCTCCTCGGCGACTTCGTTGAAGCTGGCGCCCTGTAGATCGCCGAGCGCGCGATCGACCACTCCCGGCCCCGAAACGCCGACAGACACGACGCAATCTGGCTCCCCGACACCGTGGAACGCGCCGGCCATGAAGGGGTTGTCGCCCACCGCATTGGCGAAAACCACCAGTTTTGCGCAGGCAATCGAGCTGCGGTCAGCGGTTTGCGCCGCGGCTTCCTTCACCACTTCGCCCATGCGTCGCACTGCATCCATGTTGATGCCCGCGCGTGACGACGCTACGTTGACCGAGCTGCACACCAATTCGGTCTCGCTAAGAGCGTGGGGAATGGAGTCGATGAGCCGCTTCTCGCTGGTCGTCGCGCCCTTTTCGACGAGCGCCGAGTAGCCGCCGAGGAAGTTCACCCCAGAATCGCGGGCGGCGCGGTCCAGCGCCTTGGCAACCACTGTGGGATCGCCTTCGCAACCGGCCGTGATGAGGGAAACTGGTGTGACGGAGATGCGCTTATTGACGATCGGAATGCCCAGCTCCGCCTCGATACCCTCGCAGACCTCCACGAGGCGAGCGGCCTGCCTGGTTACGCGGTCATACACCGCCTGTGCGGTGGCTTCCATTTCAGAGCGAGAGCACTCGAGCAGGGAAATGCCCATGGTGACCGTCCGGATATCCAGACGGTACTTCTCGATCATGTCAATAGTGTCGAGGAACTTAGATTGCGCGAAGTTGAAATCCATCCTGGTCGCGCCCTTTAAATCTCGTTGACGGCGTTGAATAGCGCCTCAGACTGGATTCGAATGACAAGCCCCTCCCGCTTGCCGACGGAATCCATGTAACCCTGCAGCGTGCTGATAGGGGTGGCCTTCTCGTTGAACTCCACCCGCAGGATCATGGTGAACCATTTATCCATGAGGGTCTGGGAAACATCGACGATGTTGACGTCCTGCTCCGCCAGAGCAGTGGTGACGGCGGCGATGATGCCGGTGTGATCCTCGCCGGTGACGGTAATGATGGCAAACATGGCCTCAATTTTAGCCGGTGGGGAGGCGGGGAAAACTTGTGGATGGCGGTTGTGCTGGTGGCAAGTTTGTGGCGAAGCATGTTCAGGGCCACCCAAAAAACACTTCACGACACCTATGTCACCTCGTGCCATCTGTGGAGGCGGCATGAGGTGACATAGGTGTCGTGAAGTGAGGAGGAGGGGAGGGGCGTTGGCGTGGGCTGTGCCAGAGCGGGGGTCAGCCTTACGGAGCCAGCCCTATCGGACGTCGACGAACTCCTTGACAATCCACTTGCGCAGGGCGAGCAGAATCAGGCCCAGGACAACCGAGGCGATACCCAGGGTGATGAAGAAGGTGTTCTCAGCAGCGGCATCCTCATAGTTGTAGAAGCCGGCCAGGGTGCCTGCCAGCGAAGTACCCATAGCGACTGCCATCAGCCAGACGGCCATCATGCGCGACGGGAATGCCGCCGGAGCGACCTTGGTAGCAAGGGCGTTGCCGACCGGGCTCAGCATGAGCTCACCCATGGTGAATAGGAAGAGAATCCAGATAATCGCATACAGCGGAGTGGAGTTCTCACCGCCACCGGAGAATGGGATGAAGAAGAACAGCGAGATACCGATGATGATGTTGGCGACACCGAACTTCACTGGGGTGGACCACTGGCGGTCACCAAGCTTGGACCAGGCGGCTGCAAAGACCATCGAGAAGGCGATGATGAAGATCGGGTTGATCGAGTTAATCCAGGCCGGGGACATTTCCCAACCGAAGATCTCGCGGTCGAGGCGGATGTCCGAGTAGATGGCCAGCACCGTGAACTGCTGCTGGAAGATACCGAAGAACAGCACGCCTGAGACGAACATCGGGATGAAGCCGACCAGGCGAGTCTTCTCCGATTTCGTCGTAAGTGGCGAGGAGTACATCTGCCACCACAGCACCACAGCGGCGATCAGTGCAATCACTGTGACCACAGTGGAAAGAGTCGTGACCGGAACAATTCCGGTGGAAACCAGCGTAACCGAGACAACAGTGATGACCACTGCGATGCCAATCCATACCGGGTACTGCTTCTTCGGCAGCGGGTTCGGAATCTCATGGCCAGCCTCGGCGATGGTGGACTTGCGCATCAGGATGTACTGAATCAGACCGGCAGCCATACCGATAGCGGCCAGGCCGAAGCCCCAGTGGAAGCCCTTCATTCCCCAGATCCAGCCGGTGAGCAGTGGGCCGAACAGGGCACCGATATTGACGCCCATGTAGAAGATGGAGAAGCCGGCGTCACGACGCGGGTCGTCCTTTGCGTAGAGCTGACCCAGCACGACCTGTGCGTTGGTCTTCACGCCGCCGGAGCCGATTGCGATGGAGACAAGGCCAATAGCCAGGCCAATCACGCCGGGGATGAATGCCAAGGAGATGTGGCCAAACATGACCAGGATGGCGGAGTAGAACAGTGTCCGCTCCGAGCCAAGGATACGGTCAGCAACCAGAGAGGCAACGAGTGCGGCCATGTAGACAAGACCGCCGTAAGCACCGACGATAGAGGTAGCAGCACCCTTGTCCAGGCCGAGACCGCCCTGAGTGGTCTCGTAGTACATGTAGAAAGCCAGGATGGCCTGCATGCCGTAGAAGCTGAAGCGCTCCCACATTTCGATGCCGAAGAGATTGGCGAGACCCCACGGTTGGCCCATGAAGGTGCGGTCTTCGCTGGACCCTGCGGGGTTATGAGTTCGTTGGGTCTCAGCAGTTGGTTGATTGCCGAGAGCCTCGTCTGAAGATTTGTCCATTCTTCAATTATCGAGGCGGAGTGCAAAAATTAAAAACCAGATTTAGTCAGTGAACTAAATCGAAGGGTTAGGAACGGGGCCAAGGGCTTAGTCCAGAGACTTACGAGCAACCGCATTCGACGCTGCTCGCCAACCCAGCAGCAGCAAGGCGCTCATGACTGAGGCAACCAGAATGAAGGACCAGTGCGGGACTGCCGAATTGCGGGTGGCCCACACAGCTAGGCCGACGACGACAGTGCCGAGCCACACAATTGCGCCTGAACTCACTGCACGCGGGTTCGGCTCGTTCTTAATCAGCGCGGTGCCCAGGAGGACACCGAATGCGAACGGCCACCAGGTATCGAGGATATTGATGAAGGTAAAAGGATCCTCGGGAGTGTTGTGAGCCAGACGTGCCAACACGGCGAAAATAAAGATGGCGAGGATGTCAATCAAGAACGTCGATACGCGTGTGTTCATGCTTCTTAGTCTAGCGACCCCTCAGATTGGTGGGTGACCAGCGACCAGCGGCGAGGAAGCCATTAGCGGTCAGCGACTGGCTGATGCTCGGGCTGATCCTTGTGGTCGAAGCCGAGGGCGTAGATAATCCAGCCCACAATTGCCACCAGGACGAAGGAAACGATGCGGTAGACCAGCACCGCTGCAAAGGCCTCGGCGCCGGTGGTGCCGCCTGCGATGAGAGCCGCGGTCAAAGCGGCCTCGACAGTGCCGATGCCGCCCGGTGTGGCCTGGATGAAACCTGCGAGCTTGCCGGTTACGAAAGCCAGCAGCACCTTCGTAGCGGAGATGTCATCGACACCAACGGCACGGATGGCGGCGTAGAGACAGACAATTTCCGCGACCCAGTTGATAAAGGACCAGGTGAAGGAAAGAGCCAAAGTTTGCACGGGCAACTTCACGCTGGTCAGCTGTTTGACGGACTCTTCAAGTCGGTCGACATCGGTGTCCGCGGGCTTCTTTCGAATCTTGTTAAAGACACGCAGACACCACGCGCCTGTCTTGTTGAGAAAAGCCGGGTTCTGCGAAATCCGCCACAGCAAAATGGTGGCTAGTAAAACCGCAATTGCCATAGCGATGAGCACTGCGGTCGTGCCACCCTGTCCGACGAAGAAGAGGCTGCCAAGCCCCAGAAATGCCAGACCTAAAAACGACAACGCGCCCGAAAAAAGCACGAACCAGCTGACAAGGACCGCGGATGCGCCCCACTGCATCATGCGCTTAATCTGCAGCGCCGTGGAGAATGCGGCACCACCGGGAACGGTGACCGCCCACGCGTTGGATGCGAGGGTTAGCGCATTGGTGCTACGGCGAGTGGCTGCTTTTACGCCTCCAGCTCGCAACAGCAGACGCATCACTTCCGCCATCGCGTAGAGCGAAAAAGCCACGGAAAAGATGGCGATGAACAGCCACTTAGCGTCGACATCCGCAAGGATTTGGAGCCCCTGGACGACGCTGTCCCAGTTTCTTACCGTCAGGACGATACCGGCAATCACGAGGGCCACGAGGATTATCGATCGTAGCCAGCTCGAATTGCCGGTTTTGAGGACTTTTTTAAGTCGTGACATAAATAAGAAGCCTGTTCGTCTCCCTGTTCGTCTCCCTAGACGTCGCCGCGGTGGTCTCCCTAGTCGTCGTTCTTGCCGTCGCGCTCCTTGAGCAACGACGTGAGCGGACGGAACGGCTGCAGCCACGCACCGTCATCAGGCAGGCGGTCGAGATCGATACGCGGTAGCGGCTCGCGGAAGACGCCCTTGATTTCCTCCAGGTCAACGAAGCGAATCGCATCGGAGGCCAGCGCCCAGGAAGCGTGCTCGTGAAAACCGATGACGGTTACCCGAATCCCCTCGGATGCGAGCTTTTCCAGCAGCTCCTGGAAATTCTGGCCATCGGCGGACGCAACGACGACACTGCGCAACACGCCCTCGTCGTAACGCCGCTGGATGTGCGCAATCATGTCCGGGTCAACGTCGGTGTCCTCTTCGATCTTCGGCTTTGCGAAGACCGCGAAACCGACATTGCGCAGAGCCTCGACCCAGGGGCGGACAATCTCCGCTGAGCCCGGGTTGACGTTGGTGAATACCGTGGCCTCGGGGAGGACATCGGAACCGATTTTGTGGGATACGCGCTCGGCTTCGTCGATAAGCCATTTGCCCACGGCGTCGAAGCGGGGGCGGTGCGCGGCGGTCGGGCGGGATCCCAAAATGGCGCCGAGCCCCATGTCCAAGTTCGGGGCATCCCACACGAGCAGTGCGGTGGGGTGCGTCTCGGTGGTGTTGTAGCTGGCAGAGGTGTTTTGGGTAGTGCTCATGTTCCTATGCCTCTTTCTTGCGCCAGATGAACTCGTGGATGTCGTGGTCGAGGTTCAGGCCGCGGGCTTCGAACTTGGTCGTCGGTCGGTCGAGAAGCATTGGGGATTCCGGCCAGGGCCAGGCGATGGGTTCGAGTGTCGGCTCGACCTCGCGGAGTTCCTCAATCCACTCTGCGTAGTCCGAATGGTCGGTGGCGGCGTGGAAAATGCCGCCAGGCTTCAGACGTGAAGAAATCAGGCGCAACGTACCGGACTGCACAATGCGGCGCTTGTGGTGGCGTGCCTTCGGCCACGGGTCCGGGAAGAACAGGCGCACGCCGGCCAGCGACTCCGGCTCGATCATGCGCTGCAAAACCTCGACGCCGTCGCCGCGGACCATGCGGATGTTCGACACCTCATTGCGCACGGTGGCGGAGAGTAGTTTCGCCAGGCCAGGGCGGTAAAGCTCAACGGCGATGATGTTGTGGTCCGGTTCCTGCGGAGCCATTGCCACGGTGGACGTGCCGGTGCCGCAGCCAATCTCGACGATGGTCGGACCCTTGCGGCCGAACCATTCCTCCACGTCAATGACTTCGTCGGAGAGGACCTTGCCGTACGTGTCCCAGTTGTCTTCCCAGATCTTTTCCTGGTTGGGAGTCAAAGTGCCACGGCGGAAGGACAGATTGCCGATGCGCGGGTAGTCAAGACCATCATCGAATTGGGTCTTTTCCGGACGACCTGCAGGCAATTCGCCCTTTTTCGGCTGGCGCTCATGCGGTTGTTCCGCCTGCGCGTCTGCGCGAGTTGGCAATGGTTCGGATTCCTGCGAAACCGCAGGCTGTTCGATATTTTCAGAAAAATCAGAAGTAGTCACGTTCCCTATTGTCCACGACATCGGCCAACTATCCAATCATTGCCCCTAGGATTTTTGTTGTTGTCCTGGCGGTTTCACGCCGGTTGACGATGCCGCGTCGTCCTGAATTGGCGGCACGGCGAGGCGAGTTGTTTTGTCGACTTGCCGAATCCGCGGTCCGCTGTAGGCTGAACGCGAAGCCGCGCTTATTCGTTGGTTGAAGCGGTGCTTGGGGTCTGCCTAGCGCAGCGTTTCAGGGCGCGGAATCTGGCCTACGGGTCGTATGGGGGTTACGCAGGTTTTAACTAAGCCACGCAGGGGATTTATGGGAGGGGACTAGGCCTAATGGACCTTATTTCCGCAACTGATGTCACGGAAACAACACAGCCGACAACGGGATCTACATCGTCGTCGTTGCGCGGTGCTGTGGTGGACTGGCTGTCATCACGGCAGGCCGCGCACTCGGACACCGCTAACACGAGCGGCGCGGAGGTGTGCGTCGCCAAGGCGCTTGAGCGCGAGAAACGGCCACCGATAATCTGCGCGCGATTGCGCAGGGGCGTGCGCGAAACCGCTGTGCGCGAGGCATTTTCGCAATGTCACGCGGAGCTGGCCGACAAGCTGTCCGCCCCTGTCGCGCTGGTCATCGAGCAACAACCGATTCGCCATTCGCTTGCCGACGAGTATTGCGACATCACCACAAACGAGACAGCTGAACACACCTTTTTGTTCAGTTCCGCGTTGCGGAAGATTGCTGAACGCTACGGTGCGGAAGGCGGATCACGCAATGATGACGGGCTACTCGCAGTGCAGTTGACTGAGATCGCGGCAGCCTTTCCCGCGGCTAGAGACAGCCTGGAGGAGTTGCTATGGCAACACCGGACGTAGTTGAGCCACGCCCGGTCTCGGCGGAGGGGTCTGAGCAGCCACCGCTCCTTGTCACCAAAGCCGGGGACGCGGCGGACCGCGCGGACTTCTCGCAGATTGTTGACACTGCGACGCCGCCACGTCGGCTGGAGTTTGTGGATAAACGCAGCGCCGTCGTGCTCTATGTTGCAGACAGCGAGGTGCAGCCCACGCGGGAGTGCGTCAGCACGGTTGCAGCAATTAGCCAGGCCACCGGTCGCGTTGCAGTTGGCCTGATTGGCAATGGTGAGTATGCCGAGGCCTGGCGCCAGGAAATCGACAGCACAATCCCGATGGGAGCGCTGGACGAGAGAATGGCCAGAACCCTGGTTCTGCTGGCAGAAGGCCCGCCCAGAAACTCGGGGGAAACACTGAGTGCGCGCCGGGCTCGAAATGTGCGAGCTCAGCTGACGCAGGAGCGATCGCGCGGAGCCGGGGCGGCGGCGCGATTGCAGCGGAAGATGCAGTTGGCGGCTGAGAGTGCAGTGCGGGATGCGCTCCAGGAAGTGGCTGACGGCCCCGCGGATGACCAAGTGGAACTTCAGGGCCGTGCCGAGGTCGCAGCGACGCGGCTGCAGCAGCGGTGTGGCGACGAATTGGGCCTTCATGTGGAAATCCCGGTGCCCGCTCCGGAAAGTCCGGCCCGCCCCAGTTATGCCATGGATGCGCTGGTGGCGGTAGCCTCGCTCGGCGTGGCGGTCGGCGCAGTGCGGATCGTCCACGGGGTGCTGATGTGGGTTGGGGTGCCGACGCTTGCGGCGCAGCTGGCCGCACTTGCAATAGGCCTCGGCGTTGCGGTGGTGGCGGTGGGCGCAACGATTCGTCGTAACGCACGCCAACGCACCGCGCAGTGGCGGGCAAATTACCTCGCCCATCTGCGGCGAAAATGGACACAGTCCGTGGAGATGACGGTGCGCGAAGCCCTTGGTGCGCGGGGTCCGGGATGGCGAATAGAACAGCTGGCGGAGTACACCGGAGCGCCTGCACGATAGCCGTGACAGCCAAGAGGAATAGGGGGATATCACGATGGATGAGTTTTCATTACTGCAGTACTTTTCCGACCAACCCGCGTCCGAGGGCGGGGTGGAGGTGCGTTCGCCCGCTACGCCGTGTGGTTTGGAGGCGGCGACGCCGATTGATGGGCAGTCTGCGGACGTTGGTGGCGCCGGGTTGGTCGTGGAGGTCGATGGGCAGCTCTACGACCTCGGCGACGACGAGGGGTCAATTACGCTTGCCGACGACTCCGGGTTGTCGATCTATTCGGATTTAGACGGTGACGGCACGGTGGATCACGTTACGACGGTCCGTTTTGACGGCACTTGGGAGTCTTGGAGCAGCGATGATGTGAGGGCTGCTGACGCGATAGGCGGAGCGGCAGCAAAAACGGTATCAGCAGCGGGGAAGTGGGATGCGTACTCATGGGAGCAGTCCGCGCGGGGCAGCTGGGACTGACGACTTTGGGAACCGCTGCGCGCGGGGGTACCCGTGTCTCGGTTGCTTACAAATGGGGGTAACTGCACCCAAAGGGTTAATGGTTGTAAATTTATGTGGTGAGGCTGGCCTTATTCGCTGGTTATGGCCATAAATGAACAGGTCGCAAGAATGGGGCGAGGAAAATTATTTGTTGTAAAGCCGTGATGTAACGGCTTGCAAATGAGGGAACGAGCCGATTGTCGATGTGGGGCCCGGCAACTTTCGGTATCCCCCGGTAGCCTTAAATTAAGACGCGAATCAATGAGTCAGGAGAACTGATGTCCGCACCTTCTATTCCTGGTCTCGAGGGCCAGGCCCCGACCGAGAACGCCGAACTGCTGCGCTGGATTGCTGAGGTCGTAGAACTGACCCAGCCAGACAAGGTTGTCTTTGCTGATGGCTCGGAAGAAGAGTGGAACCGCCTTACCCAGGACCTGGTTGATAAGGGAACTCTTATCAAGCTGAATGAGGAAAAGCGCCCGAACTCTTTCCTTGCCCGCTCTAACCCGAAGGACGTTGCTCGTGTGGAGTCCCGCACGTTCATCGCTTCTGAAAAGGAAGAGGATGCTGGCCCGACCAACAACTGGGCGGATCCGGTCGAGCTGAAGAAGGAAATGACCGAGCACTACCGCGGTTCCATGAAGGGTCGCACCATGTTCGTCGTTCCGTTCTGCATGGGTCCGATTACCGACCCGGAGCCGAAGCTGGGTGTTCAGCTGACCGACTCGGAGTACGTGGTTCTCTCCATGCGAATCATGACCCGCATGGGTCAGGATGCCCTGGACAAGATTGGTCCGGACGGAGACTTCGTCCACGCTCTGCACTCCGTTGGCGCTCCGCTGGAGGAGGGCCAGGAGGACGTTGCATGGCCGTGCAACGATGAGAAGTACATCACCCAGTTCCCGGAGACCAAGGAGATTTGGTCCTACGGTTCCGGCTACGGCGGAAACGCCATCCTGGCCAAGAAGTGCTACGCACTGCGTATCGCTTCGGTCATGGCTAAGGAAGAGGGCTGGATGGCCGAGCACATGCTCATCCTGAAGCTCACCAACCCAGAGGGCAAGGCCTACCACATCGCCGCTGCATTCCCGTCTGCATGTGGTAAGACCAACCTGGCTATGCTGACTCCGACCATCGAGGGCTGGAAGGCCGAGGTCGTCGGTGACGACATCGCATGGCTGAAGTTCGGTGAGGACGGCCGCCTGTACGCTGTCAACCCGGAGAACGGCTTCTTCGGTGTTGCACCGGGTACCAACTACTCCTCCAACCCGAACGCCATGAAGACCATGGAGGCCGGTAACACCCTGTTCACCAACGTCGCACTGACCGACGATGGCGACGTCTGGTGGGAAGGCATGGAAGGCAAGCCGGAGCACCTCATTGACTGGAAGGGCAATGACTGGACTCCGGATTCCGACGAGCTGTCCTCGCACCCGAACTCCCGTTACTGCACCCCGATTTCGCAGTGCCCGGTCGCTGCACCGGAGTATGACGACCCGCAGGGTGTCCCGATCGACGCCATCCTGTTCGGTGGCCGCCGCCCGGACACTGTGCCGCTGGTAACCCAGGCACTGTCCTGGAACCACGCAACCTTCATCGGTGCAACCCTGGCTTCCGGCCAGACCGCTGCTTCCGCTGAGGCCAAGGTCGGCTCCCTGCGTCACGACCCGATGGCAATGCTGCCGTTCATTGGCTACAACGTCGGTGACTACCTACAGCACTGGATCGACATGGGCGCCAAGGGCGGCGACAAGATGCCAGAGGTCTTCCTGGTCAACTGGTTCCGCCGTGGCGAAGACGGCCGCTTCCTGTGGCCGGGCTTCGGTGACAACTCTCGCGTTCTCAAGTGGATCATCGACCGCATTGAGGGCCGTGTTGGTGCCAAGGAGACCGTTGTTGGTCACACCGCTAAGGCAGAGGACCTGGACCTGACTGGCCTGGACATCGACTTTGAAGATGTCAAGGAAGCCCTGAAGGCACCGGCTGCTAAGTGGCAGGGTGACCTGCCGGACAACGAGGAGTGGCTGAAGTTCCTCGGCGACCGCGTTCCGCAGGAGGTCTGGGACGAGTTCGAGGCTCTGAAGGCTCGTATCGAGAAGAGTCTGCAGGACTAAGATCTTGCTAGCTAGCCTTGCTAAAAGCTAGAACCTAGAACCACCCCCTTGTTGCCCGAAGTGGCTGGCAAGGGGGTGGTTTGTGCAGTACAACGATGAAGGATGACACGCAATGCAACTAACGCTTTTCTCTGATTTGAGCCTGCGTGTCATCACTTTGATGGCGATGGGGGAGCTGGGGCGCAAATACACCGCTGCCGAGGTAGCGGAGTCTCTCAATGCGTCTCGCGCGCATGTTTCCAAGGTTGTCTCGCGGCTTGTGGAGCTCGGCTTCTTGGAAGCGGTCAAGGGGCGCAATGGTGGCATCTATCTGCGAGATTCGGCTACGGAAAAATCCGTCGGCAAGCTGCTGCGCACTCTGGAAAACAACGAGGTCGTCGATTGTGTCGGCACTGACTGTCCATTGCTGCCGACGTGCCTGTTGCGTGGCAAGTTAGCGGCTGCACAGGAGGCGTTCTTCGCGGCACTCGATCCGGTGTTGATTGCTGATCTCATTCCCGCCAAGTCGGTTGATGGTGCGGATGGTGATACTTCCGAGGGAGGTAGCTTGTCTGAGGGGTCGAGGCTCAATATTCGTCCGGTTTAGGTGGTTTAGGCGTAGAACTGAAGGCCTAATCTCGATTTGAAAAGAGCTGAGAGTGGTGCTGTCGAAGCTTGTCTGTCAAGACTTTTGGCGGCGCCGTTTCTGCAGCTAAAAGCGGTTGATTCGCAACTGCAAAGACTAGTTTTGGCGCCAACAAACAATATTGCGCAAACAAAATGCGCAATATGGTGATAGTGTGAAGTCATGCCAAACCTGAATGTCAACAAGAACGGCCTGACTCCAGAGCAGGCCGAAGTCGTCACCCAAACCCTGCCCGTCGTCGGTGCCAACATCGAGAAAATCACGCCGAACTTCTACAACCGGATGTTCGCTGCTCACCCCGAACTCATTGCCGATACCTTCAACCGCGGCAACCAGAAGCAGGGGGCTCAGCAGAAGGCGCTGGCGGCATCCGTCGCTACCTTCGCAGCTACGCTGGTCGACCCAGACGCTCCTGCCCCGGAAGAACTGCTTTCCCGCATCGGCCACAAGCACATTTCCGTTGGCATCAAGCCGGAGCAGTACCCAATCGTGCACAAGCACCTCTTCGATGCCATCGAGGAAATCCTCACCCCAGAGGTCTTTCAGGGGGCTGTCCGCGACGCATGGGATGCCGTCTACCTGGAGATGCAGCGTGTTCTCATCGACTTCGAGAAGGGGCTCTATGACGACCTCGGCGTCGAAGCAGGTGATGTTTTCCGCGCCGCTCACGTCGTCTCTCGTGAAGAGCGCGGTGATGATGTCGCAGTATTCTCCGTCAAGCTTGACGACGAAACCCCCGTTTCCTACCTCCCGGGACAGTACATTTCCGTGCGTCAGACCATGCCGGACGGCGCCGGCCAGCTACGTCAATACTCTCTGGTCGGCGGCAAGGAAGGTGTTCTGACCTTCGCGGTTCGTCGTGTCGATGCCTCTGAGGACCTGCCGGCTGGCGAAGTTTCCACACAGCTGTGGGAAAAGGTGCAGCCGGGCGATGCCATCGAGATCTCTCTGCCGGCAGGTGACCTGGTGTTGGACACCAAATCAAACGACCCGGTGGTGCTTATTTCCGCAGGTATTGGTGCCACTCCCATGATCGGCATGTTGGATGCCCTGGTGGCTGGCGACTCTAAGCGAGATGTTGTCGTCCTCCACGCGGACCGTGCAGAAACCGCAGATGCCCTGCGCGCAGAGCGTGACAATGCTGTCGCCGCTCTGACCAATGCTCGCCAGCAGGTGTGGTACGAGCCGGATTTGATGAATCTGGCGGATGCGGAGCTGCCGGAGGGCGCTCAGTTCTACCTCTGTGGTGGCAACGGCTTCCTGCAGGCCATTCGCCAGCAGCTCGCCGATCGCGGTGTTGCTCGCGATAACGTTCACTTCGAGCTGTTCAGCCCGAACGATTGGCTGCTAGACGCTTAACGCCACAACCGCGCCGTCGCCATAAAAGTCGTCGTCACAAATAAAGTCAAATGACCAGCCGCGATATATGTCCGGGGCTGGTCATTTTGCAGTTTGTAGCATCGGCGGCTTCGTATTACTCGGCCAAGCCGGAAAGCTCCGCAACAACATCCGCCGCATATTGATTCGTGCACTGCGCAAACGCAATACCTGCCCACAAATTGAGATACTCGGGATCGACGGCCTTATTCGCCGCGCCGCGAAGCGGTGTGGTCAAGTAGTGCAGTTGCGGGTAAAGCTCCGGCGCGACCCTAGAAAACTCCCGGGTAAACGTGTTCTCGATGGCACGCGCTGGCTTGCCGGAAAAAGCATGAGTCAAAACGGTGTCACGCCCCACCAAATCACGCAGTGCCCGTCGGTGCGTCTCCTTCGTACCCGCCTCCGCGGTGGTGAGGAACCGTGTGCCAGCTTGCACAGCCACCGCGCCGGCTTCCACAAGCTTGACGACGTCCTCTCGGTTACCCACCCCACCAGCGGCGATGATGGGAACATTGGTAACTGCACATGCTTCGGTGACTGCTTGGGCGAGCTCTTCCACAGAGGCCCCAATGCTGTCGGACGAATCCTTCCCCTTCACAAATGCGCGGTGCCCACCCGCAGCTAGTCCCTGCAGGACAATGCGATCAGCGCCAGCCTTCGCCGCCGCCTGTACACCCTCAATTGAGGTCGCATTCAAAATCACTTTGCGGCCTGATTCCTTTACCCGAGCAATGACCTCGTTATCTGGGTAGCCAAAGGTAAAGGAGACGAACTTCAGGGCATCGGGATTGGGCAGAAAGTCATCAGCGAGAATTGCCTCGACTTTCGCCGAGAAGTAGTCATCTGACCAGGTCGGAGTGTCAGGCAAGTCGATGTCGAAGTGGGCAGCGGCCGGCGCCAGACGATTACGAAAAGCGGTCCACTGAGCAAGTTCCTCCTCTGAGGTTCCGATACCGGCGTCAGCAGTGTTGGGGCAGAAGAGGTTGATGCCGAAACCTTTGCCGTCGTCAAGCAGTGCGCACGTCTTCCGTGCTTGTTCAGTGAGCTTTTCGACAGTGAGATATCCGGCGGCAAGGGTGCCAACCCCGCCAGCATTGGAAACGGCAGCGACGAGTTCGGGCGTGGATGGGCCACCGGCCATCGGCGCCAAAATGATTGATGAGCGTCGGAGGTTTTCGAGTGTCTGCGAGGTTGTACTGCTCATAGGGGCGAGAGTAACACTAAGGCCGGATTCCCCCGCGTGGGAGAACCCGGCCAATGCCGACGAACGACGTTGCGCAATAGACGCCGCGCTACCGCCTCAAGAACTCAAGAACTACTTGGTGCTCTCCGGCGGATCCAGCGGCATACCCTGGCCAGCGCGGTAGAACGGAATGTCCTGCGGTGCCAGCGGGGTCTTGCCGGCGATGAGGTCAGCGGCCTTTTCGGCAATCATCATAGTCGGTGCGTAGATATTGCCGTTGGTGATGCCCGGCATGACCGAAGCGTCAACCACGTAGAGGCCCTCGGTGCCGTGGACCTGCATGGTCTCCGGATCGACCACGGCCATCTCGTCGGAGGCCGGCCCCATCTTGCAGGTGCAGGATGGGTGCAGGGCGGTCTCGGCATCCTTGCGGACCCACTCGAGAATTTCCTCGTCGGTC
This sequence comes from Corynebacterium sp. c8Ua_99, assembly GCF_039907185.1. Lineage (NCBI taxonomy): Bacteria > Bacillati > Actinomycetota > Actinomycetes > Mycobacteriales > Corynebacteriaceae > Corynebacterium > Corynebacterium sp. c8Ua_99. The sequence continues at coordinate 79,461 of NZ_JASBOG010000011.1, forward strand.
TGCACATCTGCACCCGGGGAAATCTCGCCGTCGGTGTACTCCTTCATGGCCGGAGTGTCCAGCAACTTACGGGAGACCTTCACAGCCTCGACCCATTCACGGCGGTCCTGATCAGTGGACAGGTAGTTGAACAGGATCGACGGCTTGACCTTGATGTCCGAGGAGGTGATGTGGACATGGCCACGGGCATCCGAGTACATCGGACCAACGTGGAACTGGAAACCGTGCGGGCTATCGATCTTCGTGCCGTCGTAACGCATGGCCAGCGGCAGGAAGTGGAACATCAGGTTCGGGTAGGGCTCGTTGTCGTTGGAGCGCGCGAAACCGCCACCCTCGAAGTGCGACGTTGCCACCGGGCCCTTGTGGGTGAGCATCCACCACAGACCGATGAACGGCCAACGCCACTTCTCCAGGTACGGCTGTGAAGACACCGGCTGGGTGGCGTTGTACTGAATGTAGACCTCCAGGTGGTCCTGCAGGTTCTCGCCGACACCAGGCAGGTGCTTGACGACGTTCACTCCGGCGGCATTCAGAATCTTCTCATCGCCAACGCCGGAGACCTCGAGCAGCTGCGGAGAGTTGAAAGCGCCACCGCAGAGGATGACCTTGTCTGCTCGCACCTGGTGTGTACGACCCTTCCAGGTGTACTCGATGCCGACGGCCTTGGTGCCCTCGAAGAGGATGCGGGTGGCTTCTGCGCGGGTGCGGAGCTCCAGATTTGGACGCTGCAGGACTGGGTGCAGGTATGCGCGGGCAGCGGAGAGGCGACGGCCCTTGTCGATGTTCGCGTCGAAGGGACCGAAGCCCTCCTGGCGGTAGCCGTTGACGTCCGGGGTGTAGTTGTAGCCGGCCTGCTGGACAGACTTGAAGAAGGCCTTGAACAGCGGAGAATCGGCCGGACCGCGCTTCATGCGCAGTGGGCCGTCGTGGCCACGGCGCGGGTCGTCCTTGTCGGAGCCGAGCGCATTTTCCATGCGCTTGAAGTACGGCAGAACGTGGTTCCAGCCCCAGTTCTCCAGCCCCTTGGTGTCGCCCCACTTGTCGTAGTCCATGGGGTTACCGCGCTGGTAAATTTGGCCGTTGATGGAGGAGGAGCCGCCGACGACCTTGCCGCGGGCGTGGTAGATGCGGCGACCGTTCATCTCCGGTTCCGGCTCGGATTCGTACTTCCAGTCGTAGTACTTGTTACCGATTGGGAAGGAGAACGCCGAAGGCATGTGAATGTAGAGATCCCAGAGGGAGTCCATGCGGCCGGCCTCGAGTACGAGCACCTGCTGAGCGTGGTCTGCGGACAGCCGGTTAGCCAGCACAGAGCCGGCAGAGCCCGCGCCAACGATGACGACGTCGCGGTGTTCGACTGTGGTGTTGCCATTCTTTTTACCGAAGTTGAAGACAGCCGGGAAAGCTCCCATGTTCTGGTGTACCTCCGTAGGTTGTTTGCCGATGCATATCGGAATGGTTTTCAAGGACTGTGATAAGCCCCGATAAGCCCCAAGTAATATTTAAAGGCGGGCCCTATATATTGATATTGGAATAAGTGGCCGGAGGCGTATCTCAAATCCCCTTCACCTATATAGAATGCCACACAATTGGTATTCAATTCCAGTTGGAATGATTTTAAACGTCTTGAAAACTGGGTAAATATGCAGGTGAAGGTGTTGATGTTGGTATTGGAGAATTCTTCTGAATCGATTCTTAAACTTGAGGGATTATTCAAACTAGGTATGCTGGGTTAGTTCCCGAATCTGAAGGATTTTCCTATGTCTGATACTCCGCCAACTGAGAAGGTAACGGAGGAAAAATCTGGATCGTCGCAAGGAATGCAGCGATCGCAGTCGGCCCCTCCACAACAAGCGCAAGCGAGTGTGACCTCCGAGCCTGAGGTCAACTGGCCTGTATTTATTATTTCAGGTGTTGGCATTCTTGCCATTGCCCTGTGGGCTATTTTTGCCCCGGACAATGCAGCGGACACCCTAGCTGGCATTGTCGCCTGGGTATCGAAGAACTTCGGCTGGTTCTATATTGTGACCGCGACGGTGGCAGTGCTCTTCATGCTCTACGTCGCTATCTCGCGAACGGGACAGATTAAGCTCGGCCCCGATCACGCCAAGCCTCAGTTTGGTCTGTTCTCCTGGGCCTCTATGCTCTTTGCGGCGGGTATCGGCATTGACCTGCTCTTCTTCTCGGTAGCGGAGCCGGTGGCACAGTTTTATGGCCCGCCGACCGGAGACGCGGAGACCATCGAAGCTGCACGTCAGGCAGTGGTGTTCACGCTCTTCCACTATGGCGTGACCGGTTGGGCACTCTACGCCCTGATGGGTATGGCATTCGGCTACTTCGCGTATCGCCTGAACATGCCGCTGACCATTCGTTCGGCGCTCTATCCGATTATCGGCAAGCGCATCCACGGCCCCGCTGGTGAAGCGGTCGAAATCGCGGCGATGCTGGGTACCGTTTTCGGTGTCGCAACCTCGCTGGGTATCGGCGTCGTCCAGCTGAATTACGGCCTGCGTGTGCTGTTCGGGGTGGATGAGAGTACGTCCTGGCAGATCGCTCTAATCGTCGTGGCCGTATCGGTGGCTATCGCCTCCGCAGTTTCCGGTGTCGACAAGGGAATTCGTCGTCTCTCGGAGCTCAACGTTGGCCTGGCCATCTGCTTGATGCTCTACATCCTGGTTACCGGCCGCACCGCGTTCCTGTTTGACGCACTGGTGATGAACGTCGGTGAGTACGTCTCGAAGTTCCCGTCCATGACTATGGATACCTACGCGTTCTCCGGAGCGCAGGAATGGTTGAACTCCTGGACCCTGTTCTTCTGGGCTTGGTGGGTGGCCTGGGCACCGTTCGTCGGTTTGTTCCTGGCTCGCATTTCCCGTGGCCGTAGTCTGCGTCAGTTTGTCGTCGGCACGCTGACCATTCCATTCCTCTTCGTTCTGATGTGGGTATCGGTGTTCGGTAACTCGGCTCTGGACCTGGTTATCGGTGGCGATTCGGAGTTTGGGCAGACTGCATTGGATTACCCGGAGCGCGCCTTCTACCTTCTGCTAGAGCAGTACCCGGCACCGATGTTGGTGGCGGCAGTCGCCTCCCTGATCGGTCTGCTGCTCTACATCACCTCGGCTGACTCGGCAGCACTGGTGATGAGTAACTTCACTTCGAAGATCACCGACACACAGCAGGACGGTAAGAAGTGGACCCGTATTTTCTGGGCTGTCGTGGTCGGTGTGCTGACCATCGCGATGCTCTACGTCGGCGGTATTCCGACACTGCAGTCCGCGACGATTGTGATGGGCCTGCCGTTCGCCTTTGTCATCTATCTGGTGATGTATGGCCTCTTTAAGTCGCTGCGACTGGAGCTGCTGCAACAGGATTCGACACGTCGAGCCCTCCATGGGGCGATGTCGGGCCGCGCCGTAGATGGCGAACAGGGCGACTGGCGTAAGCGACTTGCCCGCTCCATGTCCTTCCCGGGCAAGAAGCCAGTCATGCGCTACCTCGACCGAGTGGTACAGCCCGCGCTTGAACAGGTGGCAGAAGCTATCAGGGATCGTGGCGGCGAAGTGACGCTGCACCGTGAACCAGCAGAAGAAGTTGGCATCGACCAGATTGACCTGCAGGTCGGTTTCGGCGAGGAGATGAGCTTCCGCTACCAGGTCTATCCGGTTGAACACTTGACGCCGTCTTTCGCTGGCCTGGTACACCTGGACAGTGATGCTGATATTTACTACTACCGTCTCGAGGTCTTCACGCTTACCGGCTCGCTCGGCTACGACGTCTATGGCTACACCCAAGAGCAGCTGATTTCCGACGTCCTCGACCTCTACGAACGGCACTTGGAGTTCCTGCATATGCAGTCTGATCTCCCGGGCACCTCAGATCTGTCCGATAATGCCGAACCTGTCCGCGAATGGTCTGATGACTACGCCAAGGAGGATTCCTAAATGACCTTTAAGCCTTCCACTACTGATAAGGCTCTCGCAACCGAGACCGCCAAATCTCACGAAGGGGCCGCCACGCTGTTTATCAACGGCACCTGGTCCGCTGCAGCCGCTGGCAATACTCGCACCATCGAGTGCCCGGCCGACGGCTCTTTCATCGCCGAGGTCGCAGAAGCAGACGCAACCGACACCGAGCGCGCCATCGCCGCCGCCGACGCTGCTTTCCGACGTACCGGAGAAGGTTCCTGGGCATCCTGGAGCACAGCTGAGCGCAGCAAGTTGGTACTCGATATCGGAGCTGCCATCAGGCAGCGCAAGGACGAATTTGCCTGGGCAGAGGCTATGGATACCGGCAAGCGCCTGCCTGAGGCGGCAGCCGATATGGATGACATCATTGCCTGCTTTGAGTACTTCGGGAAGCTCGCGGGCAATGATGCCGGTCGTCTCGTGGATGCGGATGACCCGTCCGTCGTCGCGCGTATTGTGCGTGAACCTGTTGGTGTCTGTGGTCTGATTACGCCGTGGAACTACCCACTGCTGCAGACCGCATGGAAGGTCGCACCGGCGCTGGCCACGGGCAATACCTTTGTGCTCAAGCCGGCGGAGCTGACTCCGCACACAGCAATTCTACTCATGCACGTCATCGATGATCTGGGTGTTCCGGCGGGCGTTGCCAACCTCATTACCGGAGCTGGTGCCGAAGCGGGCGCACCGCTGTCCTCGCATCCGAAGGTGGACATGGTCTCCTTCACTGGCGGTCTTGTCACTGGCAAGATTATTGCTGGTGAAGCGGCTAAGTCTGTGAAGAAGGTCGCGCTTGAGCTCGGCGGCAAGAACCCGAACATCATCTTCGCCGACGCCGATTACGAAGCCGCTTTGGACAATGCCCTCAATGCTGCGTTCCTGCACTCCGGTCAGGTGTGCTCGGCGGGCGCTCGCTTGATTGTGGAGGAGTCCATCGCCGAGAAGTTTGTCGACGATCTGGTCGAGCGCGCCGGACACATCCAGCTCGGCGGTCCGCTCGACGAGAAGGCCGAGACCGGTGCGCTGATTTCGAAGCAGCACCTGGATAAGGTCGCGGCATACGTCGATCGAGCTCGTGAGCAGGGCGCTCGTGTGCGCGTAGGCGGCGAGATCGCCACGGGCACCACCGCCGATGGTTCCGCCTCGCTTGCCGACGGCTACTTCTACCTCCCAACCGTGATTGACCAGGTCACCCGCGATATGGACTGCGTCCACGACGAAGCCTTTGGCCCGGTAGTGACGGTGGAGACCTTCACCACGGTTGACGAGGCCATCGAGATCGGCAACGACACCGAATACGGCCTGGCCGGTGCGGTGTGGTCATCCAACCGCGAGGTGTCTGAGCGCGTTTCCCGCGAGCTGCGTCACGGTACCGTCTGGATCAACGACTTTGGCCCCTACCTGCCACAGGCCGAGTGGGGTGGCTTTGGTCAGTCCGGTATTGGCCGCGAGCTGGGCCCGACCGGCCTGGAGGAGTACACCGAAGCCAAGCTGGTCTACGAGAACACAGCACCGGCTGTTACCGGTTGGTTCGAGGATCGTCGTTAAATAACTCGGAACAAGCCCGAGTAAAAATACGGGAAAACGACCCATCGGCCGTTATACTCACCGATTGAAAAAAATCGACTCTGCGCACAACTGCGATAAAGGTTTGCAGTTGTGCGCATTTTGTTCTCTAAAGGACATCTGCCGTGAACGCTACTACTCGCTCCGACAATGCCAGTTCTAGTACCGCCAGTGGGCCAGATACTGCCTGCGCCGATACTGCCAGCACCGCCGCGACCTTCACCCGCTTCACCTGGCGCCAGCATGTCATCGCCTGGGCTGTGCATGCCTTCACGCTGACCGGTTTGGTGTGGGCAACGCTGGCTGCGGTCGCACTGCTGGAGGGCAGCCCACATTGGATGTGGCTCTGGCTGGGCATTGCCCTCGTCGTCGATGGTGTCGACGGCAATATGGCGCGTAAGCATCACATCAAGGAAGTCGTCCCGTGGTTTAACGGCGCAGTGGTGGACAACATCGTCGACTATCTCACCTGGACCGCCATACCCGCGGCTTTCATGGTTATGTATCTGCCGCTGGGGCCACGGCCGTTGGCGATTGCCCTGATCATTTTGGTCCTGGTGTCGTCGATGTTCTGCTATGCCAACGAAGCCGCCAAGTCCGGCGACTACTACTTCGTTGGTTTCCCCGCCGCGTGGAATATCGTGGCGGTCTTGCTGTGGGTATGGAACGCGCCCATGGCGGTGTGTATCTCTGCCATTTTTATCTTCAGCGCAATGACGTTGGTGCCGCTGCACTACACGCATCCATTCCGCGTGGAACGCGGCCGGATTGCCAACATTGCCGCAACGTTCATCTGGATTGTCTCGACCGGCATGCTTATCGCAAGTGAGACGATGGCAGCGTCGTTAAGCAAGACGTCTATCCACGGGCTTGTGGCTGTCAACGTTGCCGCCGGTGCCTGGCTGATTATTGGCGGCGTGCGGCGCTCGCTTAGCGGTCGCTAGCGGCAGTTGGTGGGTGGTTGGCGCAGGATTGCGGAGATGGCGCGGTCGCGCAGCCAGCGGACGTATTCGACGGCGCAGGCTGCAACAATTAACGCAATGACAAAGATAGTGACCCACACCGGATAATCGCGCCCATTGGCCCAGAAGTAGACGTAAGGCGAGACGAAAGTCACTAGGGTGATCAGGAGCCCCAGCATTCTTCGGCCGAATGAGCGGCCGGTGATCATCTCGACAATTCCCCAGGTGTAGGGGATAGCGGTAATGATGTCGATGCTCCACAGCACCCAGACATTGCCATGGAATCCGGGGACGAAAACCACAGGTAGCGCGCGGAGCGAAGAGTAGACCATTACCACCAGATAGGCCAACACTTTCGGGTTGTAGAGCAGGCGCCACACGGGGTTGCGCTCGATGAGTTTGGTCCCGACTTTGCGTAGTGCATGCAGATCCTTTTGCTGCATGACCAGCGTATTTGTTCCCTCCAGCAGGTAAGCGAGCAGTTTTTGCTGCTCGAGACTGCCGTGTGCCCAGGCCTGTACCAGCTCGCTTGGCGAGATAGCGATGGGCACCAGTGGTTCTCCGCGCTGTTTCAGTGCAGTGGGAAGCTCGAGGGTACTGTCATCGAGCTTATCGACGGCCAGTTCCGGGCCCACCACATGAACGATGTCGCTACCGAGGATGTTTTGTACCTTGTCCACATCACTTTCGGGCAGCGAGCTGAACCAGAGTAGCTGCCGGGAGGAAATCGCCATTCGCAAGGCGGTACCCAGAGCTTCTGCCGCGTCATCGATGGCGTAAAAGTCCTGCGTGTTGGTGTGGGCGAGTGAACGCAAGCTGTCGATTATTGCGACATTTTTGGCATTGAGCTCGCTGAGGCGGGCCACGCCGGAAATATCGATGACCGCCTGAGGATCAAGGGCGAAAGCATGGGTAAAAGGAAGGTCGAGTATCGAGCGCATCGCAAGGAACCGCTGGTGTCGCTGGTGTCCAACCAGGGCTGAATTCTGTGCGCTCATAGTGTTTTAGCTTGCCACAACTTGCGCTTCTCACCAGCAACTATACGGTTCGGTCTGTCTATTGGCAGGTGTTCTACCCTATGAAAACTTCATTAAGTTGGACTTTTTTCGCTGTGTAGAGTAGCTTCTAATCCACTAATAGACAGGTCTGTTCATTATGGCTTTGATGGCGGACTGGCTCATAATTTTAGGAGAAACACTCTCATGCTCATTTCAGGACTAGCGCTGGGTGCCGTGCTCGGCTTTGTTATGCAGCGAGGACGCTTCTGCGTCACCGGCTTCTTGCGCGATATCTTCACTCAGCGCAGCTGGCGCGGCTTTGTCGCCCTGCTGATTGTTATTTCCGTCCACGCCATCGGCCTGGCCGCACTGACCAGCGCCGGCGTGATTACTCCCGAATACAACGAGCTGGCACCGCTGGCCGTTATTGTCGGTGGCGTTATCTTCGGACTTGGTATCGTCCTGGCCGGTGGCTGCGCCTCGGGTACCTGGTACCGCTCCGGTGAGGGCCTGATCGGCTCCTGGATCGCACTGGTCTTTTACGCCCTATCCGCTGCTGCCATGAAGACTGGCTTCCTCAACGGCCTGCAGGATTCCCTGAAGGAACGCACCGTCGGCCTGACCAGCATTCACGCCTCTCTGGGCATTAGCATCTGGCCACTGGTCATCGCGCTGAGCGCCGTCACGGCATACTTCGCTGTCCGCTTCCTGCGCGAAGAATTCTCCGGCCCGCGTCCGGTGACTCTGGCGCCGCGCAAGACCGGCCTGGCACACATCCTGGCCGAAAAGCCCTGGCATGTTTACGCCACCGCCGCCATCGTCGGTGTGCTCGGCGTTATCGCATGGCCGCTGTCCGCTGCCACCGGCCGCAACGACGGCCTCGGCATCACGACTCCGTCCTCCAACCTCGCCAACTACGTTGTTACTGGTGACACCGAGCGTTTCGACTGGGGCGTCCTCCTCGTCCTCGGCATCCTCGTCGGCTCCTTCATCGCGGCCAAGGCCTCCGGTGAATTCCGCCTCCGCGTCCCGGACGCCACCCAGGGTGCACGCTCGGTCGTCGGCGGCATCTTCATGGGTGTCGGCGCTGCGTGGGCCGGCGGCTGCACCGTCGGTAACGGCATGGTTCAGACCTCGCTGTTCAGCTACCAGGGTTGGCTCGCACTGGCGTCCATCGCCGCAGGTGTCGCTATCGCCGCAAAGCTCTGGCTGAAGCCGTCCGCACCTTCGCTTAACGACGTCCCGAGCACCCCTTCCACCACCAACGACACAGCGGTATCGGCAACTGCTCCGGTCACTTCGGCTGCTACTTCGCCTGTGTCCCTGCCGGGTAGCGAAGGTGCCGGTGTCGCTGGCACCGAGGCCTCCCCGCTGGCGGGTGCCTTTACTGTCGCGCCGGTAGCGTTGCTCGACCGGAGCGTCGTCAAGCAGGAAGACGGCAAGCTCAAGCCACTGGGCGATGGGCGTTACGAGCTCGACACCGTCGGCGCGGTGTGCCCCTTCCCGCTGATCGAGGCCAAGGACGCGATCAACAAGATTGAGGTCGGCGAGGAGCTGGTGATTCCATTCGACTGCACCCAGGCCACGGATGCGATTCCGCGGTGGGCTGCGAAGGATGGCCACGAGGTCACCAATTTCGAGCAGACCGGTGAGGCTGGCTGGACTATCTCTGTTCGCCGAGGGCGATAAGTCCTGGTGACGCTGGGGGAGCGTTGTTAGGCTGAGGTCATAGATTGATTGACACCAACAACAAAGGAGCTCAACCATGGCAAAGAATATTCGACCACTAGATGCTCTCGTAGCCGCGGGTGCCGCCAGCGTCCTTGTGCTGGCCGGTTGCTCCTCCGATGATTCGGCTAGTACTGAGGCAAGCAGCACTGTTAGCGAGACCAGCTCTTCCGTGTCGGCCACCAGCACTGAGGGCCATGACGACATGGATGATATGGACGATGCCGATGATCATGGCGGTCATGGTGACCACGGTGATGACGCGATGGCCGGCCATGACCATCCGGCCGATGGTGGTCCGGCTCCAGAGGGAATGATTGCGGCGGACAACGCGAAGTTCCCGGTCGGCAGTGAAGTGCAGGTTCTCGCCGATCACATGCCGGGCATGAAGGGTGCAGAAGGCAAGGTTGTTGGTGTTTTCAACACCACTACCTACTCCGTTTCCTACACCCCGACCGATGGCAGTGAGCCGGTGAAGGACCACCGCTGGGTCGTTCATGAGGAGCTGGAGAACCCAGGCGAAGCACCGCTTGCCGACGGCTCCGAGATCACCATCAACGCCGAGCATATGGCGGGCATGAAGGGGGCCAAGGGCACTGTTGACTACTCCACCCAGGAGCCGGTGTACATGGTCGACATTGACGATGATGGTATGACCATGAAGAACCACAAGTGGGTTACTGAAAGCGAGCTTGCTCCGGAGG
>NZ_JASBOG010000012.1:0-87796 GCF_039907185.1 Corynebacterium sp. c8Ua_99
CCCAAACCCCCGCCCCGCATCCCCACCAACGGCCCCTACAAAAAAATCACCGCGAGAAAGTTCTCGCGGTGATTTCACTGTGCCAGATGATGGATTCGAACCAACGAAGGCAATGCCGACGGATTTACAATCCGCTCCCTTTGGCCGCTCGGGCAATCTGGCGTGCACTCTTAAACGGTGCGAATGGAATGCTACCCACTACTCTGTCATTTACACAAATCGGCAGGTCGAGAGGATATTTCCCTACCTGGATTCACCCCTCAGCAGAGCTCAGCCCAGAGGAGAGCTCACCTCAGAGCAGTGCTCGCCCCTAGGCCCATCTCGCCGATGGAGCTCAATCCACTACCCCACGCGCTCCACGGTGTAGCGAGCAACGTGACGCAGGGCCTCCTTGGCCGCGCAGTCAGGAAGGTCAGCGATGACGCGGTCGGACTCATCCAGCAGTTCATTGACCTTCTCCATCGCGCGAGCCACACCGTTGGTCTGAGCCAGGAGCTCGAGGGCCTCGTCGACAAGCGCGTCGTCGGAGACTGGGCCGACGAGAATCTCACGGAGGCGGTCAGCGGCTGGGGTGTCCTCCTGCAGCGCGTAGAGAACCGGCAGCGTGAAGACGCCCTCGCGCAAGTCAGTGCCCGGAGTCTTGCCGGACTGATCGGTATTGGAGGAGATGTCGATAATGTCGTCGACAATCTGGAAAACGATACCGATTAGTTCGCCATAGCGGCGCAGCGCGTTGGAAATCTCGGCGGACGCACCGGCGTGATAGGCGCCGAGATAACCGGCCGATGCGATGAGCACACCGGTCTTTTCGGCAATGACCTTCAGGTAGCGCTCGATGCGCTCTTCAATCGGCAGGTCCAAGTCGTTGAGGCACTCGCGCATCTGACCTGTGACAAGAACACCGAAGGTCTCAGCGAAGTGAGCCACGCTCTCGGAGCCGAGCTCTGCCAGCAGGCGGGACGCAGCAGCGAAGAGGTAGTCACCGGCCAGAATGGCGACGGTGTTGTCCCAGCGCGAGTTTGCGGAGGGCACGCCGCGGCGCTTATCCGCTTCATCCATGACGTCGTCGTGGTAGAGCGTCGCCAGGTGCGTCAGCTCCAGCACCGTCGCGGCGGTGATGACCTTATCGCTCTCCGGGTTCTCACCGAACTGCGCGGCCAGCATGGTAAACATCGGGCGGAAGCGCTTACCACCAGCGTGAGCTAGGTGGGAAACCCGTTCGACTAGGAAGTCCTCGCCGCGCCCCAGCTCGGTAATCAGGAGGTCCTCGCTCTTGCGCATTCCCTCGGTGATTGTTGCTTCCAGCGCCTCATCAACGAAGTGAGAACTAGTGGCGGTGTGCTCACCAGTGCCCTGAGCACTTCCGGAACTAAGCCCGGAGTAGTCTCCAGTACGCATTCGAGACCTGCCTAACTGACGATAAAAGATAAGAAACTGCTAAATAAACTACCTTACGAGCATAGTGGCTAGCAGACCAGTTCCCATATTTGTTTCAACGTCGTTATACGCTGGGGCAATGACCTCAAGCCCGATTTCGCGAGTTTCCCCCACGTTCGACGGCACCGTCGCTCTACCCAGTAGCACTGACGTGCTCATTGTTGGCGCAGGCCCCACCGGCTCCGCAGCCGCGATTCACGCCGCCCGCGCCGGTTTTTCGGTCACTGTGGTCGACTCCCAGCGCTTCCCGCGCGACAAAACTTGTGGCGACGGGCTCACTCCTCGCGCCATCGCTGAGCTACGTCGTCTAGGGCTTGACGACGAGCTCCTGCGCCGCAACCGCAACCGCGGACTCAAGCTGCACGGCTTCGGCGGCTCCATCACCGCACCTTGGCCAGATGATGCCTCCGGCACTTTTCCCGCTGTCGGATCCGCGATGCCGCGAGTTGAGCTCGACACTTTCTTGCTCAATGCCGCCGCTGATGCCGGTGCGCAGGTCTTTGATGGGCTCGCTGCGCGGAAGGTGGTTCTCGGAGCGCTGAACACTGGCGGCACGCGGGGTCATGGCGTGCGCGAGGTGGAGCTTTCCGACCGCGAGGGCAAGCCACACACCATCTCGGCCCGCTGGTTGCTCGTGGCCGATGGGGTCCGCAGTACCGTCGGCAAGCAGCTGGGGCGTGCGTGGCATCGAGACAGCGTCTTTGGCGTGGCCACACGGTCGTATGTCAGCTTCGACAGCGCGGACGTAGCGGATGACTGGATTCACTCGCACCTGGAACTGCGCAGCTCCGATGGGCAGACGCACCCGGGCTATGGCTGGATCTTCCCCCTGGGCGAGGGCCGGGCGAATGTGGGGTGTGGGGCGCTGGCGACATCGGCACGCCCGGCGCGCACGAATGTGAAGAAGTTGCTGCGCGAGTACCACGGACAGGTGCGCGATCAGTGGCAGATGAGCGAGCCTGAGCACGTGACGTCGGCGTTGCTGCCGATGGGCGGTGCCGTGTCGAATGCGGCGGGGCCCAACTGGGCGTTGCTCGGTGATGCTGCGTGCTTGGTCAACCCGCTCAACGGTGAGGGCATTGACTACGGCATGGAGTCGGCGCGGCTGGCGGTGGAGCTGATTAGCTCGATTGGTGCGGGCCGCGATGGGCTGACGCACTCCTGGCCCGCCCTCCTTCGCGAGCACTACGGCACCGGCTTCTCGCTGGCTCGCAAGTTGGCGCTGACGCTGACGTACCCGAGCTTCCTTCCCACGGTCGGCCCGCTGACCATCGGCGCCCCGTGGGGAAGCCAGCTCATGGGTGTTGCCGCACGCCTGATGGGAAACCTGGTCACGGAACACGACCGCGACGTAGTGGCGCGACTCTGGCGCGCTTCGGGGAGGACAGCGCTGGCCTCCGATAAGTGGTTCGGGCGCCAGCCCTGGCAGTAGGAATCGCTTTACGACGGGCCCTGCGACAGGGCTTTGCTGCGGGCTAGCGAGCTACTGTGCGGGCTTGGTTGCCGAGTGCAGCGCTGCGATACCGAAGGTGAGATTCTGCCAACCGGCATCCTCCCAGCCAGAGGCATTGATGTCGCGGGCAAGCTGCGGCTGGTTTGGCCAGGCGCGAATCGACTCCGCCAAGTACACGTAGGCCTCCGGGTTCGAGGAGACAACCTTGGCGATCTGCGGCAGTGCCCGCATCAGGTATTCCTTGTAGAAGGTGCTGAACACCGGCATCACGGGGGTGGAGAACTCGCAGACTGTTAGCTGGCCTCCGGGCTTGGTCACGCGAGCTAGCTCAGCGAGGCCCGCCTTGTAGTCCACGATGTTGCGCAGACCGAAGCTGATGGTCACCGCGTCGAAGGTGTTGTCCGGGAATGGCAGCTTCATGCCGTCACCGCAGACCTTGGGAACATCGCGGTGTGCACCGGCCTTGAGCATGCCTCGGGAGAAATCACAGGCAACGACGTATGCGCCAGACTTTGCCAACTCCACTGATGAAACAGCCGTACCGGCGGCCAGGTCGAGGACTTTCTGGCCAGGCTGCAGGTTCAGGCGCTTTGCCGTGCGCACGCGCCAGTAGTGGTCAATGCCACCGGTGAGCACGGTATTAGTGATGTCGTAATTCTTCCCCACGCCATCGAACATCGAGGCGACTTCGCTGGGATTTTTCGTTAAATCAGCCCTAGACACGATGTCCAGATTACGCGACCGACTTCTGACGCGTAGCAGCACCTGCATGGGAGGCATCAATCGCATCTGCTGCGACCTTGCTTGACGTCTCGGCCGCGGAAACCCCAGAAACCTCCTCGTAGTGGCGAACCAGGTCTGCACACAGTGCTTCCCAGGTGCGCTCGGTCACGGTGTCGCGGCAGCGGTTGCGCAGCTGCTTACGTGCCAGCTCATCGTCAACGAGCAGCAGCTTGTCGACCGCCTCAGCCAAATCGCGGGTGAAAGTCTTGGGTTCCAGCAGGTAGCCGTTGACGTCGTTGGTAATCAGGTCGCGCGGGCCGCCTGCGTTCGGAGCGATGGCCGGCACACCGGAGGCGTGGGCTTCCTGTACCGCCTGGCAGAAGGTTTCAAAGTCACCGGTGTGGACGAACACGTCCAGACTGGCGAATGCCGCTGCCAACTTATCGCCGGTGAGCTGTCCGGTAAAGACGGCATTCGGCATCTGCTTCTGCAGCTTCTGCAGCTCCGGGCCATTGCCGACAATGACCACCTGGATATCATCGCGGCCGTTCAGCGCTGCCAGCCGCTCCACAGACTTCTCCGCCGCGAGCCTGCCGACATAACCAACAATCGGCTTGCCCTCCGGGCTCCACTGCTTCCTGAGCTCTTCACTACGCTTTGTCGGAGTAAAGCGAACCGCATCAACACCGCGGCCCCAGCGGTAGACATCACGAATCTTGTGATCCTGCAGGTCCTCAATAGTCGGCGACGACGGCGCCAGCGTTCGGGCGCAGGAGTTGTGAATCACGCGCGTCCACAACCATGCGGCCGTGGAGAGCCCCGCCAACTTGTAGTTCTTGGCAAAACCCGCAACGTCCGTCTGATAGATGGCCACAGCCGGGATGCCCAGTGCCTTGGCAGTCAGCGCGCCCGCACCACCGAGCACAAATGGCGAAGCCAAGTGGACAACATCCGGCTTAAACTGCGTCAGCGCCGACGCTACCCGACGGTTCGGCACACCAATCGGTAGCGAATCAATCAACGGCACCATCACAGTGGGCACACGCTCAATGCGGTAGTCGCAGTAGAACTCTGCCTCTTCCTGCCAGTCCCGAGCACCCGGCGCAATCACCAGCGCCTCGTGTCCTTCACGGCGTAAGTGTTCCAACACCCGCAGCACGGAGTTTGTCACTCCATTGATGTTGGGCAAGAAGCTTTCAGCAATGATGGCAACGCGCATGGTGCTAGTTTTCCATCTCGTCGGAAAGCGAAAGTGACCCTCTGTTTACCTTTTGGGGATCTCTTTGTAAACGACGGGTTGCGCGCAACGACAACCACCACAACGGCGCGACGACGAGAAATGTAACCACAGCGATACTGGTCGCCGGGAGAAGTGACAGCGTCCATGTGCGCCCGGCGACGCGGACGACATTGGGATCAGTGCGGTCGTATTCGACGCGGACGCGCTGCCCCTCTTCCAGACCAACGGGATAGAGCAAACCGGTTGGTGGCGACTGAAAATCGCCATTCTCGTCGACGAAATCAACCGTGGTGCGAAGGAGCTCGACCGAGCGCACATTGGCTACGGACTGCCCCATGTTCGACTCGATATTGCGGTCATTAATGAAGCAGCCAACCACCATGGCCAGACACGACAGCAACAGGCAAATCATCACAAAGAGCAGTACCTGACGAAGGAAGCGCGGCCAATTGGCCAGGGCAGTTTTCCACTGCATGGCGGTCGCGACCTCCTATTTTTCTGTCCCTGATTGTTTCCAGCTCTGATTGGATGCTGCCGGCCGGCTAGTGCTTGTCCAGCACCCCAATCTCCGCATTGTATGCCAGCTTGTGGTGCAACTGCCGACGCGTCGCACGTGTGGTCGCCACCTCGATGACGCGGATGCCGTCGACATCGGTATCCGGGTGCAGCTGCGCGAGCAGATCTGGGAGGCGGTCGACACGCACGTGCTCGACTCCGTAAGCCTGGCAGATGCCCTCAAAGTCCACGTCCTGCGGCGTGCCGAAGATGCGCTCAAAGCTTCCCCGCAGAGCCGGGCTGCCCGCCTCCAGCGTCTCGAAAATACCGCCACCGGCATCATTGGCCACCACGATGGTGAGGTTTTCCGGCCTCGGCTCCAGCGGCCCAATTGCCAACGCTGCGGAGTCGTGCTGGAACGTCAGGTCACCCATAAGTGCAATCGTCCGCGGCGGGCGAATCTCGTCGGCATGCTCACGGTCGGACGCCAGCGCAATACCGATTGCCGTCGCCACCGTGCCGTCGATGCCCGCGGCACCTCGTCCCGCATACGTGTTCACACCCGGGAAAGGCAGGCCCGTGTACGACGCATCGCGCACCGGGTTCGACGCGCCCAGCACCACGTTGTCACCCGTGCGCAGGCTATCCGTCAGCGCCGCCGCCACATGAAATCCGGTCAGCGGTTCCTCCGCTTCAATCGACTCGGTAAGCGTCTCTCGCACGGACTTCACCGCCAATTCGCTGGCAGCCTCACAGATTTTCGTCCACTGCGGGTCCTGCTCCCCCACAGTCTGCACATGCCTAACGACGGCCCTTGCGTTCGCCGTCACATCCGGGAACTCCACCCCAAAACCGTGGTTTTCCGCTTCGGAGACAACGGTCAGCTCGATATCCGGATTGGCCAGCAGCTTAGAGATACCTCGGTGCAGCGTCGGCCTGCCGACTAACACAATCTGCTCCGGCAGAATCTGCGCAAAAGTACCCGCCGCGAGCGGGTGAACCGGGTGCGCCGGCGCATATGCATTCGGCTCAGCGATGGTTGGCAGATCCTCCAGTTCTGGCAGGTGCGAGGCATTCGAACCCGCAATCACGAGTGTGCGGCGGCTGATGTCAATTGTGGCTGTGCTAGCCGCGTTGGCCGGGCCGGTTGCGGTGGCCGAGTTGGCTGCGATGGCGGCCGCGGCGACGTTGTTGCTGTTGGTAGGCGCAATCGTGGTCCAGGGGCCGCCATCGGCGCGGCCCTCGGGGATGTCGGCGACGGAGTCGTCGTCAGGCACGAGCGGTTCGACAAAACGGACGTTGAGGTGGCCGGCGCCGGATGCCATGGCGGCGACAACGCGATCAATGCGAGCGCGAATCTGCGCGGCGGTGGCCTTCATGACCGGGGCGGTGCCGTCCAGATCGAACTCGACGACGGAGGCATCAGCGAACAGGCGGTCCTGGACGATGGTCTGGTTCGCGCCAGTGCCTCGATAATGCGCGGGGCGGTCGGCGGTCAGTGCCAGCAGCGGAATGCCCGACGCGGTGGCTTCCACCATGGCGGGCACGAGGTTCGCCACTGCTGTGCCGGACGTTGTAATTACCGGGGTCACCTTGCGGGTGCGCGAGGCCAGGCCGAGGGCGAGGAAGGCGGCGGAGCGTTCATCGATACGTACGTGGAGGCGAACCTTCGCCGCGTCGGCGGCCTGGACCAGAGCGCGGGCGAGCGGGGCGGACCGGGAACCCGGGCACACCACGGCATCGACCATGCCGAGACGCAGCAGCTCATCGACGATGAGGCCCGCTACCACTGCGGATGGGGCTTGTGTGGACTGGACGGCGTGAGTGGTTTCGACCGCGCCGGTGTCCGGGTCTTGAGAGGTGTCCTGGTTATTGTTCACACTCAATAGGCTACTTGCCGGGAGTTACTGACTAGGTTTATGTCAGTTTGGAAGCCGTTTTTCGGGCTCAAAGTGTCATAAACCTAGTCACTTTCTTGGCGTTATAGATGGGTGTACGCCGCGCGGAGGCGGTCGAACCACCAATCGCGGCGGGGGCCCGGCGCGGCGAGCTCGGCCAGGCGGGAAGGGTCGGGCGCGGGGTTGGTGACGGGCAGTCGGCCATCGATAAGTGGCCGGGGCTCGATGACGTCCTCGATAAACAGCGAGGACGTGGCCAAACCCGCCGCGTTCGGCTCCGGCTGCAGCTCGGTAGCAGGCAGGGCCGCCGCCGTGAACAAACCGGCGGCCATACCAACGCCGGTATCCAAGGCGCTGGCGACGGTCACCTTCATCTCCAGTTCCTCGGCCAACCGAAGCAAACGGCGTGGCCCGCCAAGCGGCGCAACCTTCATTACGCCCGCGTCAGCAGCCTGCTCGCGCGCAACCAAATACGGATCCTCGGCCTTGCGAATCGACTCATCGGCAGCAATCGGACAAAACTCCCCCACTGCGTCGCGGACCGCGCGGAGCTCGGCGACAGTCGCAACGGGCTGCTCCATGTACTCCAGCGGCCCCAACTCATGAGCGGCGCGGATTGCCTGCTCCACCGACCAGCCACGGTTCGCATCGACCCGCACGACAGGTTCATAGCCATAAGCTTCGGCCACCGCGGTGCGGACGGCGGCTACGCGCTCGATGTCGTCGTTAAGCGATTGGCCGCTCTCTGCGACCTTGATCTTAAACGTGCGGCACCCGGGGTAGCGCGCCACGACCTCCGGCACCTGGTCGGGTGTGACGGCGGGGATGGTGGCGTTGACCTCGACAAACTCGCGCTTCGGGATGGGCAGGCCGACGTATGCGCATTCGATGGCCGAGCGCAGCCACGCGGCGGCCTCGGACGCCTCGTATTCCAGGAAGGGAGCGAACTCGCCCCAGGTGACGGGGCCGTCGATGAGGAGTGCCTCGCGGGTGGTGACGCCACGGAATTTCACTGCCATGGGCAGCGCGACGACGTGGGCGCGGTCGAGGATGTCATCGATGGGCGGAAGCTGGATGTTGGGCGCAGCGGACACAGACATACCCCTCATGCTAGAGACCTTTATGCTGGAAGCCATGACTGATACCGCGAAGTACTCGACCGATAACCCCTTCCGCCCCGAGCAGTGGAAGACGGTTGATGGTTTTGAGGATTTGACCGACATCACCTACCACCGGCACGTCGGCGAGGGCCGCGAGAACGGCATTGTGCGTATTGCGTTTGATCGCCCGGAGGTTCGTAACGCATTCCGCCCGCATACCGTCGATGAGCTCTACCGCGCGCTCGACCACGCGCGCCGCACCCCGGATGTCGGCGTAGTGCTGCTGACCGGTAACGGCCCGAGCACCAAGGACGGTGGCTGGGCATTCTGTTCGGGTGGTGACCAGCGCATTCGCGGTCGTTCCGGCTACCAGTACGCGACGTCCCACGAGCATGACGACGCTACCGCGGACGCATCCACCATCGATACCGCGCGCGCCAAGGTCGAGGGAGGTCGCCTGCACATCCTGGAGGTGCAGCGCCTGATTCGCACTATGCCGAAGGTTGTTATTGCTGTGGTCAATGGCTGGGCCGCAGGTGGCGGACACTCCCTGCACGTGGTGTGTGACCTGACGCTGGCATCACGCCAGGAGGCTCGCTTTAAGCAGACCGACGCTGACGTGGGATCTTTCGATGCCGGCTATGGCTCGGCCTACCTGGCGAAGCAGGTTGGTCAGAAGTTTGCCCGCGAAATTTTCTTCCTCGGCCGCTCCTACGACGCTGAGACCATGCACCGCATGGGTGCTGTCAACGAGGTCGCGGACCACGCTGAGCTGGAAGATGTCGCGGTCGAGTGGGGTCGCATGATCAACGGTAAGTCCCCGACAGCGCAGCGCATGCTGAAGTTCGCCTTCAACCTGACCGATGATGGCCTGATGGGTCAGCAGGTCTTCGCGGGTGAGGCTACTCGCCTGGCGTACATGACCGACGAGGCCGTCGAGGGCAAGGAAGCGTTCCTGGAAAAGCGCGACCCGAACTGGGACGAGTTCCCGTTCTACTACTAGGGGTTACTGAACCTTCGTAACCTCGAAGCGCTGCTCCGGGTGAACGTAGGCCTCCTGCGCGCGCACGAGCTCCAGCTCGCCAGAGCCGGACTCGTGCGTGACCTTCAGCAGCTCAAAGATGCTGGCCGCGGTGTTGCCCAACGCGACCGACAGGTCACCGTCAATACCGCGACCGCGCAGCAGGTTGCCCGCAAACAGCGCAGCCGTGACATCGCCGGAGCCGTTGCGCTTTAGCGGCAAGTATGGCGTCGCCACCAGCCATGCGCCCGAGCCGTTGACGGCGAGCATCTCAATCTCGCCCTCCTTGCGCTCCGGACGCAGCACGCTGGTGACCAGCACGGCCTCCGGGCCCATCTCACGAGCAGCATGGGCTGCCGCAATGGTGGACTCCAGGTCGTTGACCTCGCGGCCCGTCAGGTATCCCAGCTCAAACTGGTTCGGCGTAATCACGTCTGCCACCGGCACAACCTTGTCGCGCAGCAGCGGCGGAATGTCATCCGAGACGTGGCAGCCGCTCTTGGCATTTCCCATCACCGGGTCACACGAGTAAATGGCCTTCGGGTTGCGCTGCTTGGCCATCGCCACGGCCTCGATGATGACATCCGCAATATCGCTACCGCCCTGGTAACCGGAGATAATCGCGTCGACGTCGTCAAGCTTGCCCAGCTCATCGATACCCTTGATAACCTCGCGCACATCCGTGGCCGGAATCATCGGGCCGCGCCACTGGCCGTAGCCGGTGTGGTTGGAGAAATCGACGGTGTGGACCGGCCACACTTCAAAACCTGCGCGCTGCAGCGGGAAAACGGCAGCGGAGTTACCCACATGGCCGTAGCTCACATGCGACTGGATGGACAGGATCGAGGGCACGCGGTTGAACTCCGCGACGGCTTCAGCTGCCTTTTCGGTAGGGACCTGATTTTCGTTCATTCCTCTATATTGCAACGGATGCACGAAAATCCCATATCCCCTAGTAGGCGCTGGGGCGACGTCGGCTGGCTTTGAGCTCGGAGCGGCGTTGCTTCTGCGCTTTACGACGCGCAATCGAGGCCCGACTCGGCCGAGTCCGCCGGCGCCTCGGAGGCGGTGGCTGCACGGCTTCCCGAATGAGATTCGCCAAGCGACGCCGGGCTTCCGCGCGGTTGCGCACTTGGGAGCGCTGCGTGGTGACGGACACGGTGAGTGTCGTGCCGTCGAGTCGGTGGCTGAGATTCTGGAGAGCGCGGCGGCGGTAGACGTCGGAAAGCACGCTGAGCTCGGCGATATCGACCGATAGCTGCACCTTGGAATCCGTGGTGTTAACGCCCTGACCGCCCGGCCCTCCGGAGCGCGCGAAGCGTTCGGTGAGCTCCGCCGCGGGGATGACGAGGCCCTTTGGGATGCCGGGACCTGGTGGGATGTTCAGGGGTTTCATGGTGGCCAGTGTAGAGGGCGCGTTTGTAATCAGGGCGCGTTTCCTCTAATCCGCGGTTAAACAACAAATACTCACCTAAGCTGGCAAATAACATTTATCCACTTATAAAAACAGCAAGAAAAGGCAGGATTGAGACACCATGGCCACTTCTGATTCCCCGTCCATTTTCATCTCCGGCGGCGCGCAGGGCATTGGCCGCGCGGTGGCCGAGAAGTTCCTGGCTGCAGGCTGGACCGTCGGCGTCTACGACATCAATGAGGATGCCCTGGCGAAGCTCAAGGCTGAGCGCCCGGAGGTAATCGTCGGCAAGCTGGACGTGACGGACTTTAAGCAGTGGGAGGACGCGCTTGCGGACTTCACCTCCCACACCGGCGGCAAGCTGACGGTGCTGGACAATAACGCGGGCATCATCGGCGATGGCGATATCACTGACCAGTCACCGGAGATTATCCGCGCGCAGGTGGACATCAACTGCACCGGCCTGACACTGGGCGCGAAGGCGGCGCACCCGTACCTGAAGCGCACTAAGGGGTCTCACCTGGTCAACATGGGTTCGGCTTCGGGCATTTACGGCCAGCCGCACATCGCGCCGTACTCCGCGTCGAAGTTCTACGTCTCTGGTCTGACGCAGGCTCTGGATCTGGAGTGGCGCAAGGACAAGATCCGCGTCGTCGCAATCATGCCGCTGTGGGCGAAGACCAAGCTGGCGGACGTTTCCGCCGGTTCCACCCGTCGTCTTGGCGTGCGCATTACGCCGAACCAAGTCGCTGATGCTGTGTGGAAGGCAACGCACCCGCAGAACTTCATTGAGCGCCAGCGTCACTTCTACTCGGTGTCGGCGGCAGACTTTATCCTGCGCTACCTGGGCAAGATTGGTCCGCAGTTCCTTTCCCGCCCGGTTAACGCAATCATCGCGGGTTAAGAGGCAAACTAGACCTATGCTCTTCGATCAACTCCCGCGCGACGATGCCCGCATCACGCCGGGAGTTGTTCATTTGCCGGGATGGCTTCCCCTGGACCGGCAGGCGGGCATCATCACGCAACTCCGCGACATCGCCCGCGACGTTGCCGGCACTCCCCTGGCCATGACTCGCCCGCAGCTCAAAAGTGGTCAGATGCAGGTCTTTATGCTGCATCTCGGCCGCATGTGGGCCACCAATCCCTACCGCTACGTCACGCACGCAGGCGGCGTTCGCGTCCCGCCCGTGCCTGACAACCTGCTACAGCTCGCTACCGAAGCACTCGGCGCTGCCGCGCTTTACGACGAATCCCTCAGCCAGTGGCCCACCACTTTTCGGCCCGACATGGCGTTGGTCAACTACTACCCGCCCGGGGCCACCATGGGGATGCACCAGGATCGAAACGAAAACTACCCTGCCCCGATTGTGTCACTCTCTATCGGCGATGAGGCTCTGTTCCGCATTGGCGGGACTGAAAACCGCAACAAACCCTGGGATGACGTGACTCTCGCCAGCGGGGATGTGATTGTGTTTGGTGGTCCGAAGCGGCTTGCGTTTCATGGTGTGCCCAAGACTCGTCCGGGCACGCTGCCGGAAGGGTGCGGGCTTAAAGAGGGCCGCATCAACATCACATTCCGGCAAGTGGAAAACTCACACTAAACCGCGCAAGCCACCGACCGCTAGCCTAGACACATGCAGCGCACCGCTTCCTCCATGCACGCACAGCCTGCCACCGCGCAGACCCCTGCCCCACTCGACTGGCGCAGCCGGGTACGTTTCTTTGTCGGCTCGTTCCCAACTGCCGATCTCGCTATTGCGACTGCTTTCCTGCTGTGCTGCTGGTTGAGCATGACGCCGCTACTTACTTATGGCCCGAGCTTTACTTATGTCACCAATGTGATTCTGTCCGCGATGATTGCCGGGGCCGCAGCGTTTCGTCGTAAAGCAGTGCGTGCATCGTTTGTGGTTACGTACAGTGCCCTAGCGGGTCTCGCCTTGCTGGTGTGGCTATCCCCAGTGAACCTTGGGCTAGACCCCATTATTGTTGCTGCCCCACTATCTCTATGGGCTGTGACCAGGTGGGAACCGAATCGCACCTGGGGCATCGTTGGGCTGTTTTTAGGGTTGATTGGCAGCTTCCTCAACCCGGCAGTTCCTGCCTTCGGCTTTACCCCGGAACGACTATTGGTCTTCGGACTACCGGCGGTGCTTATCACGGCGAGCGCGTACGCAGTGCCACTATGGCTGCGCATCAACGCCGAGGAACATGCCGCGGAGTTGGAGAACGTCGTGGCGCTCAACAAGCTGGAGTTGTCCAGGGAGCTTCACGACGTCGTGGGGCACGGACTCACCTCTATTAAGGTTCAGGCCCAAACCGCTCTGTACCTGGCGGAGATGGATGGCTCACGAGCGGAATCCGCTGCTGAAAAGACCACGCTGGAAGGTATTGCCCAGACCGCAGACCAATCGTTGCGGGATGTGCATGCGCTTGTCGATGCGCTACGTGATGGCGGCGAGATTAGCGCTGACCCGAATGAGATTCCGCGTCTGGTTGCGGCAGTTTGTCCGCCGGGTCGCGATGTTTCGGTGACTCTGCCGGAGTCTTATGGAGACCTGGCGGATTGGCCACTCGCGAAGCGTTTGACTTTGGTGCGGGCAGTGACGGAGTTGGCCGCGAATATGGCCAAGCACTCATCGGGCGCTGGTCAGCTGGCACTGGTAATCGATCCACCTGCCGATGCTGATGACAGCCCGGCGCGGGTTCATTTGGTGACTGCAAACCGGGCTGAGAGCGAAACTTTGGAACCCAGGAAGCGAGCTGGCGCTGGCCTGATTGGTCTGGATGAACGCGTGGCTCAGCTCGGTGGCGAGATGACTTATGGTGAAAGCGACGGCATGTTCCGCGTCAGTATTCGGCTGTAAGCGGTTCGACCGAAGCAGGGCTGACTGTCAATCCTGTTGAGAAAGACGAGCAATGGATGTAATTCGAGTATTAGTGGCTGAAGATCAGGCTTTGATTCGGCAGTCTTTCGCGCAGCTTATTGATGCCCACCCGCAGATGAAAGTCATTGGTGCCGTGGGCGACGGCACCGAGGCTGTGCGTCTTGCCTCCGGAGCCGATGTGGTCGTCATGGACATTCGAATGCCCGTGATGGACGGTATCGAGGCCACACGACAGATTGTGCAAGGCGTGCCGTCCGGAGGTGCGGCTCGCGCTTCCACTCCAAAAGTCTTGGTACTGACCACTTTCCGCGAAGAAGACCTGGTGCTCGGCGCTTTAGAAGCTGGGGCCGCAGGCTTTTTGCTCAAAGACTCCAATCCCCGTGAGCTGCTTTCGGCCATCATGCGTATCCACCGTGGTGAAGGAGTCATCGATCCGAAGGTGACGCCGATGGTGTTGCGGCATGTTTCACCGCGCGCACCGCACTCAGGGCGGCCAGCGAGAGCGTTCTCGACGCATGGCGCTGACTCAGACCCCACTCACACAGGAACCCAATTCACACCCCGCGAACAGGAGATTTTGAACCTCGTCTGCCAAGGGCTTTCCAATGACGAAATTGCTCGCAGGTTGGTTGTCGCCACGACGACAGTGAAAACCCATGTGAAATCCCTGTTGACCAAGACGGGCTCACGCAGTCGCGTGGATCTTGTCATTTGGGCTGCGAAAAACGGGCTGCTGTAGCTTCTCCTCGCTATCGCCTCCTCCCTAGGGAGGATATTTCCGCCACCTCATCCTCAGGGAGGGCGCGAACCGTGCCAAACACTCCTATTACTTAAGGCATGAACGCACCAACCCCCACCTCAGGCCCTTCCGCAGACGCCGCCGCTCCCCTCCTCCAGCTGCGCGGCATCACTGTCTCCTACGGCAAGAACGAACCTGTCCTGAACGGCCTCGATATGAACGTCCGCGCCGGCGAGGTCTACGGACTATTGGGACTCAACGGCGCAGGTAAATCCACGTTGATGAGCACGGTGCTTGGGCTAATTCCCTACTCCGGTGAAATCAGCATCGCGGGACACCCGTGGTCCGTTGTCGACCTGGACCGCATCGGCGCCTCCATCAATGGCCCGGCGTTCTACCCACAGCTCTCAGCCACCGACAATCTCAAAGTGCACGCACATCTGACCGGCACGGGCAAGAGCCGTATCGCCGAAGTCCTCGACTTGGTCGGGCTTCATGCTGGTAACAAGCGTGCCCGCGCTTTCTCAACGGGCATGAAGGTTCGTCTTTCCCTGGCGATGGCGCTGCTCACCGACCCCGACATTGTGCTTCTCGACGAGCCCACCAACGGCCTCGACCCCGAAGCTATCGTGGGCCTGCGCACCTTGTTGCGACATCTTGCCGCTAGTGGCAAGGCCGTCGTGGTGTCCTCCCATCAACTCGGAGAAGTCGAAAAGAGCGTTGACCACCTTGGTGTCCTCGCCGGTGGCCGACTGGTCTACGAAGGCCCGCTGACTGACTTTGCGGCCTCTGGTCAATCCCTCGAGCAAGCTTTCTTCACCGCAGTAGGTGTTGCCCGATGAGCACTCAACCGCACACGCGCACTCTTAACACGCGCACCGTTCCTACTCGCCGCTACTTCCGCGCCGAGCTACTGCGGGCGAAGTGGTCGCTCACCATGTTTCTGCCCATCATCATGGTGGCAATCGCGCTGGTCAGCATGGTCTTCTCTACAGGTGTTGACGCCACCGCCATGGCGAGCGCCCACATCTACTCGCTTATCCTGCTTCCTCCCCTGGCTGCTGTTACGGCCGTCGTCGGCCAAAACCGTGAAGAAAAGCTCCGCCAAGGCGGCCTAATCTGGTGCAATATCTCGAGCACTCGAGTGCTCCTCGCGCGCGCCGCTACTGTCATCGCCTCCGCGGCCCTCGGCCACGCACTGATGGCCACTCTCCTTGCCCGGAGCGTGAGCACCGCATTGCAATTCACGATCTTCAACACTTTGTCATTCTTCGTGTTCTGGGCATTCGGCCTTGCCCTATGGCGCCTTGTGCCACGCGCAGCTCTCTTCTTTGCTCCACTGGCTGCCATCGCTTGGGCCATCGCAGGAACACTGGATGCCATGAGCCCAAACTGGCAAATTCTCCCGTGGACCTGGGCAATCCGCCCAACGTTACCTATCCACGGAGTGCAGGCTAATTCCATCTCGGCTCCCGCAGACAGCGAGATCTGGGACATCGCCATCCTGCCGCCCACACTGCTGCACTTGCTCCTCGGGCTAGGCTTCTTTGCCATCGCGTTGCTTGCGCACGGAAAACCTCTCAGCTTGCCGACGGGCCGGGAACGCAGCACTTCGTCGTTAAGCCATGGCATGAGCGCGACCCTTCCCTGGCGCACCTGGTGGAGTCTCGCAGCGCTGATGCTTGCCGGACTTGCGGTCGTGCGTGTGGTGTGGAACCCGGAGTATGCGCTGGGGCTGCTGAGTTTCGTCTGCGTGCCGACGGCCGCAACCATGGTGGCCATCATGACATGGACTTCGCAAGCCGATGCCTGGCCAGCACTGATGTATCGGCGTGCGCGACGCAGCATCACGCTCCGACTGTTTGCCTTGGATATGGCGTTTCTCGTACCGGTGCTCGTGGTTGCGGTGGTTATCAGTGGTGCAGGCGGCGAGACCAATAGCCAGACCGGCATTAACCCCTGGCCGTACCAGGCGGTAATCGCGTCTCTTGTGGCCGCGATGATTGTGGCCGTGACCGGCTTACTTGCGCGTCGAAGTGTGGCGGCCGCAATCTTTGTCTCGGTGGCGCTCGGCGGTTGGGCGGTGATGGTTGGCGGTGATGTCCTCAGCGCCTCACCGCTGTGGTGGACCTCGGAATGGGGATGGACTTGGGTAGTCCGTGATTACCCCGATCGGTGGCCAGTGATGGTTCTCGTGTCCGCCATTGTGATGGCGGCGTTCGTGGCTTGGGCTCGGGCGACATCATTGAAGGCGATCCGATCCCAAGACTGACGGCGGCGCTACGAGCAGCCCACCTACTACTCGATCGCCTCGCGAACCTCTTCGACACTGAGGTTGGAGTCTTCAATCTCCTCGCGGGCCTCCTTGTTCCGGCCACGGCGGACCAGACGGAAGATGCGCTTGCGGCGGGAAGTCTCTTCACTGATGCGCTCGCGGCCGCGCAGCCAGGCAATGAGCATGACGGTAATGAGCAGCAGCCCGATGTAGCCCAGGATTGGGTAGACCCAACCGATTAGGTTCTGGAAGCCCATGAAGCTCAAGGCGAAACCGAGGAGAACCAGGCCGACGTAGACAATCTTGAACTTTTCCGGGTGATTTGCGGTGACGCGACGCCCCAGTGCGTAGAACATGCCAAGTGCCGTGTTGAAAATCATACCGAGAATAACCACGGCCATTGCCTGACCAAGCCACGGGTGCAAGCGGTTAATAACGGTGAGCATTGGCACGGCATCGGTTGCGACAGTACCAACGGTGTGGAACAGCGTGATGGTGGTAATCAGCAGCATTGCGGAGTACACCAAACCGCCAACGAAACCACCGGCACCTGCGGCGCGGGGATTGAACAAGTTGCCGCCAATAACAATCGCCATGGAGACCGCAACCATCAGGTTAAAACCGACATAGTTCACTGCGGCGACAACCCAGTTCGGCAGAGTAGTCGGGACTTCTGCGATGGCAGCTGCCTGCTCCGCGGCTGGGGTGGCATCGGTGAACGCCAGCGTATAAATACTGGCCAGCAGGATAAAGCCAACGATAAACGGCGTGATGGAACCGATCACAGTGGTCACGCGATCGACGTCGAGGAAACCGGCTGCGATGGTCACTAGCACCATCATCACGGCACCAATCCACACGGGGATGCCCCACTGCTGCTCCATGTTGGCACCGGCACCGGCGAACATAACGAACCCCGTGGCGAAGAGCGTGATAATCACGCCGATGTCCAGTACTCGCGAAAAGATGGGATGCGATACGCGTCGGAATACTTCACCGTGCTCGCTGGCCTGGAAATAGCTTCCCAGCTGCAAAATGATCATCGCCATCAGGCTCATGATCACCGCTGAGAGAACGGCACCCCAGACACCATCGATGCCAAAGGCGACGAAGTATTGCATGATTTCCTGACCCGTCGCAAAGCCCGCGCCGACGACTACGCCGACGAAAGCAAATGCAACGCGCAGTACTTGCTTCACCACAAGGGTTCACTCCTATTCAACTATCTGATTGATATAACCACCTTACTTTTCTCAGTGCGTTTTACTAATCGCGATTAAGCGTTCTACGAAATTTCGCCTTTAAATCCCGCAGGCCACGCCGGTCGAATGCACCGGGCAGTAGCCGTTCGGATTCTTAAACAAGTACTGCTGGTGCTCGTCCTCGGCTCGGTAGTACTCCCCTGCCGGAGTCTCCGACAGTGGCTTAATCTCCGTGGTGATGGGGCCCAGGCCAGCGTCGGCAAGCTTCGGCGCGTACGCATCGGCGATTTCCTGCGCCCGGCGCGCCTGCTCGGGCGTCGTCGTGTAAATCGCGGAACGGTACTGCGTGCCGACGTCATTACCCTGACGGTAGCCCTGCGTGGGATCGTGGGCCTCGAAGGCCTTCGCGATCAGCTGGTCGAAGCTAATCTGCTCCGGGTCGTAGACGACCTCCACAATCTCGGTGTGGTTGGTCCGCCCAGTGCAGGACTCACGGTAAGTGGGATTTGGCGTCACGCCACCGGCGAACCCGACCGACGTACTGAGCACGCCCGGGGTTTCCCAAAACAGCTTCTCAGCACCCCAGTAGCAGCCGATACCGATGTAGACAACCTCCTGGCCATCCTCCCATGGGCCGGTAATAGGCGTGCCGAGCACCGCATGCGGCTTCGGATTCTCCAACACCGGGTGTGAACCGCCCTTTAGCGCCTCACCTTCCGGCACAAGCTCCGCCGACCTACCAAAAATCCAACCCATCTTCGATGCCTTTCTATCTACGACTTCCTATGCTCTGCGCAACGCGTCCGCGGTCACGATTGTTCCGCCCCCTGTCACCACCGCCACACTCACGTTTCACACGCCTCGTCACCAGAAACTACGGCACAACACGGGCTATGGTTTGGATTGTGCGTACGCTCAGCCTGCTTTCCGTCAATCCCCACGACCCGACCGCTATCCTGCCCGATCTCCGTGCCGCGCTGGACGGCGAGGTCTCGCTGCTTCCCGTTCCGCTTCACGACGGCACGCGAGCCTCAATCTTGCGGAACTCGCAACGCGCAGGTGAGCCAATTGATGAGTCCATCGCACTTGTTGTCGGCACTTCCGGTTCCACCGGCACACCGAAGGGTGCACAGCTGACGGTGGATAACTTGGTATCGTCCGCGACGGCTACACATCAGTGGCTCGGCGGTGAAGGACAGTGGCTGCTGGCGATGCCGGCCTACCATATCGCTGGCCTGCAGGTCCTCATCCGTTCGCTGCTCGCGGGCACGGATCCGGTGTGTGTGGATGTGACCGACGGTTTTGATGTAGCCGCATTCGCCGACGGCGCCGAGGCCCTCACTGGTGCCGGTGCCGGTGCCGGCGACCGCGCCTACACTTCGCTGGCTCCCATGCAGCTGGCGAAGGCCATGGAAGAACCCTTTGGCGTGGCAGCCCTGCGTCTCTTCGACGCCATCCTCGTCGGCGGCGCGGCCTTGAACCCACAGGTGGCAGCACGCGCGGAAGAGCTCGGCATTAACGTCGTGACCACCTATGGTTCTTCCGAGACGGCCGGCGGCTGCGTCTATGACGGGCAGCCCATCGAAGGTGCACAGGTCGCCATCGAAAATGGTCGCGTCTGGCTCGGCGGGCCGATGATCGCACACGGTTACCGCAATGCGCCCGGTCACGAGGCCTTTTCCAAACCTGGTTGGTTCGCCACCTCCGATGCGGGCGAGATCCGCGGCGGTCGGCTCATCATTACGGGACGCTTGGACACCATCATCGACTCCGGCGGGCTGAAACTGCACCCCGAAGTCCTCGAGCGTGAACTGCTCGCCATCGACGGCGTTACGGGAGCCTGCGTGGTCGGCGTGCCACACCCACGGCTCGGCCACGCCATTGTCGCAGCGTATGAAGGAACCGCTGAGCTCGGCGATGTCATGGACGGCCTCGGCGATTCTGAAGACGCCGGGCGCATCAATCACTGGATGATTCCGAAGGATCTGCGTCGCGTGGAGGCCCTGCCACTGATTGGGCCGGGCAAGGTCGACCGGAAGAAAGTCGCGGCGCTCTTTTAATCTTTTACCTTCCAGCCTTTAAGCCACTCGAACCCGCATTAGTTCAAGGCATTTGGTGTCACGTCCTATTATTAATTCATGTCTGAAGCACCAAAGAGTCCTGCAACGGCGTCGTTAAGCGATTGGCTGGAAGGCGCGCGCCCCCATACCTGGGCGAATGCGTTTGCGCCGGTCATCGTCGGTGTCGGAGCAGCATCGACGCACGCGCCGATTATCTGGGGACGCGCGGTGCTCGCGCTGGTTGTCGCGTGGGCGCTGATTGTGGGCGTGAACTTCGCCAACGACTATTCCGACGGCATCCGCGGCACTGACGATGACCGCTCAGGCCCGCTGCGCCTGACTGGTTCTGGGCTGGTGGAGCCGAAGGTCGTGAAGTACGCGGCGTTCGGCGCTTTTGGTGTCGCGGGTCTTGCCGGTGTGGCGCTGTCTCTGATGAGCGCGTGGTGGCTCATTCTGGTCGGCGCGCTGTGCATCGCGGCGGCGTGGTTCTACACCGGCGGTAAAAATCCCTACGGTTATCGCGGACTTGGCGAGGTCTCGGTCTTCGTCTTCTTCGGTCTCGTCGCGGTGCTCGGCACGGAATTCACCCAGACGGGCTCGCTGTCTTGGGTCGGCCTGGCCTGCGCAATTGGTATTGGTTCGGTGTCTTCTGCCGTGAACCTGGCGAACAACTTGCGCGACATCCCCACCGACGCCGCCACCGGCAAGATCACGTTGGCAGTTCGCCTGGGCGACTTCCGCACCCGCATCGTCTGGCAGATTCTCTCCCTCATGCCCGTGCTGGCCAGCATCTTTATCGCTTTCTGGCGCCCATGGGCGCTGGTGGGTCTGCTCATCGTGCCGCTGTGGGTAAAGGCCTCCGAGCCAATCCGCACGCATAGAAAGGGAAAGGAGCTCATCCCGGTACTGGGGCTTACCGGCAAGATGATGCTTGCCTGGTCCGTCATTACGGCACTCGCACTCGCGCTCAGCTAGGGGGTACCGATGGACTTCCGCACACTGACGCACAAGGCGCTTGACGACGTCCAGGAGGCCGCAACCCGAGTTGGCGACACAGCAGCCAAGGCTCCAGCTTTCGCCCGCAGCGCTGCTCTGCGTTTGACCAGTTCGGGACGTCGACGACTGGCACTGGAGCACGGCGCGCTGCATTCACAGACCCGTGAACCGGGCCTGACGGATCTTACGGCCACCGGTGTAGTACATATCAAGACCGCACCGGTCACAGCCGACATTGCGGCCAAGGATGACGAGCGAAAGGCCAGCGACAAACCGGATGCTGTCACCACCGATATTCCGGTGCACTGGTACGAGGTTGAGCCTGAGAGTCCCCCTAGTGCTCCCGCCAACGACCCCGTGACCATCGTCTTTATCCACGGCTTCACCCTGGCTGGCGAGTCCTGGTACCGGCAGTTCAACGCGCTGCGGAAGTCACACCCGGAAGCACGCCTGCTCACCATGGATCTACGCGGCCACGGCCAGACCGGCGCGGTTCCGGCTTCACTCTGCACGGTCGAAGGTGCTGCGGCCGATGCGCTGGCCGTGATTGCGGAGCGCGCCGCGACCGGAAAACTCATCGTGGTTGGGCATTCACTGGGCGGTTTGATCGCACTGCACATGGTGCGCGCTGCCGAGGAAAGTATTCGCCGTCGGATCGCAGGCGTAGTGCTGATTTCCACGTCTATCGACAAGCTTGCCGCCCAGGGGGTACCGCAGATTCTCGCGTCCCCGGTGGCGGATGCGGCGCGCAATGCGATTGAGTCCTCGCCGAAGGAGATCCGCAAGTTCCGCGAGGCAATCGCGTCACTGATGGCGCCGTCGTTGGCAGTTGCGGTGTTCGCCCGGCGCACGGACTACGAGATCATCGAGTTCCACGCGGCCATGATTAATGAAACACCGCTGGAAACTTTCGTGGGATACCTCGACGACCTGCAGGACCATGACGAGTTCGCGGCCGGACCTCACTTAGGGGGTCTGCCGGGAGCGGTACTGGTGGGCACGAAGGACGATGTCACTCCCCGCAAGCAAGCAGACCTAATTATGGAAAAGTGGCCGGACGCCGAGCTAGTTGAAGTCGACGGGGCCGGCCACATGTTGCCGCTGGAGGCTCCGGATGCGGTGAACCGGGCAATCGAGCGGGTGCTGGAAAAAGTTCAGAAAAGAAGCTAGAGCGGCAACGATAGCTGACTAGTGCCCTAGTTTTCCTCGCGGTCCTTAATCTGCTGCGCAATGTATTCCTTATGCGCGCGGCGGTTCTCCGACCACACTGCAACAGACTCATTGGCCTGAACGCGCAGCTTCGGAAACACAAAAACCGACAGCGGCATCGCAATAATCAGTGCGAACACAGCCGTAATTGCAGCCGGAATCTGCACATTAACGAAGTAAATAATCACGAGCAGAACGAAGAACAGCACTAGGAATAGCAGCAGACGAGCAAGGCCGTACCAGAACAGCCCCTTCATGGCATTGCCGCGACCAGCATTCTTGGTCACCGGAGCTGCTGGCATCTGAGCCTCAGAAGCCAACTTGTCCTGCTCTGCTGGATTGGTCATTAAACCCTCACCTCTACGTGTTACGCCTGTGCTGTGCCCGACGTTGTTCGTGTCCAACGTTCCTTTGTACCCTAACGAACTCTGTACGCCGTACCGCATGCAGTGCGATACCCCTCGTGGGCACTACGGGACTCGTTGCGTATTCTAGTCGGTAAATCCAGGAGGTTAGCTATTACATGGGTCGGCTCATTCTGCTGCTGTTCATCATCCTTGTCGTAGTCATGCTGTGGAAGGCATTTGGTCCCGGCAGTCGCGGCAACGGCATGCGACGTATTTCCGCTCCGCAACCGGAACCCCGTCCGCTCGCTCCCGACGATGATCCGGAGTTCCTCTGGAAGCTCAAGAAGGCCGAATTCGATCGCCGTAAACGTGAGCAGGAGCTACAGGAGCGGCGCGAACGGGAGCAGGACGACAACCTCGATAATCCCGGCGAAACTGACTAAACGTCCTTGCCACGCAGCAACAACTGCTGTAGATATTCCCCGTAGCCACTGGCGCTGAGGGCGTCGGCACGCGCGCTAAGCGCAGCATCGTCAATGAATCCCATGCGCCACGCCACCTCTTCCGGCGAGCCAATCTTTAGCCCCTGCCGCTGCTCAATCGTGCGCACGAAATCACCCGCGGCCATCAGATTGTCCACCGTGCCCGTGTCCAGCCATGCCGTGCCGCGCGGCAGCACCTCTACCTGCAGTTTCCCGCGCTCCAAGTAGGCGCGGTTAACATCCGTGATTTCCAATTCGCCGCGTGACGACGGTTGCAGCGAGCGAGCTATCTCAACAACCTCGGCGTCATAAAAGTACAAACCAGGCACCGCGAAATGGCTGCGTGGTTTCTTCGGTTTCTCCTGGATCGCCACGGCTTTGCCGCTTTGGTCGAAGTCCACGACTCCATAGGCTGTGGGATCTGCGACCCAGTAGGCGAAGATCGCTCCGCCATCGACGTCATGGAAGCGGCGCAGCTGCGTGCCCAAGCCAGCACCGTAAAAGATGTTGTCGCCGAGGATGAGCGCAACGGAGTCATCGCCGATGTGGTCCGCACCGATGATGAACGCTTCAGCGAGACCACGGGGCTCGTCTTGGGTGGCAAAGGTGAGGTTGAGGCCCCACTGCGAGCCGTCGCCAAGCAAGCGTTCAAACTGCGGGGCATCATGTGGCGTGGTGATGACGAGGATGTCCCTGATTCCCGCTAGCATCAGCGTGCTCAGCGGGTAGTAGATCATCGGCTTGTCATAGACGGGAACCAGCTGCTTGCTTACGCCAAGTGTGATGGGAAACAGCCGAGAGCCCGTACCACCTGCGAGGATGATGCCCTTCATAGTGCTCGCGCCTTTCTGCCTTACTGCCCGGCCGCTTCGTTGGCGATTGCCCACTCGTCGCGAGCCATGTTCTCAAGATCCTTGCAGTCAAACTCACTGGGGAGCTTATTGCCCTCGGCCTCGAACTGCTCGATAGTCGGAGCCTTCTGATCGCGCTCGGAGAGAATCATGTCCGCGTCGGTGAGACCACCCTTGGCCAGCAGCGCAGCCAGGTCAATTCCGAGAGTCGGGTCCTGGATGCTAACAGCACGCTCTGCCTCCGGGTTGTAACCGGTGGAAGTGAGGTAAGTGAGCACAGAGTCGTCGGCAAGCGAGACGAAGCCATGTCCGATGCCGTTGGGCAGATAGACCACTCGGCGGGTCTTGCTGTCGAGCTCGAAAACCTCGACCTTGCCGAAGGTATCGGAGCCGCGACGCAGGTCAACCGCAATGTCGAGGATGTGGCCCGCGGGACAAGTAACCAGCTTCGCCTGGCCGGGGTGGCCATCTGGCGCGGTGCTGACGTCAGCGAAGTGCAGGCCACGGACAACGCCTGCGGCGGAGACACTCATGTTGGCCTGCTCCGGGAAGAACGGGTAGCCCGTGGCCTCGGCGAATGCGTCGAGGCGATACCACTCGTGGAAACTACCGCGGCTGTCGCCGTGGATGACCGGTTCGAAGGTGAAAACGCCGTCGATAGAAGTGGGCTGGAATGTGCTCTTAGGGCTCATGGGTAACAAGTGTAGACGGGGCGCCCGGGCTGAGGCTGTGGCACGCGTTGAGTGTGCACTGAGTGTGCGTTGAGGGTTCGCTAGGCATGCCCCAGCAGCGAACTACAACTCCTGCTCGCGCTCCGCGTAGCCAGCCTCAGCGGCATCGTAGGCCGCCGCCCACCAGGACTCGTTGGCGCGATACCAGTCGATGGTCTCGGCGAGCCCCGCGGAAAAGTCTTGGTAGCGCGGCTGCCAGCCAAGGCTGCGGATGGATGCGGGGTCAATCGCATAACGACGGTCATGCCCCGGGCGGTCAGTGACATGGACAAAGTCGGACCGCTCACGACCGAAGCCCTCCAGGATGTCTCCGACCACGTCGAGGTTGGAACGCTCGCCATCGGCACCAATCAGGTAGGTCTCCCCCACCTCGCCAGAATCCAAGATTGCCCAGACCGCGTCGTTGTGGTCATCGACGTGAATCCAGTCCCGAACATTCTCGCCAGTGCCGTACACGCGAGGGCTACGACCGCGCAACAGACCACAGATCTGGCGGGGAATCAGCTTCTCCGGATGCTGCCTCGGCCCGTAGTTGTTCGAGCAGTTACTAATCGTCGCAACCAACCCGAAGCTGCGCACCCACGCCCGGACAAAGTGATCCGCTGAAGCCTTGGAGGCCGAGTAGGGGCTGGAGGGTTTGTACGCGGTGGCCGTCGTAAAGCGTGCTGGATCGTCGAGAGCGAGATCGCCGAAGACCTCGTCGGTGGAGATGTGGTGAAGGCGGACGTCGTGGGTGGCGCAAGCCTTGGCCAGATTCACGGTGCCCATGACATTAGTGGTGACGAAGGGATCGGCATCCACCAGCGAATTGTCGTTATGGCTCTCTGCGGCGAAGTGGACGACCACGTCGAAGCGGGGCACGAGGCGATCGATCAGCTCCGCGTCACGAACATCGCCGCGGATGATTTCACAGTCCGCGCCATCCAAGCTCGCAGGGTTCGCGGCATAGGTGAAAGCGTCCAGCACCGTGACATTCACATCGGGCCGTGTAGCCAGAGTGCGGAGAACGAAGTTGGAACCAATAAAGCCGGCACCACCGGTGACGAGAACGCGCATGGAAGCGATTCTAGTTCACCCGGCGATGCCGGCTTTGTACAAGTGTGAAGACTTAGTTCAGACCAGCGTAGGAGTGCAGGCCCGAAACCACCTGGTTGATGAAGAAGAGGTTGAACACCATGGTGGCAAAACCGAAGATGTTGATCCACGCGGCCTTGGTATTACGCCAACCCGAAGTCGCGCGAGCGTGCAGGTACAGGGCGTAGATAATCCAGGTAATCAGCGCCGTGGTCTCCTTCGGGTCCCAGCCCCAGTAACGACCCCATGCGGACTCGGCCCAGATAGCGCCCAGCACAATGCCCAGACCGAACAGTGGGAAGGACCAAATAGCGGTGCGGTAAGCAATCGCATCCAGCTTTTGAGCATCCGGCAGCGGCGCGACCAGTTTGCCCAGGAAGCCCTTTTCCTTGCCCTCGCGGTTGTACATCCGCAGCATGTAGAGAATCGAGGCAACACCGGAAATCAGTGCGATACTGCACCCGATAGAAATAATCGAGACGTGAACCGGAATCCAAATCGACTGCAGTGCCGGCACCACCGGAGCAGCCTCAACATATAGGTTCTTACCACCGTAAAACATCAGCGCCAGAATCGGAGCCAACAGCCACGGCCAGAACACACGCATGGTTTCACGATGCAGTACGCCAGCTGCAATTGCCATAGCAAAGAGGATTGAAACTGATACGTACTCGTAGAGGTTGCCCCACGGGAAACGCTGCACGGCCAGGCCACGCAGCAGCACCGATGCAAAGTGCACGGCCACCCCGACGTAAATCAGCATTTCCGTCACAACGCCGAGTCGGTTCGTCAGCACCTGGTTCTTAGGCTCGCTTGCCGACGACTTCGTCGCCGACTCCCCCGAGTCAGCAACACTAGCGGTGGTAGCTCCCTCACCCGCACCGGCGGCTACCAGCTCGCGTTCCGCAACCTGGCTTTTCGCTTCAGCGGCCGCGATACGACGACTGTAGTAGGCAATGGAAATAACAAAGGCCACAAGATAAAAGGCGAAGGCCGTGAAGTACGACCAGTCCGAAAACTGCGCCAGTGTCTTATTGACGAGCATGTACTTGGCTCCAAAGTGTGGAATTAGCGGAATACTTCTTCAAACCCTAGTACTAAAGCAGGACTAAGCAAAAGGGGACCGGGGACACGGGGGACGCAAAAATGCGCGGAGGCGCAATTCTCGCCCCCGCGCATTCACCCTGCAGTAATGATGGACCAGACTTAGTGGTCAGTTAGCTTTTGTCCTTGTCGTCCGCGCTCTCGTCGGTCGCAGCATTGTTGTCAGCAGCATCCTCGTCATCACTGTCACGTTCCAGGATGTCATCTACGATGTACTGGAACTCCTCGCCCCAACCTGCCTTGTCGGTGCGGGCAAGGCCACCGAACTCAACGCGAGTGCGGCCATCTTCCAGCGGGAACATGCGCACCCAAACACGTCGGCGCTTAATGCCCAACGAAAGAACCATGCCCGCCAGTGCGGCCACAGTTGCCACCAGCACCCAGAACTGCGTGGGATCGTGCGAAACCTGCAAGTTGACGAATTCCTTCGCACCGAGGAATTCAATCTTGGTGCCGTCGGCAAGCTCGGTGGATTCGCCCTGCTTGAGGTTGACGCGGGCTTCCTTAGCCAGCTGACCCGAGTGCATCAGATCGCGGTCGAGGGAAAACAGCCCCTGCGAACGACCGGTGTCCAAGCCCGCGTCGCCGCGGTAGATGTCGACAGCCACGGCCGGGTCTTGCATCGCCGGGTAAGAGGACTGCAGCAGAGCACCCTTTTCACCAGTAAACTCCGCGGTCGGAGCGAACAGTCCCTCGATTGCAATCTGGTTCTGGCGGCGCTCGAACAAGTCCGGGTACATGCCTGCTGGTGGGTCGAAGCGCAGCGCACCAGAGGACAGGAAGAAGGTCGGATCATCCGGACGGAACTGGACAATCGACGTACGCGACTCGCCATTCGGCCAGGTCACCTTAAAGGCCGGGGCAAAGCCGTGCCCCTGCAGGTACACACGGTCACCGGCGACGCGCAGCGGATGGTTGACCTGCAGCGTGGTCTTTTCCCACTCATCGACCGGCTTGCGCATATCCTCTTCTTCTGCGAATCGGATATGAGAGGTAAACATCTTGGCCTGACCGTTCGGCAGGTAATCGGCGAAGAAGTCATCGACCTGAATACAGAACGGGTTCAGAGTTGTACCGTCGAAGGTGTTGCCAGCACGCAGCGAGTCATAGTTCGCAGCAGCGGTGTTACAGAACGGAACGCCCACCGCGCTATTGACGTTGTCGTCAGAAATCTCGGTGCCGGTGTTGGTCAGCAAAATGACCTGACCCTCGTAATAGATCATGCGGCCCAAGCCGACGATGATAATCAGCAGCGCAATGCCCAGGTGGAACACCAGGTTGCCAAACTCACGCAGGTATCCCTTCTCCGCGGAAAAGGATCGTGCCCCAGCGCGATCTTCATCTGCTGGAGTCTCGGTCAACGCCCACTTGTTCAGGCGCTCACGCACCCGCTTAGAAACTTCATCCGCAGAGGCATCGACCACGGCTTCGTCGTGAAGCGGAAGACGCGCCAACCGTTTCGGCGCCTTGGCCGGTGGCGTCTTCATGGCCTTGTAGTGGTCGATGGTGCGCGGAATAATGCAGCCAACCAGGGAAATCAGCAGCAATGCCACGATGGCGACGAACCAGACGGACGAGAAGACATCGAAAAGCTGCAGCTTATCCATGATCTCGGCGGTCTTGCCGTTGGCGGCAAGATACTGGTCGACCTTGTCCTTATTCAGCGAGCGCTGCGGCAACAGGGCACCCGGAACCGCTGCGAAAGCGAGGATGAACAGCAGAATCAGCGCCGTGCGCATGCTGGTCAACCAATTCCAGACCTGCTGGAAGGGCTGTCGTACCTTATTCCAATTCACCGACATTGAAAAAATCTTTCACTAAATTGGCGTTACCGTATCAGTAATAAAAGCGGCCTGAACCCAGGCAACAAAAACATCCCACAGTCCCGTGACCAGGGCAATTCCGACCAGCACCAGCGCCACACCACCGATGAGCTGAATAGTTCGCGAGTGCTTACGCAGGAAGTCCACTCCACGCATCGCGCGTGCCGACCCCAGCGCCACCAAAATGAACGGCAGCCCCAGCCCCAGGCAGTAAGCGATAATCAGCGCCACTCCCCTGGCCGCGGTCATACCCTGCGTGCCCGCGGACACCGAAATAATTGCAGTCAGCGTCGGGCCCAGACACGGCGTCCACCCCAGCGCGAACACCGCGCCAAGCAGTGGCGCTCCCAGCCACGTGGTCCAGCGCTTCGGCGCCATGCGGGTGTCCTTCTGCAGCGCCGGCACCATGCCCATGAAGGCGAGTCCCATCACGATGGTCACCACGCCACCGACAATCGTCAGCGTGCGCGCCTGCAGACGCAGCGTGGACACGAGCCCGAAAATTGAGGCCGACCCCAGCACGAAAATGACAGTGAAGCCCAGCACGAACAGCAACGCAGCCAGGCCGACGCGGGCAGTTGCGGAACGCTTGCCACGCCCTCCATCGCCGTCACGCTTATCGACGGCGGTTGCGTCCGCAGTGCCCGTCGTCAAGCCCTGGCCCTGCGCCCCCGATGCTCCGGAAATACCGGTGAGATACGAGACGTAACCGGGCACGAGCGGAATGACGCACGGGCTGGCAAACGAGACGAGACCAGCCAGCGCAGCAGCGAGCAGGCCTAATAGGATGGGACCGCCGGTGGCGGCGTCGGCGAACTGCTGGCCGATGCCATCGGCAAGATAAATCGTGTCCATGGCAAGAGTTCCCATGCTGGGGCCTAGCCCTCCGCCTTCACTTCATTAACAGCCTTCATCAGCATGGTGTGATCGACCTCGCGGAGGAAGACCTTGGCCGGGCGGTGCTGCTTGTCCAGAATGATGGTTGTCGGAATCACCGAAGCCGGGATGCCGCCGAGTGCGCTGGCGTTGACGAAGGCCGGGTCATAGATGGACGGGTAGGTGATGCCGTTGTCCTTCACAAAGTCGATGGGAGCCTGGCGGACATTGTCGCGGACGTTGATGCCGAGAACGGTGCCGATACCTTGCTCTTCCATCTGTTCCTGGACATACTGCAGGTCATCCGATTCGGATCGGCACGGTGCGCACCACTGCCCCCAGGCGTTTAGGACCACAATCTGGTCCTTGAAGTCATCGAGGGAGATTTTCTTGTCGTCGTCCTCTAGAGAAGGACCGAACACCTTGCCGACCGGTTTGCGCTCCTCGGGTGCGTAGTCAATGATCTGCTGACCCCCTGGAGAAACAAACTCGAACTGACCGCCGACGGCAACGGCATCGTGTCCCACTGAATCTCCGGGGTTACATGCTGCGAGCGACAGAGACAGAGTTGCTGCCGCTAGCGTTGCTGCAATTCGGGACGATGAGACCTTGGCCACTTGGGGTGCCACCTTCCGG
Source organism: Corynebacterium sp. c8Ua_99 (assembly GCF_039907185.1). NCBI lineage: Bacteria > Bacillati > Actinomycetota > Actinomycetes > Mycobacteriales > Corynebacteriaceae > Corynebacterium > Corynebacterium sp. c8Ua_99. The sequence continues at coordinate 30,072 of NZ_JASBOG010000012.1, forward strand.
GGGTCAGTGAAACTTCAACAAAACTATTTATTCACCTTACAGGTGACCGGCCGGTTCACTGTAGCGCACGTCGACAATGGTGTCGCCGACGAAGACCAAGGAGGTCACGCTGGCCAGATCGCACTGCCTAGTTGCCGGGTTGTGGGCGAGCTTCAAGTACCGCGCACGACGCTGAGCTGCAATGATGCACAGCTGGTGCGTCACCAGCACCGCTTCCGCTCCTTCGGCGGCCTCGCGGGCTCGCTCGATGGCGTGGAACATACGGTCCGCGATCTCCTCGTAGGGCTCGCCCCAACTGGGCACGCTCGGACGACGCAGCCGTGGCCAGTACTTCGGATTCCACAGTGCGGAGTCAATGCCCTTGATGTGCAAACCCTCAAAGGAGTTGCCAGCCTCCAGCAAATCTTCATCCAGGGTCGGCTTCATGCCGATTATCTCGGTGAAGGGCCGTGAGGTTTCCTGCGTGCGCTGTAGCGGGGAACAGGCGAAGTAGCGGATGTCGTGGCCTTCGAAGGACGAGGCCGTGGCCGCTGCCTGACGCTGACCGCGCTCAGACAAGTGCCAGCCGGGCAGGCGACCGTAGAGAATCTTATCCGGGTTATAAACCTCGCCGTGGCGGACGAGATGTACGACCGTGGTCTTGGCGTGCTTTGTTGCACGCTTAGACGCCTGGTTTTCCGGCTGTGTCGGCTGCGATTCCTGCTGTGCTGCCTGCGAATTGGTCTTGTTCGGCACGTGTCACCTACTCCGGCTTGGCGGTTGCCGCCGCCTCGGCCGCGCGGGCTGCTGCACGCTCGATAATCTCGAAGTCGGCGTCGGTCAGCGCAGCGGAGACGAACCAGGTCTCGTAGCAAGAAGCCGGCGGGTAGACACCATTGGCCAGTAGGGCGTGGAAGAAAGCCGGGTAGCGGAAAGTATCCGCTGCCTGCATCTGCTCAAAGTTATGGCCCTCGCCCTCGGCGAAGCGTGGCGAGAGCATCGTGCCCGCACGCTGAATGTGGTGGGCCACGCCCTGCTTGGTCAGGGCGTCGGACAGAATCGTGGCCAGGCGATCTGCATTGGCTGCGACGGTGTCATAGACATCCTTCGTGGCATTCTCCAGGTTGGCCAGGCCAGCTGCCATAGCGACCGGGTTACCGGAGAGTGTGCCTGCCTGGTACACCGGACCGTTCGGAGCCAAGTACTCCATGACGTCGCGGCGACCACCGAAGGCAGCTGCCGGCAGACCACCGGAGACGACCTTGCCGAAGGTGGTCAGGTCACCGGCCACACCATCAATGCCGTACCAGCCGTTGTAGGAAGCGCGGAAGCCAGTCATGACCTCATCGAGAATCAGCAGTGCGCCGTCTGCGTGGCAGACTTCCTTCAACTTCGCGTTGAAGTTGTCCTGCGGTGCGACGGTACCCATGTTGCCCGCTGCCGCCTCAGTGATGACACAGGCAATCTCGCCCGGGTTCTCAGCGAATGCGGCCTTGACGGCCTCAATGTCGTTATAAGGAACAACAATGGTGTCGGCAGCCGATGCACCGGTGACACCCGGCGAATCCGGCAGACCAAAAGTAGCGACACCGGAACCGGCCGATGCCAGCAGCGCGTCCACGTGACCGTGGTAGCAGCCGGCGAACTTGATGATCTTGGAACGGCCAGTGAAACCGCGAGCCAGGCGTACTGCGGACATAGTGGCCTCAGTGCCGGAGTTGACCAGACGCACCTCATCTACCGACGTGCGCTCAACGATGTGACGAGCCAGGTCGGTCTCAGCCGTCGTCGGAGCGCCGAAAGACAAACCGCGAGTGGCGGCGCTCTGAACGGCCTCCACCACTGCCGGGTGCGCGTGGCCCAGAATCATTGGACCCCACGAGCAGACCAAGTCCACATATTCGTTACCATCAACATCCACGAGACGAGAGCCCGCGGCGTGGTCAATGAAACGTGGGGTGCCACCGACGGAACCGAAGGCGCGGACCGGCGAGTTCACGCCACCCGGCGTCACTGCCTGAGCCTGCGTAAAGAACTCTGCCGAACGATCGGTGAGCTCAACGTTTTCTGGGACATGAGGAGCATTAATGTCTTGAGTCACGGTGACCATCGTAGACGGCCACTCGGATGAAGGGCTACCCTGCCCTACCAACGTCCCAGCTTCACCCTGAATAGATGCTTGCGGCGAGAGGACACTCGACGGGATCGCCAGTCGATCCACAAGCTGGAGAAAATCATCAAAAGCGATGCCAGCAGCGGGTGAATCATACCGGTCATACCCAGCAGGATGACCGCAACGTTGTAGAACCACGCAAAGTAGATGTTGGAGTCCATCATCCGCACCACAGCACGTGCGATTTCAATGGCCTCCGGAATCGACAACACGTTGTTCCGCAGTGCCACGACATCGGCGTAATCAACATCAAGATTCTGATTGCCTTCGGTGTTGTCCATCAAAACACCCACGTCAGCGGCACGCAGAGAGTCCCGGATGTCCTTGTCGCCAACCATCACGACAGTCTCGCCGTCACTGTGGACCGAACGCACCGCAATGGCCTTGCGGGAGGCAATGATGCCCGCGAATACTCGTGAGATATTCAGCCGGTCAGCAAAACGACGGGCTACTGGATACGGATCTCGCGTGATCATCATGGTGTCCACGCCCATATCCTCAAGCTGGTCAATGCTCTCGACCGCATCGGGCTTAATGTCCTCACCAATGGTGATGACACCACGGACCTTGCCACGCCACGACACCACCATCGGAGTACCGCCACTGAGCGCAGCCACGGCCATTTTCTCGCTGAGTGCAGTGAGATCACGCGGACGCCAAACACGCCCCTCAACAAAGCGCATCTCTAACTTGTCGTCGGAGTCCTTCACCGGAATCTCTACCTGGCCAACGAACGCACCATCTTCCGCAATTGCGACGTGTACGGTCTCAATCCAGTGCGGCACCTCGCCACCGCCGGAACCGGCGTCGCGGGATGCACGGCACGCGCGCACGATTGCCGCCGATGCCGGATGGTTGCTCTCCATCATGAGAGCGCCCGCCACACGCAGAACCAGATCCGGATTTTCATTGCGCTCAGCGGCGACACCGAGCACGTGGGTGTCACCCTCGGTCAGCGTTCCAACTCGGTTAAAAATCACCACATCGGCAGCGGCCAGCTTTCGGAAAGTCTCATTGCCACGAATCAAGATTCCGTTACTAGCACCGGCCAGAATCCCGATACGCTGCACGGTTGACGTAGACATTGCCAATGCCACCGGCGCGATGCCCGAGAGCATAGCCAGCGCCACCGCGAGAGCACCGCTCATCGTGCCCGTCGCCAGCCACCAACCGCAAAAAGCCACGCCCGCCAACGACAGCGTCCATGGCACCAGCTCTGATGCCGAGTGCACTGCGGTCTGGTGCATCACCGTTTCTTCTCGAACCGCTTGACGCAGCCAACGCGCTATCGATGACGCCCGGGTCTTGAAACCAGTGCGCTCCACACGCACCTTGAGCTCCGAATCCAGGTTGATTGCGCCGGCCCAAACCTTGGAATTGACCTTGACCTTCTGCGGTTCAACGCCGATCCCGAGTAGCTGCGCATCCATCGTGGAGGCTCCACCGATAACCGAGCCATCGACCGGAATCACCGAGTGCGGTGGAACCACGATGTCATCACCGATATTGAGCTCCGCGACCGTCACCTCCACCCGTTTCGGCTCCGCGGATTTAGCGCTCTTGCGCACGACTGTCACGTTTCGCTCAGCTGGAATGCGCAGGTTGCGCAAGATTTGTCCAGTACGAACCTTGTTGTAGCGCGTAAACATGCGACCTGTTAGCAACAACACGGTCAGACCGCAGGCAACGTCGAAAAACACCTCTGCCGAGGCGCTTTCCCGGTAGTTGAAAGCAAACCACGTGGGCGCAGTGGTATATCCAATCTGTCCCGCGGGGCCAAAAATAAGCTGCGCCAGCGACCACAGCCACGCCAGCAGGATGGCAATGGAGCTCGCCCCATCCAGCGCCGACATCCGCCGACGCAGAGACGCCGCCATTGCACGGTGGAACGGCCAGCCACCCCACCACACCACAATCGTGGTCAGTACAAGACACATCCACTGCCAACCCGGGAACTGCCAGTTGACGTTCAACGACGTCACCAGCACCGGAATCGATAGGAACAGGCTGCCCCAAAAGCGCTGCTTGGTCACCAGTTCACGCGCCGTGAACAGTACTTCCGCGCCGCCGCCGCTTCGGCGCAAGGCCGCTTCACGACGGCGAATGCGCTCCTCCTCATTCTGTTGAGCAGCAGCCGGAACAGCGGGACGGCGATGTTGTGACACATCCAGCCGAGTTGCACGACGCCGAAGCGTGCTGCGCGTGAGGTACGACTCGACCCCAATTTCGCGGAGAGCTTCGATGAACTGATTCGGATCGATGGTATCGGGCGCTGTAATCCACGCGCGTCCGGGCTTGTAGACCACAGAGGCCGTCACATCTGGAAAGGATTCCAAAACATGCTCAGCACGCTCAGCACTCTCGGCGTTTTCCAAGTTTTCCAGGATGAGTGCGAAAGCTGTGTTGGACTGGCCTCTGCGGTGTGCAAGCCGCTGATGGGCACTTTCTTCGTCGATGTCCTGACGGCTTCGTGGCAATGCCTTACGAGCAGCGACCTTGGCATCCACAATCGCTTGTTCAACGCGATTGTCCAGAGAGAAATCAAACTCACCGGTGTCACTCATAGCCTTTGAAACTTTCCGTCTAATCCTGTGGCTGGTTGGCGCGCGTGAGCGCTAATTCACGATAGAGCAACAGTAGTCCACACGCCATCGCCAGGCTGGGCGCGATAACCCATACAGTCAGCGCTCCAGCCATAATGGCAAAGAACATGGCGAGAGCCGTGATAATCACCATGATGAGCAGGCAGTTCCGGGAGAGTTTGAACTCAGTGGCCGTCGGCAAGCAGCCGCTACCAATAAGCGAGCAGCCCAGCGTCACACCGGCGACGATGTAGATATCGCGGCCAACGGCGGCGGGAGCCTGCGAATAGTCGCCGGTGACCAGTATCAAGCTCAGGACAATCTGGGCGATGAGCGCGACAAAAAGCACCCACTGCCAGGGCCGACTCGGCAGGGACATCATCGCTTGGACTCCTCAGGCTGCTTGGATTGCTTGGGCTGTGACTGGCCCAGCTGCTGTTGCCGCTTTGGATCAGCGCCATGCTTCGACGCTCTCGGCAGATGCGATTCCGGAGCGGACGGCGTCCACGGTTTCGACGGGCGCTGATGATCGAAGTAGTCCTTGGATTCCTTCGAAGCGGCGAGCACTAGGCCCGCTACCGCGGCAGTGGCCGAGGCGATTCGCACAATTCCGCTGATAAGAACGAGGGATGCCGGCACTCCCGATTCTGAAGCCGTAGAAGAGAAGAAGGACATCAGCGCCGACAGTGCCAGGTAAAGCGAGCCGATAACCAGCACGGTGCGAGCACCTTCGCTCCCCTTGCGCATTCGCTCGATAATGGCGAAGAACGCGATGCAAAGCCCCACTGCGAAAAAGAACGCGATAACGATAGTCGCCTTCATGGCAGCATCAATCTGGCCCTCGCTGAAACCCGGGAAATTCTCCTTAGCGGTTGAGGGGCTCATCAGCATTTCCGGATGCAGCCAGTAGGTCACCGTAGCTACCGCAGCGACGAGCAGCTGCAACACGGCCGTAACCCGCCACGCCTGCCTAGCTCCCTCGACCTGCTCGGGAATTGCGGGCTTCTTCTCTTCTTTAGTCATCCGTCCACTTCTCGATATTTACTACTGCACGTTCACCCGAGCGAATTAGAACTGGGCGCGCAGCTTCTTCGCCAAGTCCACCGCTGCGTAGGTCAAAATCTGCTCCGCACCGGCACGGCGAATGCTCAGAACTGCCTCCATCATCGCAGCATCCAGGTCAATCCACCCGTTGGCGGCAGCGGCGTGAATCATCGCGTACTCACCAGAGACCTGGTAAGCGGCAACCGGCACCGGCGACATATCCGCGACCTCGCGCAGAATGTCCAGGTAGCTCATGGCCGGCTTGACCATCACCATGTCCGCACCTTCGTCAACATCGAGCTGCACTTCAAGCAGGGACTCACGACGGTTTGCAGGATCCTGCTGGTAGGTACGGCGATCACCCTGCAGCGAGCTGCCCACAGCTTCACGGAATGGACCGTAGAAGGCGGAGGCGTACTTTGCCGAGTACGCCATGATGGAGACATCCTCATGGCCAGCGGCATCCAAGCCCTCGCGAATGGCGGCAATCTGGCCGTCCATCATGCCCGAAGGGGACACGATATGTGCACCGGCGTCGGCCTGCGCAACGGCCATCTTGATGTAGTTAATCAGCGTGCGGTCATTCTCAACGACCGTGTTGCCGAAGCGATCCGTGCCCAGCACACCACAGTGGCCGTGGTCAGTGAACTCATCCAGGCAGGTGTCGGCCATGATCAAAATGTCATTCCCGAACTCGTCGCGGAGACGACGCAGGGCACGGTTGAGTACGCCCTCCGGATTCCAGGACTCAGAGCCCTCGCCGTCCTTGTCCGCATCCAGCGGGACACCGAAGAGGTCAACTGCCGAGATACCTGCCTCAACAGCCTCGCGCACAGCTTCTACCAGGGAGTCCTCGGTATGCTGCACTACCCCGGGCAGGGAGCTGATGGGCTTCGGCTCATCAATACCATCTGCAACAAACATGGGCAGGATGAGATTTTTCGGAGTCAGTGTCGTCTCCGCCGTCATCGCACGCATCACCGGGTTGGTGCGCAGCCTGCGTGGGCGACGAATCGGGAGAGGAAATCCAAACTGTTCGAGATCGATTTCGCGGGATGATTCAGAAGCTCCAGATGTAGTCATAAAGACAACCTTAATCAAAACGCGAACTCGCTCCGGTACGCCCCTGCTCAGGCCTTGGTTTTACGCGAACGACGACGCTTCTTGCGCGGTGGTGGCAGCTGCCCTGCCGCCCGCAGTTGCGCAACATGCTCTGCCAGCGCATCCACCAGCTCCGGGATGCTTGCGCGCTCCGGCACGACATCTACCCGCAGGCCGTACTCGCGAGCCGTGGCTGCGGCCATCGGCCCGATGCAGGCAATGATGGTGCGAGCATGCGGCTTACCCGCGATACCGACCAGGTTCTTCACCGTCGACCCCGAGGTAAAGCACACTGCGTCGAAGCCACCGGACTTAATCATGTCGCGGATATCCGCACTCGGTGGCGCTGCCCGCACGGTACGGTAAGCGACCACATCATCAACTTCCCAGCCCAGATCAATCAGACCGTCGACAAGCACGTCAGTGCCGATATCGGCGCGCGGCAGCAGCACGCGGTTGACCGGATCGAGATCCTCGATGTACTCCGGGAACACGTCGACAATGCCCGCGGCATTTTGACGAGTGTCATCCGGAAGCAGCTCCGGAGTGATGCCGAGATCGCGGATGGCAGCGGCGGTGCGATGGCCGACTGCTGCGATGCGGACCCCGGCGAAGGAGCGCGCGTCCAAACCGAATTCCTGGAACTTCTCCCACACTGCGGTGACGGCGTTGACGGAAGTGAAGACAACCCACTGGTAACGGCCGTCGACAAGCCCCTTGATGGCGCGTTCCATCTGCGCCGGGCTGCGCGGTGGCTCGATTGAGATGGTCGGGACCTCAATCGGGATGGCGCCGTGCGCAACGAGACGGGCACTCATCGGCCCTGCCTGCGCCTTGGCACGTGGGACCAGCACCTTCCATCCGTAGAGAGCGCGGTTTTCCCACCATGAGTACTTCGAACGATTGTCCACACCCTTGCCAAGCGTGACCACCAGCGGACCGGCCAGGTCACCCGAGAGCTGCGCCAAGGTGCCCAGCGTGACGTCGTAGGTGCGCTGCAGACGAGTCGTACCGTTGACAGTCACCGACACCGGCAACGACGACGGCAGGCCGCGTTCGCCGAGCTCAGTTGCAATGGCGGACAGGTCGTCCTGCACGGCCTGCAGTACCAGCGGCTGTGGTGCCTGGGCCAGCTCGTCCCAGTCCACATCGGCGCGACCGAGATCGGTCTCCGTGTACGTCGAGCCCAACGCGATACCGGCAAATGCCGGGACGGTGGAGGGCACGGACATGCCAGGGACAATCTGGAACTCAACATCGGCGTGCGAGACCTCGTTGATTTCGGCCAGCAGCGAATCGTTGGTCAGCGGATTGCCTGCCACCAAACGCACCACGTCATTGCCTTTAGCGGCTTCTTCGACCAGCAGGTTGGCCATCTTCTTGGGATCGTCGATAGGCGTGCGCAGATCTGCGGCGGTCGGTGGTGCCGGACGCGGCGGCTTACGACGAGATCCCTTGGCCTTGGCTGCGGCGCACATGCGCTCGTACTCTTCCTCGGCTTCCTTCAGCAGCTCGGGAGGAACAGGCACATCGGTTGCGACGAGCTCTCGAACCCCCGGCATGACATCGGCGTCGACGTAGGCGATAGCGGTGTCTGCGAGAATCTCACGGGCGCGAAGCGTCAGCAGGTCGGGATTTCCAGGACCAGCGCCGACGAACAGGATGCGTCCCGTTGCTGAGGGGAGGGAGGTGTTCATCGTTGCGGAGTGATTTCTTTTCTATTGGTTGTTCACTTTTCGTGCCGATGAGTCTTGAAGGAAGAAAGCGGACATGCGCCAACGCATGTGAGTGGCAGGTGGACACCTGAATCTCACATGCGAGCACACGAAGGAAACCCTTATCCCAACGGCATGCATACAGGCCTATTAGCATAAAGGGTTTGAGCCAAATTAACTAACCGGCTACTTTTGAGATTCCCGCAGGGTATCGCCCATTACCTCATGAGCACCCCGTTCGAGCAGGGCCGCCGCAACCTTCCGGCCAAGCTCATCGGCCTTATCCACGTTTGCGGTAGCGGTCTCGAGCAACTGACGCGAACCGTCGAGTGCGAACACCCCCGCCTGCAGGGTGAGTTCACCACTGTCGCTCACGGTTGAGTAGGCCGCGACCGGAGCGGTGCAGCCCGCTTCCAGCTCATTGAGTACCGCGCGCTCAGCGACAGCGCGGGCATGGGACACCGGGTGGTCAATCTTGCGCAGAATATCCACAATTTCGCGGTCAGCAGTGCGGCACTCCAGCGCCAGGGCGCCCTGAGCCGGGGCCGGCATGAGGACGTCCACGTCCAGGGATTCCGCAATCTCTCCGAGGCGACCCGTGCGCTCCAGTCCGGCGCGAGCCAGAATGACAGCGTCCAAGTCCTCAGAGACGCGCCCCATGCGGGTTTCGATGTTTCCACGCAGTGGTACAAGTTCCAGGTCGGAGCGCAGCGCACGCAACTGAGAGACACGACGCGGCGCGGAGGTACCCACTCGAGCACCCTCAGGCAGGTCCATCAGCGGCGTAGCATCACGGGAAATCAGCGCTTCTCGCGGATCGACGCGCTCCGGCACGGCTGCGACCATCATGTCGTCTTCCGGCAACGTCGGCAAGTCCTTAAACGAGTGCACGATAATATCGCACACCCCCTCGCGGAGTGCATGACGCAGCGCCTGGGTGAAGACACCGATGCCAATCTTTTCCACCGGGTCGTGGCGGTTATGGTCACCGGCGGTCTTCACAATCACCAGCTCTGCAGGCTGCCCCAGCTCAATCAGTGCATCACGGACGTGACCGGCCTGTGTCGTGGCCAGTTCCGAGCCCCTGGTACCGATACGAATAGTCGCTGGGTCAGGCATGTTTCCCTCCGGGTGTTAATTCTTGGTGGTTTCAGCAACGCCTTCAATGATGGCACTACTGTCAAGACCATACTGCTCAAATCCCTGCATCCGCCCAATTCGGCCCTCTACCATGAGATCTGCGGGGATATCGGTGTCAGCATACAGGCCAGAGGGGGTGGATAGGGGCAGGTCGAAGAGCTTCTGCAGGGCAAGCGCGTAGTTGCCACCACCCTGCTGGCTAGAAAGCTTCTTGACCTGAACCGTTGGCGCGTGCAAGAGCTTATCGACGACGCGGCGAACCGTGGACTCGACCTCGCGACGTTCCTTTTGAGTAAGACCCGGTGTCTTCGCCTCCAGGCGAGCGAGCTCAGCCGCCGCCACATCCGCCGCGCGCTCACGCAGAGCGCGAACAGTCGGTGCTACCTCGCTTGCGCGCTGCGCCGTGAGGTAGGACTCCAACTCTTCGGCCACAATGTCGCGCGCTGCAGCCTCATCATCACGACCCGGAACCTCCGTGCGAGTCATCTGCAGCAATTCGATGTTGAAGAGTGCGATCCCCTCAAGCCCGGAGACATCCTCCGCGACGTCGCGAGGCATAGACAAATCGACGATGGCGAGCGGGCCGTGGTCGACAACATCTGCAGCTGAGACCACTGGAGTCATGGCTCCGGTGGCACTGACGAGAATGTCCACATCATCGAGGACATCAGCGAAATCATGCAACGCAATAGCAGTAGCGGGGATGCCCGCTTCGATCGAGTGGTTAGCCAGGTTCTGCGCCCGGTCAACGGTGCGGTTGGCAATAATCAGACGATCAATGCCGCAGCGCCCCAGGTAACTGGCGGCCAGCGAACTCATCGCACCGGCGCCGAGGATAAGGGCCGAACGTCCGGCCAGAATATCGGTACCCTCAGCGACGTCAACACCAGAGTTGAACCCAGGATGCAGCGCAGCAATCGCCTCGTCGATGGCCACGGAGACCATCGATGCGCCCGCATTATCAATCAGTGTTTCGCTGTGGACTCGCTTGCCTGTGTGCAGCGCCTTCTGCGCCAAGTCATGCAGCATGCGACCGACGGTGCCGGCTTCGTCCGCTTCCTGGTAAGCATTGCGAAGCTGACCGATAATCTGCTGTTCCCCCAGCACCATCGAGTCAAGACCAGCACACACCGAGAAGGCATGCTCCGCTGCGGCCTGTGCGTACCGCACATAGAGGTGCGGTGTCAGTTCATCGAGTTCGAGCCCAGTACGACCGACAATTTCACGGACCACGGCCGATAGGCCAGAGTGGAAGCCGTTGGCCACCACGTAGTACTCAACGCGGTTACAGGTCGACAACAGCATCGCTTCGCTGATCGCTTCATCCGCGACCAGCCGAGCCAAAATGGCCTCTCGCTCAGTTTCACCGACGGAGACCTTTTCAAGAAGGGTCACCGGTGCAGACCGGTACGACATTCCGACGAGAAGCACACTCACCGCTCAATCACCGCTCTATTGCTCCTTCACAGGCCCCGCTACGGGCTTTTTCACACAGCTATGACTGTTAACGCTAGACAACTCTGCCATCTCGTCACAACAAAGGCATACTTTACTTAGTCTCTACCTCGATGTTCGCAGCACTCCCCTACTTCTTTGCCGCTACTCCACATTCTGCCATGTCTCCGCAGCTCCTAGCAGTTCGGCAGAGTTGTCTCCCGAACTTATTCGGCCTCCGCTATCGCTTCCAGGAGTTCATCATCATCGATTTCCCAGCAAGCGATTTCCTCATCATTGACCAGAATCACCGGCACGCGATCGCCAAATTCCATGGCCAAGTTCGGATCGGTATCGACGTCTTCCACCTGGAACTGCGCATTTTGGTCCCGAACTAGCGGCTCAATCTGCGCAATCACTCGGGCGCACGAACCGCACGTCTTCCTACTCATCACCGTCACAGTCACCATAACGGCCAGTCTAAAGGTCGACTGTTTCGCTTTACGACGTCCCCCTCCCCACACTTCCCCTGCAAAAGTGACTCTTCTTATCCTTGCCCCATCCGCTCCTTGAATCTCAGCGCGCAGCTTTGCCTAAAGACCGGATACTATTCAACAAGAGCTTCCGATAACGGATGTCGGTTGCATACACCGTGGAAAGAGATTTTCGTGCCGTGAGTGAGTTCAGTGCCGACAACCGCTCCCCCTTCCCCATCGACATGCTGGGTGACCTTGCGTCCTCGCAGGGTAACGTCCGCAACTTCCTCGAGCAGGTAGTTCTCGCTCCGCTCAATGACGAAGCACAGGAGGAAGCTGGTGCTGCAGCGGCTGCCAATGCACTGGAAGCTCTCGGCGAAGTCTACGACGTCGGCGGCGAAGAACTGGCTACGGGATTTCGCAGTGTAGCTGGTGCCGAAGATGCCGCTGGCGGTGCCCGTGTGCTCTCGCAGCCCATTCCAGGTGTCGAACGCGATCAGGGCGCAGCCGCTTTCTTCGATGTGGACAACACGCTTGTCCAAGGCGCATCAATCTTCCTCTTTGCCATGGGTTTGGTCGAGCGCGGCTTCATCAAGAAGCGTGATTTGGCCGGCATGATTTGGAAGCAGCTGAAATTCCGAATCTCAGGCGCGGAAAACGCTGCCGACGTAGCTAAGGCCCGTGAACAGGCATTGGAGTTTTTCGCCGGCCACGATGTGAATGAAATGGTCAAACTCGGCGAAGAAATCTTTGAAGAAAAGATCAGCGACCGCGTTTACCAGGGCACCCGCGATCTGGCGGAACTACATATCCAGGCTGGCCAAGAGGTCTGGCTGGTCACCGCCACCCCGGTGCAGCTGGCCCAGGTTATCGCTAAGCACATCGGACTGACCGGCGCCCTTGGCACGGTCGCCGAGGTCAAAGATGGCAAGTTCACTGGCCGCCTGGTAGGCGATATTCTCCACGGCCCGGGTAAGAAGCACGCGGTGGCAGCTCTGGCAGCCTCTTCCGGGTTGGACATGTCTCGCTGCACGGCATACTCAGATTCCGCCAACGACATTCCCATGCTGTCCATGGTGGGCACCGCCGTGGCCATCAACCCGGACCGCAAGTTGCGGAATTACGCCCAGAAGATGGGGTGGACTATCTACGACTATCGCCACTTTCGCTCCGCAACCTTCGCCACGATGCGGTGGCTCTCGATCGGAGCACTGCTGGCAGGAGCTGTCGGGGGCGCGGGACTCGTCGGCAAGCGACTGTGGGACGCGAACAAGGAAAGTTAAACGCTGCTAGGCGCACTCGAGAGTTAGTGACTGCGTTTATGACAAAAATGGCTCGAAAAATGGCATGAAAGTGTCATAAACTCCTACAGTTTCACATTTGCAGCCCGTAATCGGCAGCCCGTGATTAGCCCCCAACGACAAAACCCGCCCTATCTCAACGAGACCGGGCGGGTTCTGCTTTTAAAACGTGTACGCGACGCAGCACGCGCGCTCCTGCGATAACGGCAGGAATGCTGGCTTACTTGCCGAGCTTACGACGCTGCACGCGGGTACGGCGAAGCATCTTGCGGTGCTTCTTCTTCGACATGCGCTTGCGACGCTTCTTAATGACGGAACCCATCGGCTCGACCTCGCTATTCGTTGACGGAAATTTCTTTTCTTGCACAATGGCGGCGTACTCAATGCGGCCTTACAACCGCCGAGATGTCACGCCCTTTTTCCTTCCGCCTTCACAGCTAGATACTTCATGACTTGAAGACGATAGGAAACAGGGGCGCAGCACAGCACCATGTACTAATCGGATTAATCATAGCGGGGACATATGCGTTCAGGTCAAACAGCCCCGCTTAAAGGCAGAAAAAATTAACCCGCGTTGTAGAAGGAGGAGTCCAGGTATTCCTTGACTGCGGACTCATGGACGCGGAAAGAACGGCCAACGCGCACTGCCGGCAGCTCGCCAGCGTGAACCAGGCGGTAGACGGTCATCTTGGATACGCGCATGATGTCAGCAACTTCTGCAACGGTCAGAAAGGTGCCTTTATCTGCATTCTGCATTAGTAAATATTCCCTTCAGCGCACGCGACGCGCTGCAGGCTTCCCCTCCTGCAGAAAATCGTGACACGCACGTGCTTTTCATATCCTACCGGTAGGCAAGGTGCCGGTGCGATTTTTGATAAAAAATAGGGGCATTGGCGAATGGTGTGACAGTTGTGACTAACCCATCGTCCCTGCGTATCGGATTAGCTACTGCCGCTGACCATTTCCAATGCCCCAAATATTGGGGTTACTTGTACACCCGCCTCTACTCGGCGAAATGCTTATTTACCCATCTCGTTGGCCTTGTCATAGCAAGCCTGCAGCGCACGATGCACCGCGCGACGAATGCCTTCTTCCTCGAAAACTCGGGTGGCCGCAGCGGTTGTACCGCCCGGAGAGGTGACATCGGCACGCAACGCAGTCGGGTCCGCGCCTTCCTGCATCATCATCTCGGCTGCACCAGCAGCCGTAGCCGACGCCAGACGCTTAGCCTGATCACGCTTGAGGCCCAGATTCACACCCGCGTCGGTCATCGCCTCGACGAACTGGAAGAAGTAAGCCGGACCGGAGCCCGAGACTGCAGTGACTGCAGACATCAGCGACTCATCGACAACCTCAACGCTGCCGACCTTCTTCAACAGTTCGACAACCTCGTCGGTCTGGCTCTCCGTGACAAAGCGGCCCGGCGCGACTGCACAGACCCCCTTGCCCACCAGCATCGGGGTATTCGGCATGACGCGGATCACCGGAGTACCGACAGCACAGACGCTTTCCATCTTGTCCAGCGTGATGCCAGCCGCCATCGACACCACAATGGTGTCGACCTCAGAGTCATCGAGCACGTCGGCAATCTGCTCGAGCATGTCGATAATCAAGTACGGTTTTACGCACAAGAACACCACGTCGGCACCGTCGACGGCCCCTACTGGGTCGTCGGCATCGACAATGCCGTAGGTCTCCTTCAGACCGGCCAGGCTCTCCTTGGTGCGCCCCACCACATAAATCGAGGAGGGCGAGACACCACCGTCGATGAGACCACCGACGAGTGCGCTACCAATCTTTCCGCCACCAATTACAGCAATTCTTGTCATGGACGCTAAGTGTGCCAAAACTGGCCCACACATGCGAATGCAGGGACCGGAAAACTACGCTTCCGACCCCTGCATCAGGTGATGATTATTCTGTTGACCCCACTACAACTGGAAGAGAATCCAGGGGCCAAATGTCAGCGCCAAACCGACAAGTCCTGCGAGAATCGGTGTCAGTTTGTCCTTCTCACGGCGCAGGTAGTTCGCCATTCCCGCGAAGCCACCAGCGACCACGAGAGCCATGATGACAACCACAATCTTTGGCAGCGACGACCAGGCCATGGTGAAGCCCAGGAACACCAATGCACCAGCAATCAGACCCACGAAGACCTGGATTAGCAGCAACGGCACCGAGAGGGAATTGTCCTCGGCGTAGCCATCGCGCGCGACGGCCTTGCCCTTGGAGCTCTTGGATTCTTCACGCTTAACGACGTCCCGGGGCTCCGCCTGCTTCTCGTCAGCTGCGGCCTGGGTCGGTGTGGTCTCGACCTGTGCAGCCTCAGTGGGGGCGTCCTCGGCCTGCTCGATATCGGCCTGTGCGTCTTCTGCCTGTGCAACTTCAGGAGCGACAGCGGCTGCCACTGCCGCCTTGGAAGCGGCACCGGTATCGGCGTCAGCGTCGGCAGCCTCGAAGGTAGCGGTTTCCTGAGCAGCTTCAGCCTCAGCAAATTGTTCACCGTCGACGTCATCCGATTCAGCGGATGCCTCGGACTCTTCGTCGACATTGTCCTGGACAACCGGAATGGAGGCAGTCGGACGGTCGTCGTAAGCGTTGGAACCGGTGAGTACCGCACGAGCGACTGGCCCCGGCTCCCCAAGCTGCTGCGACTCGTCTGCCATGTCACGCAGTTCGGTGAAGGTGTAGGTAATCTCCGAACGCTCGGAGTTGACCATGACCGGACGGGGTTCCATCGGAATTGCCAATGGCACCGCAGGGGCTGCTGGCTGCGCAGTTGGTGTGCTCTGCGCGGCTTGCTCCTGCTGCGGAGCTGCCGGTGCAACCGGTGCAACCGGTTCTTCAGCAACTTCGGCAACCTCGTCAGCTTCGGCCTCAGCGACCTCGGCGTCAGCTACTTCGGCGTCAGCCTCAGCTAATTCCGACTCCTCTTCTTCCTGATCAGCAGCTTCAGCCTCGGCCTCAGCTTGAACCTCATGCTCCGACGAATCCGCCCCTTCAGCAACTACCACTGGCTCAGCGACAGCCTCCGAGTGCTCCGGAGCTTCTACCTCCGGTTCGGTTGCCTGCGCTTCTTCGGCGGCGTTGGCCGCAGCTTCGTCGGCAAGCAAATCACTCGTAGTCGTCTGATCGTCGTCTGCGTTGGAAAGAGCGTGAGCACCACGTCGCGGTTCGTCGGCCTTTACACGAGGGATTGAGCCGGTGAGCTCCTGAACAGACACACCGCCTTCTTCAAGGCTGCGTCGACGGCGGCGCCGCGGTGGTTCAGAGGGGGCTCCCTCCTTCTGCCGCCGCGCCAGCAGTTCGGCAACGGTGAGCTTTTCCTCGCTCATCTCAACCCTTTCCGTATAGGTCACTGTCCAGTCGTCGGAAGATAATGCCCTCACGCAGCGCCCAAGGACAAATCTCGACCTTCTCTAATCCCAATGCTCGCATACTAGCCTCTGCAACGAGAGCACCTGCGACAATTTGGTGAGAACGATTCGCACTAACACCCTCAAGTTCAGCACGGTCAGCCGCCGTCATGCGGGAAATAAACGCAATCAACTGGCGCAAACCAGCGGCAGTCAGAGTGCGCTTAACCCGGGGACCAGCAGCGGAAGGCGCCGCACCGGTCAGGCGAGCGAGAGTGCGGAAAGTCTTCGAGGTGGCGACAGCCAAGTCCGGCTCACCAAGCGTACGCAGATGACGAGCTGGCTCAGCGAGCTCAGCATCAATGTAATCGCGCAGCAGGTCAATCTTCTTGCGCTCCGGCGGATCGGTCTCGAACCACTCGTGGGTCAACCGTCCCGCACCGAGCAGCAGCGAGTACGCGGCCTCCGGATCTTCATCAGTACCCGACGTCAGCTCAAGAGAACCGCCACCGATATCCAGGTTGATTAGACGACCAGCAGACCAGCCGTACCAGCGCCGTACTGCCAAAAAGGTCAGACGAGCCTCATCCTCACCGGAGAGAATCTGCAGCTTAATGCCAGTTTCTTTCTCAACGTGGGCGAGAACCTCGTCCGCATTCGTGGCATCGCGAACAGCTGAAGTGGCGAAGCTAATCATCTCTTCGCACTTCATCTGCTCAACCAATTCCTTGGATTCAGCGACGTAGCCCGTCAGCTTGTCAATGCCCTTCTTGGACAGGTTGTTGTCCTTATCCAGGTACTCGACCAGCTTCATCGTCGACTTGGAATCGCTCATCGGAGTCGGATGTCCGCCCCGGCGGGCGTCCACCATCACCAAGTGGACGGTATTACTACCTACATCTAATACACCTAATCTCACTCTTAGTAGGTTAGACGGTCTACGGTGTATTGGTGTGAATCAACCCCACCCCCGCCCCGGTCGTGGACCGCAACCGTCTCCCGCTGAAGTCGCCTATGACTTTCCCCGCGAGTGGTTCGAGTTCGCCCACCCGGAGGACCCAGAACATATCATCACCTGCGACCTAACCTGGTTGATGAGCTCCTATCAATGCGCTTTCGGCACCTCCGCTTGCCAGGGCATCGACTCCGCGAACGCGGATGTCGGATGCTGTGGCCATGGCGCCTTTATCACCGACGAAGAAGACCGCGAGAGGGTTATTGACGTCGTAAAGCGAATGGAAGGCGACTCCGCAGAGCCCCAGTGGTGGCAGAACCGCCCCGAACAAACTCTGAAGTGGCTTGAAACCTACGAAACCGACCCCTCCGAACCGTTGGAACCGTGGTTAGTGTGGGACGAGCTTGACGACGAAAACGGAGAGCCTGAGCCTGCTCTGAAAACGAAGGTCGTGAAGAATGCCTGCATTTTTGCCAACCGTGACGGATGGCGCAATGGTGCGGGCTGTGCCATCCACCAATGGGCGATGGCCAACGACATTGACCCCGTGAAGGTCAAGCCGGATGTGTGTTGGCAGGTGCCGCTGCGCCGACTGGAGGACTGGGAGGAACGCCCGGACGGCCAGGAGATTCTGCGCACGACCATTACCGAATACGATCGTCGTGCCTGGGGCGATGGCGGCGAGGACTTTGAATGGTTCTGCACGGGCGCGCCGGCCACACATACCGGTGGCGAGCCGGTGTGGCGCACGCACAAGTCCGAGCTAATAGAGCTCATCGGCGAAGAGTGCTACGAAATTCTGGCGGAGCACTGCCGTGCCCGAGAAATAGCGGGCGCGGCCAAGGCTTTCGGGCCGAGTGGCTACCCACTGCTGGCGATTCACCCGGCCACACGCGCAGCGGCCGAGGGGCTGGCGCCGGACGAGGTTTAAGTCGGGGTTTCTCAGACCGACGGCGGAGATTGTCGGCAGCAGTCTGCTGAGCTAGTCCTCGAACTTGTAACCCAAGCCGCGAACGGTGACCAGGAACTCCGGCGAGGAAGGATTGCGCTCGATCTTGGAGCGCAGGCGCTTGATGTGTACGTCCAGCGTCTTGGTGTCGCCGACGTAGTCGGAGCCCCAGACGCGGTCGATGAGTTGGCCACGGGTTAGCACACGACCACGGTTGCGCAGCAAGTACTCCAGCAGGTCGAATTCCTTGAGCGGCATTGCGACATCATCGCCGTCAACGGTGACTACATGGCGCTCGACGTCCAGCACGACCGGGCCGCCGCGCAAGACCTCCTCGTAGATATCCTCGACATCGTCGGAGTCGTCGTGGCGACCGCGGCGCAGCACAGCCCGGATACGGGCAATAAGTTCCCGAGAGGAATACGGCTTGGTCACATAGTCATCCGCACCAATTTCGAGGCCGACGACCTTGTCAATCTCAGTGTCACGGGCGGTCACCATAATCACTGGGACAGAGGACTTTAAGCGGATGTTTTTGCAGACCTCGGTGCCACTCATACCTGGCAGCATGAGGTCCAGCAGCACAATGTCCGGTTCTGCCTTGGAGAATTCTGCAAGTGCTTCCTGGCCGTCAGCGGCCATCCGCACCTCGAATCCTTCGCGCTGCAGCAGAAACGCAAGCGGCTCCGCCAAAGCCGTCTCGTCTTCGACAATAAGTACCTCAGTCACGGATTACTTCATTCCTTCCTTGGAATCCTTGTTCTGGGAATCCTTATCCTTGCCACGGGTTTTGCCCGTACCGCGCTGCGCGTTTTTCTTAGCCGCAATTTTACCCGCAGGCTGGGTGTGGCCGATTGGCAAACGTGCAGATACATCGCCATCATTCGACGCGGAACCGTTCTTTTCCATCAGCGGGAGCTCAATGGTGAAGGTCGATCCTGTGCCCAGCCGACTCCACAGCTTCACGGTTCCCTTGTGATTCGCTGCGACGTGCTTAACAATTGCCAAGCCCAGACCGGTACCGCCTGTCGCCCGCGAGCGTGCCTTATCCGCACGGAAGAAGCGCTCGAAGATACGCTTCTGATTCGCCTGGGAAATGCCGATACCGCGGTCAGTGACGCGGATAGCGACGGTGTCGTTATCCTCCTTGACCGCAGTCACAGATACAGGCGTGGCCTCTGGCGAGTAGTTGATCGCATTTGAAATCAGGTTGGACACCGCGGTGATCAGCAGGCTGCGTTCACCTTCAACCACCAAATCCGGCTCACAGTCAACGGTGATTTCAATACCCGCCTGCTCCGAGAGCATCTGGTTACGACGCACAGCTCCTTGGACAATCTCTTCAACCTTCACGGGAGACATGTCCGGCAGCGGCTCTGCCCCCTGCAGCTTCGACAGCGAGATGAGTTCCGTAATCATGGTCGACATCCGCTTGGACTCCTGCGTCAGGCTCTCACTAAAGTGACGCACGGCAACCGGGTCGTCGGTAGCTTCATTCAGCGCCTCGACCAAGAGGCTGATGGCCCCCACCGGAGTCTTGAGCTCGTGGGAAACGTTAGCCACAAAGTCACGTCGCGCGGCCTCCATACGGGCCTGTTCGGAGACATCCGCCGCATAAATCACCACAAAACGGTCGTCCACCAGTGACAACGGAGTTAGCTGACAGCGGACAATTGTGTCCGGCGCCCCCGCCCGGCGCGACGGCAGCACCAGCGTTAGCTCCTGGTCCTCCTGCGAGTCAAAGACCTTGAGCGCAGCTTCCCAGCCCACGTCATTGAGGCGGCGCTCATAGACCAGCCCTAACTTGTGCGCCATGGAGTTCGACAAAATCAAATCACGTGAGATGTCAACGACCACCACACCCGTCGGAGACTTCTGAATGGCCAGGTGCATGACCTGCGCCATGGTGGTTATTGAACTTTCCTCGTCGCTCTTCTGACGCCGAGCGGCGTTATAGGCACCCGAGACAACTCCACCAAGAATCAGCACAGCTGCCATAACCGCAGCACCTAATAGAGCGGCGATAATGATTTTTGACACGGGTCTTACCCTAAGCTCTTTTCACAATCCGCGCGCGCTGAAAATCAGTGCGCTAGCTAGCTCTAAATAGACCAAGGAGCACAGCCCCACTTGGCTGCGCCCCTTATCGGCCTATCAAACACCTACATTTTTACTTGTTGCCCTGAGCAGCAACAGCAGCAGCACCTGCAGCTGCAGCTTCCGGATCCAGGTAGGTGCCACCCGGGTTCAAAACCTTGCCCTCAGCATCAAAGTCGTAAACCAGCGGGATACCGGTCGGGATGTTCAGAGCGGCAATGTCCTCGTCCGAGATGTTGTCCAGGTGCTTGACCAGTGCACGCAGGGAGTTACCGTGAGCTGCCACCATGACAGTCTCACCGGCCTTCAGACGCGGCAGGATTTCCTCTTCAAAGTAAGGAATGAAACGCTTCACGACGTCCAGGAGGCACTCCGTGCGCGGAACCTCATCCAGGTTGGCGTAACGCGGGTCATTAGCCTGCGAGAACTCGCTGTCATCCGACAGCTCCGGCGGCGGAGTGTCGTAGGAGCGACGCCAGGACATGAACTGGTCCTCGCCGTACTTCTCCTTGGTCTCTGCCTTGTTCAGACCCTGCAGAGCACCGTAGTGGCGCTCGTTCAGACGCCAGTCACGGATAACCGGAATCCACAACAGGTCAGCGGTATCCAGGGCAATGTGTGCGGTGTTAATTGCGCGACGCAGCAGCGACGTGTAGAGAACCTGCGGCTTCAGGCCTGCCTCTACGAGCATCTCACCGGCACGTACTGCCTCAGCGCGGCCCTTGTCGGTCAGTGCAACGTCGACCCAGCCCGTGAACTGGTTGGATGCGTTCCACTCACTCTGGCCATGACGGACAAGAATCAGTTTTCCATTGCTCATACCCCTAATTGTGCCCCAAAACGGGAAAGCCCGCCGTTCGTTGCCCCGCTATGTGGGTTGCTACCCCCGGCTACTCAACCATGTGGCGGAACTGCTCCAGATTGGCCAGGTTTTCCCCACGGTCAACCCGCCACTCCCACTCGCGCTTAATTGCCGATGCAAAGCCGCGTTCGAGGATCTGGTTGAAGTCCCCATCGGCCGTCTCGAGCAGCTGACCGAGGAGGCGGTCGAGGTCATCGTCGGAAAGCTCAGCGGGCAGTTGACCGACCAGGTAGATGTCGCCGGCGGCGTCGATGGTGTAACCGATGCCGAACAGACGACGGTTGCGCTGTAGCAACCACTTGTAAACGGCCTCGTGGTTTTCTTCGACCGCGCGACAGACGAAGGCTTCAACACGCAGGGAGTCCGGTGCCGGGATGAGGCCGACGACAGTCTTGAGCTTCTTCTTACCAGGCAGGACCACCACGGCGGCATTGTCTGCAATACCATGCTCGACACCGAGGCGTTCCAGCTGCTCACCGAGGGATTTCAGCTGTACTTGGATGTCCGTGCTCATCGTGAATCATCTCCCTGCTTTTGTGGCTACGGCTCTGGCGGTACTGAAGCTAACGAAACCTACCGGGAGCCGCCCGCATCCCGGATAGAGCCGGGACAATTTTCCTTTTGGAGTTCGGTTCGATGATAGACATCGGCCAACCGATCCACGGTCTTTTGCCAGGAAAACTCCAGGGAGTGCTCGCGTGCCTGGGTGGCCAATTTAATGCGTAGCTCGTCGTCCTCCACCAGGCGACCGAGGGCATCGGCCCAGGCTGCGGGCTCGTGACCGTCGACAAGCAAACCGCTGACCCCATCGTCGACAGCGATGGAGAGTCCGCCGACATTCGCCGCGACAACGGGAGTACCGGTGGCCTGAGCCTCCATCGCCACCAACCCGAAAGTTTCGTTGTAACTGGGCACGGCGACAATATCTGCGGCCTGGTAGAGCTTCGCCAGGTCCTGCGGCGGGCGCGGGGGCATGAACCGGACCAGGTGGTCGATCCCCTCTTCCGCGGCGAGATTGGTGAATTCGTCGGGCGCGTGCAGCCCAGAACCGGAAAGTCCACCGCAGATAATCACTCGGACATTAGTGGCGGGATGGCGACGCATGAGCTCACCGACACCCCGCAGCAATACCTGCGGGCCTTTCAGCCGCTGCAGCCTACCGACGAACAAAATGACCTTAGTGTGCAACGGGATGCCCAGCTCACGACGGGACCGCTCGGTGGCACGATCACTGCCCGGCGAAAAGAGCTCCACGTCCACCCCGGGCGGCACGACATTGATGCGCCACGGGTCGGCATCGTGGAGATCCGCGAGCTGCTTAGCCTCGGCATCGGTGTTGACGATGAGCCGGCACGCATTGTCCACAATCTGCTGCTCACAGATACGCCGAGACTCCGGCTCCGGCGTATCTCCCTCCGCCAGATGGAGATTCTTCACTGCCGCCAGCGTGTGCGCCGTGTGCACAAACGGAATGTCAAGCAAATCCGACAGCAGCCACCCCACCTGGCCAGAGAGCCAGTAGTGCGAATGGATCAGGTCGTATTCAATCCCCTGTTTGCGGGCGAATTCAATGACCCCACCGGCAAAGGCCGGCATCTGCGTAGCCAGGTCTGACTTCTCTAACCCCTCATAGGGACCAGCCACAATGTTGATGACGCGGAAGTTCTCACTGACCTGAATCACCGGCCCATCGCTGGAACGCGTGGCGCGGGTGAAAACATCCACCTTCACACCGCGTCGTGCCAGCTCCTCGCAGGTGCGCAGCACGTAGACATTCATGCCACCAGCGTCACCGATGCCCGGTTGCTCCAGCGGAGAGGTGTGCATGGAGATCATCGCGATGCGGTTCGGCCACGCCGGGGTGTTAGAGGCGGCCGCGTCTGCGCCCGCCGTTGCCGCCGGAAATGTTTCGCTCATACTGCCCAGAGTGCCTACGCCAGGGGCAACCCCGCAAATGAGTACCTCAAATACGTGTATTGGAATTCCGGCATCGCAGTGCGACGTACGGCACAATAGAGGTCGATACCTACTACGTCGTAGGTTATTATCACCTCACGACATATTCAGGTGCTAAACAAAAATTTAGGAGGACCCCATGGCCGATACATCCAGCTCACACGCTGCAAATGACTCTGCCCCAGCTCACGGTTCCACACCCAACGCTGCGGCCTCCAAGGCCTGGCTGAACCTGTATCCGGAGTGGACCCCACCCCACATCGACTACAACTTCGACACCCTCCTAGACGTCTACCGCCACACTCTGAGCAACCACCCGCGCCGCAAGGCATTGACCTTCTTCGGTCGCTCCACCTCCTACGCCGAGCTGGATGCCAAGGTTCGCAGCGTTGCCGCCGGCCTGCGCGCACTTGGCGTACGCAAAGGCGATCGCGTGGCACTGCTCATGCCGAACTGCCCGCAGCACGTCATCGCCTACTGGGCAGTTCTGCACCTCGGCGCTGTTGCCGTAGAGCACAACCCCCTCTACACCGCCCACGAACTGCGCCACCCATTCAACGACCACGGCGCCCGCTTTGCCATCTGCTGGGACAAGATCGTCCCCGTACTTGAAGACCTCCGCAACAACACCCCGCTCGAGACCATCATCGCGGTCAATATGCTGCAGGACCTGCCGTTTGTCATGCGCACCGCCCTGTCGATCCCGCTGCCGAAACTCCGCGCCGCCCGCGCTAAGCTGCACTCCTCCGCACCGCAGGTCATGGGTTTTGACGCTTTGCTTCACGACGCCGTCGGCGGAGACGGCCACGACCTCCAGGCCGATGAATCCATCATTGCCGATGACACTGCAGTGATGATGTACACCTCTGGCACCACGGGCTCGCCAAAGGGCGCGCAGCTGAGCCACCGCGGGCTGGTCGCCAACATTCTGCAGGGCAAGGCCTGGGTGCCGGGCCTTGGCAAGGAGCGGGAAATCTCCCTCGGCATCCTGCCAATGTTCCATGCCTACGGCCTGACCATTGTCACCAACTTGTCCATGCTGATTGGCGCTGAACTGGTGCTGGTGCCGGCACCGGAGATTCCGCTGATTATGAAGGTGATGAAGAACAATCGCCCGACATGGGTGCCTGGTGTGCCGACTCTCTACGAGAAGATTGTCGAAGCCGCCGAGCGCGATAATGTCGACCTCTCCGGCGTGAAGTTCGCCTTCTGCGGTGCTGCTACCCTGCCGGTTTCCCTTGTGCAGAAGTGGGAGAAACTCACTGGCGGGCGCCTTGTCGAGGGCTACGGCCTCACCGAAACGTCACCGATCATCGTCGGCAACCCGATGGACGGTAACCGCCGCCCCGGCTACGTTGGCCTGCCATTCCCGGACACCGAGGTCGCCATCGTTGACCCCGAAGATCCCACCAAGCTCCGCGCTGACGGCGAGGAGGGCGAGGTCATCGTCCGAGGCCCACAGGTTTTCGCCGGTTATCTCAACCTCCCGGAGGCAACGGAGAAGTCCTTCACCGATGGGCCTGCTGAGCTTCCCGCTGGCGATCGTTGGTACCGCACCGGCGATGTCGGAGTCATGGAGTCGGACGGCTTCATCAAGCTGGTTGCCCGCATCAAGGAGGTCATCATCACAGGTGGCTTCAATGTCTACCCGGCCGAAGTCGAGGAAGTACTGCTCTCTCACCCGGACATCACCGATGCCACGGTCGTCGGCCTGCCGAAGAGCGACGGCTCCGAGATGGTCGTAGCCGCGATCACCCTTGCTGACTACGCCCGACTGGATTCTGACGCCTACCGCGACCACTGCTACGACAACCTGACCCGGTACAAGGTGCCGCGCGCATTCTTCCACCTGGAGGAACTTCCTCGCGACCAGATGGGCAAGGTCCGCCGCCGCGATGTCCGCGACGTGCTGCTCACACAGCTGGAGCAGAAGGGCCAAAGCGTGGATTCGCTTTCCCACCGCAAGTCCCATTAGTTCAGGGTGGTTTTGTAGTTGGGATAGGGGCCTGAGTAGAGCGGGCTCCTATCCCTTTAAGGCGGACCCCGGCTCCCCCCCCCCAGACTTAGTGACTAGGTTTATGACAAAAAACTGAGGGTGAATACTATTCACATGTCATAAACCTAGTCACTTTCTCTATCCCCGCCATTGGGAGAAGGCCCGGGAGCGCAAACTGAGGACTACCCGGCGGTTCTATTAGCCCCAGCGCCCCGGTCAGCCCCAGCAGTCCCGCCAGCCTCTCCAGTCCGCCCCCACTGGCCATCAGCCACCCGCCGCGGGCCTAGTCGATGCTCACGCCGATCCACACCGGCTCGGGCACCAGGGTCACGCCGAAGGCCTTTTCCACGCCAGCGCGCACATCGCGCGCCAAAGCCACCAAGTCGGCGGCGGTCGTAGGCGTACCGTCGCCGGACTCCCCGCGGTTGGTCAGGGCAAGAGTGTGCTTAGTCGACAGTCGCGCGGGCGCACCGTCACCGGGGTAGCCCTTGGGGAACCCGGCGCGCTCGATAAGCCACGCCGCCGAGAGCTTCACGGCTCCCTCGTGGCCGGGGCCAGCGGGGAATGCGGGCATATTCGCGGCCTCATCGGCCCCACGCAGCGCGGCAACCTTTGCACGCACGGCCTCCACCGAGTTCTCCGGAATAATCGGGTTGGTAAAGAAAGAACCCGCCGACCAGGTATCGCGGTCAGCATCTTCGAGCACCATGCCCTTGCCCCGGCGCAGCTCAAGCACCTTTTCGCGCACCAACTCAGCCGGCCTGCGAATCTCGCCAGCCGCAGCCTCGGCCTCGTCGACGCCCAGGCGCCGCGCCAGTTCGCCATAGCGAAGTGGCGCGGACATGCCATCCACACTGAGCTCGAACCGCACGGCCAGCACCACTGCCCGTGCGGTGAACTTCAGGTTCGAGTAGCGGTAGGAAAGGTCGAGAGACTCCGGTTCCACCCACTCGACCGAGCCGGTTGCGCGGTCGTAAAGCTGCACCGCGTCCAGGACCTGCGACACCTCAGCACCGTAGGCGCCCACGTTTTGCACCGGAGTGGCTCCGGCCGATCCCGGAATACCCGACAGGCATTCAAGGCCGCCAAAACCTGCGTCGACACTCATCTCCACGACCTCGTCCCAAACCGCACCGGCCTCGGCCTCCACGATTGCCGACACGGACTCCAGCCCGTGTCCGCGAGTGCTCATGGTCACGTTGTCGGCCTCGATTACCACGGCCACCAGCGGCTCGAGTTCATCGGCTACCACCAGGTTGGATCCGCCTCCCACGATGAGGAGGGGCACGTTAGCGTCGTCAAGCGTGCGTACAACATCGACCACAGCGTCCGTCGTGCTACACCGGACGACGGCACGCGGCACCCCGCCGAGGCGGAGCGTCGTCAAATCCGCGAAAGCGGTATGCGTGCTGAGCTCCACCCCCTCTAGCCCCGCAAGCCCATCGATGGCTTCTTCCATGTCGGAGGTCAGGTGAATTGGGTTCGGCGATTGGTCGAGATTTTCCACGCCCCTAGCGTAGTGCAAATTACGTATCATCAAGCGCATGACTACGACTAACACGCACACCGTCAACTTCGACCAGCCGATTGAGAAGGTTTACGAGGCCCTCACCGACGCCGGTTTCTGGGAGAAGGTCGCAAACCGTTTCTCGGCAGCTGACGGCAAGGTGGAAAAGTTCGAGACCACCGACGCTGGCACCACCGTCGTGATTCGCCAGACCGTCTCTGCTGACAAGATTCCGGCGCAGGCGCAGAAGTTCGTTAAGTCCGGGGTCGGCATGACGCGCACGTTCGTCATCAGCCCGCTTAACGACGACGGCGCGACCTCTACTGTGACCACAGAAGCTTCGGGCGTACCGGCGTCCTTCAGTGCGTCCCAGAAGCTCACCGCCCAGGGTGAAGGTTCAGTGCTGACCACCAACTCCGAGTTCTCCATCAACGTGCCGCTGCTCGGTGGCAAGCTCGAGGAGAAGGCAGCTCCGTACCTGGAACGCGTCCTCAACGCTGAGACCGCTGTGCTGGCGGACTACGTCGCTAAGTAGGTTGCGCAGCGGGGCACTCCGGGGCGACACCGAGGGGACGGATACCGGGCGAAGATAAGTGGTAGCGACGGAGCCGTCGTTAAGCAAGACTGGGAACCATGAGTTCTGCTAAACGCTCGTCGAGCGTCAAAGTCCTGCCCACCGTCCTCGGTGTCATCATCGTGGTGGCACTCATTGCGATCGCCGGCGAAATCGGCGTCCGGATGTTCGTGAGCAAGGAGATTTCCGACGGCTACCGCACCTCCGCCGAAGAGCGTGGTGCGACGGTCACTGAAGACCCCAAGGTTTCTTTCGGCACCCGCCCGATGCTGCTCGCCTTGGCCACCAAGTCAGTGCCCTCGATGGATCTGTCCACTCCGAACACACTGGAGGTCAAGAACCCGGAGGCGCTGGGTGGCGCACCGGAGATCAACGGTGACCCGGCAGCGGAAGTGCACCTGGAAAACGTGGATCTGAGCAATCGTGCGGATCCGACCGCAGAGTCGCTGCGAGTAGACGTCACAATCCCACCTCAACTGCTGCAGGCGCTAATTAACCGGGAAAGCGGTGTACGCGCTTCCACAATCACGCCGTTGCCGGACGAAGGCCTGTTCAACATTGAATTCGCCTCCGGATTTGCGACCTCCAAGTTCCGCCCGATTGCCAACGGCGGTCATATCGAAATCAACTTGGAGGGCGGCTCAATCCTCGGCTTAAACCTCGATGGCCTGGCCGGCTGGCTGGGAGAAGCGAGCGGTACGCTGTTGAGCTACGACATCGGCCACGGTATGCAGGTGGAGGAAGCACACGTCACAGGGGAGGGCCTGGCGTTGACGCTGACGGGCGCAAATCTGCCTTTGTCGACCGTGAGCGAACTTACCTTTAGCTAGCAGGTAAGATACCGAGAATGACTCGCTCTCTCATCACCGCAAATAGCGGTACTCCCACCGAGCGCCAGTACATCTTCTCGCTCGGCTGTCCAGACCGTACCGGTATCGTTTCCACCCTGTCGACCTTCCTGTCCGACATTGGTGCATGGATTACCGAGGCGGACTTCTTCTCCGACCCGGAGACCGGATGGTTTTTCA
Source organism: Corynebacterium sp. c8Ua_99 (assembly GCF_039907185.1). NCBI lineage: Bacteria > Bacillati > Actinomycetota > Actinomycetes > Mycobacteriales > Corynebacteriaceae > Corynebacterium > Corynebacterium sp. c8Ua_99. The sequence goes on from NZ_JASBOG010000012.1 coordinate 58,297, forward strand.
CTCGCCAGGCGGTCCGCGCCGACGCTCTCGACCTGACGGTAGAAGAGCTGCGCGAGAAGTTCGCTGAGCTCGTCGGTGATTGGGGCCCTGAGGTCCGCTGGAAGGTCACCGACAACGCTGTCCCGAAGCGCGCTGTCATCCTGGTGACCAAGGAAGGCCACTGCCTGCAGGATCTGCTCGGCCGCGTCGCACAGTCCGACTATCCGATGGAAATCGCTGCAGTAATTGGTAACCACCGCGATCTGGAGCCACTGGTCGCAGCGTATGACATTCCCTTCCACCACGTGCCCTTCCCCAAGGATGCCGTCGGCAAGCGTAAGGCATTCGATGAGGTCGCCGAGATTGTCGATGCCGAAAACCCGGATGCCATCGTGCTCGCACGTTTCATGCAGATTCTGCCGCCGGATCTGTGCGAGAAGTGGGAAGGCCGCGCAATCAATATCCACCACAGCTTCCTGCCGTCGTTCATGGGCGCGCGCCCGTACCTGCAGGCTTATCGACGTGGTGTGAAGCTCATCGGTGCCACCTGCCACTACGCCACTGAGGACCTCGACGACGGCCCGATTATTGAGCAGGACGTCATGCGTGTCTCCCACAAGTACACCGCTGCGGACATGCAGCGTGAGGGGCGCGATGCGGAGAAGCAGGTCCTCGCCCGCGGTTTGCGCTGGCACCTGGAGGACCGTGTGCAGGTCTACGGCAACCGCACCGTGGTGTTCCAGTAGGTTACCGTGGTGTTCCAGTAGGTTTTCGGGGAGCCAGACCTATCCCTATCCCCTCCCCCAGAAAGAAAGTGTCTGGGTTTATGACAAAATCACCGGGTTTTTCACCCAGAAACTGTCATAAACCCAGACACTTTCTCAGTTGTGCGGGCTAACACCCGCCCTGGGCTAGCACCCGCCCGGGACTAATACCCGCCCTGTGCGTTCGACAAAATGTCCTTGATCTGTGGGCGAACATCCAACCAGTAAATCCCCGTGATGACTAGTCCGGCAATCAGCGGGATGCCCAGCATTGCCCAGCCCAGCCACGGCAGGAGTAGGAAGATAGCCGAACCGACCAGCATGCCGGCCCAGACGTTGCGGCTCTTGCGGTCTGCAGCGTCAAAGGCATCCGCGCGGGTGGTGATGACAAGCACCGCACCGATTAGCGCCAAGATGCCGATGACAAACGGAATGGCGAACTGAAACAGGACGTCCACATAGACGGAAATTGCCATCAGCGGCGAATCCGCAAGACTGGGCAAAGATGGTAACAGGCGCACCGGGGGAACAACTCCTTTAACAGGGATGCATTGCTTTTTACATGCTAACGCACACGGTCTGATGTGCTGGGTTGTGCTGCTAAATAGCCCCAAACACCAAGGTCGACAGGGTGTAAATAGCCAAACCGGCCAGTGATCCGACAACCGTGCCGTTAACGCGAATGAACTGCAGATCGCGACCGACCATCAGTTCAATCTTGTCGGAAGCCTCATCGGCGTCCCAACGCTCGACGGTCTCGGAAATGATCGAGGTAATCTCGCCCGCGTAATTCTCAGCGATGAAGACGACAGCCGCTTCCAAACGGCGGTCCATTCGTTTGCGCAACTCAGGATCAGACTGGATCCGCTCGCCGTAGCGGGCGGCCGTTTCCGAGACCTTCCGACGGAGCAGGGAGTCCGGGTCTCGGGCAGCGTCGACAAGCTTTGCGGATGTTGATGCCCAAATCTTCGCCGGCGCCTGTGTGACGGCGGCGGACGAAAGAATGTCAGTCTTAATTTCTTCGACCTTGGCGATGGTCTTCTCGTCGTTCTGCAAGTCTATGGCGAGCTGCGTGAGGAAGCGGTGGAGTGCCAAGCGCGCGTCGTGCTTAGGGTCATGCTGCACCTGCCAGGTCCAATCAACCAACTCGCGATAGACCTTGTCGCCGATGAGATCGTTGACAAAGCTCGGCGCCCAGGATGGGGCGCGCTCTCCGACGAGGCGGTCGATAAGATTCTGGGAGCCCAGCGACTTCCGGTGCAGCCACTCAGCCATCTGCTGGACGATGGGCTCGGTGCGCCCCTCTTCAATCAGCTGCTCGAGAACCTTACCCGCTGGTGGTCCCCACTCCGGAGCTGCAACTTCGTCGATGACTGCTGACTTCAGCACTGCGGCGGCATCGTCGGGATTAATCGCCTCCAGCACATTTCCGGTGAACTTACCGACCTCTGCTGACACTTTGTCGGCGTTTCCCGGCGCTACCAGCCATTCACCGATCCGTTCAGGAATCTCGGCTTTGCGCACCTTGTCTACAATCAAAGCGGGGTTCAGGAAGTTGTCACCGACGAACTGCGCCAGGGACTCACCGACCTGGTCCTTCTTGCGGCGGACGATAGCGGTGTGTGGGATAGGAATGCCGAGCGGGTGGCGGAACAGAGCTACGACAGCGAACCAGTCGGCGAGGGCACCGACCATGCCGGCTTCAGAAGCAGCGCGAACGTAGCCCACCCACGCGGGCACAACTTCGCCTGCGGATAAGTGTGAAGATTCAATACCGCGGCATGTGAAATACACAGCGGTTGCGATGACCAGCAGCATCGTAGCGAAGGCCTTGGCCTTACGCAGTTGCGCACGTTTTTCCGCTTCAACCTCAGGTGATGGCCCGGGAACTTCGAGACGGTCCGAGACCGAATCGACAGCTGCCGGGAGCTTAGCGGGGTTGTTATCCATGTGTATAGATTAGGCGCCGAAAACGCGAAAATGCCACCGCGCCGCAGTCCGCTGTTGGTGAGAGAGGTACTTCTCAGTACTTCCCTACCTCAGCACACTGTGCACGGTGGCATCAACTGTGGAGGTGCTAGTTCAAAAGGCTAGCGTTGCATCCGACTAGAGGCGAGCCCCTTTAAACTGGGGCGAGCCTTTAGTGGTGAGTGCCGAATTCCTTTCGGTAAGCCTTGTAGTCACGACGACCGATGGAGATGCAGGCCACACCCGCAATAACCATAACCAGTGCAACTACCAGGCCAGCCCACATGAACACGCTGCCGTCGAAGTTCCAACCACCGGTGTAGTCGGTGTAGTTGGCGGCATCCTTAGCCAGGAAACCATTGCTGTGAGAGGCAGCAGTCTGGTCGGCAAAAACGGTCGTTGCGAGACCGAAAATGAAGGTGCCCCAAGCCGCCAGTGAGGCGAGCATGAGTCCCATGCCAATCCAGGTAATGCTCTTGTGAAGCGAGGAGTATTCGGCATTCATGCTCTGAGGCACGTAACCGTCGACGAAGTGCTCTTCGCCCTGGTAACGCTTGACTGCATTCGCCATAATCTATGTCCCTTCTGGAAAACTCTAATCGAGAAAGAGTTTAGTCGTCCTTACCGCGGAAGAACGAACGAGCTCGTTCCTTGGTAACGGCGGCAACCGCAGTCAGCGGGATACCGGCCGGGCAGACGTCAGCACATTCACCATAGAGGGAGCACGGACCGAAGGTGCCTTCGACCTCGTCAACCATCTTGCGGGCACGCTTGCCACGCTCTTCCTTACCCAGCGGGACCAGGGAGAGGTGAACCAGCTTTGCGCCGGTGAACAGATGTGCAGCACCGTTCGGGCAAGCTGCGACACAAGCACCACAGCCGATGCAGGCTGCGTGGTCAAGTGCGAACTCAGCGGTCTCGTGGTTCAGGTGCAGAGTATCTGCATCCGGAGCGGTACCAGCGTTGATGGAGACGTAGCCACCCTGCTCGAGGACACGGTCCAGAGCGGAGCGGTCAACGACCATGTCCTTGATGACCGGGTATGCGGCGGAGCGCATCGGCTCGATCTTCAGGGTGTCACCATCGCTGAACTGGTGCAGACGCTGCTGACAGGTCGGGGTGTTCTGGCCCGGGCCGTGCGGACGACCGTTGACGTTCAGACCACAGGTACCACAGATACCCTCACGGCAGTCAGATGCGAACGCGAACGGCTCCTTGCCGGACTCGACGTACTTGGAGTTGACGTGGTCAAGCAGCTCCAGGATCGACATCTCTGCGACGGCGTCGTCAACGTCAACGGATTCAAAGTGTCCCTCGACGTTCGGACCTGCTTGGCGCCAGATTTCAAGGTGCAGTTTCATTACTTGTAGTTCCTTGTCATGAGCGGGACGGCTTCGAAGGTGAGCGGCTCGGCGTGGCGAATGAATTCGTGACCGGACAGATCCCATGCAGGACCATTGTTGCCTCGCTCCCATGCGGAAACGAAGCACCAGTTAGCGTCATCGCGCTCTGCCTCGCCATCTTCGGAGATGTGGTCATCGCGGTAGTGAGCACCGCAGGACTCATCGCGGTCGAGGGCGTCGACACACATGAGCTCACCGAGGTCGATGTAGTCAGCAACACGGTTAGCGTACTCGAGCTGCTGGTTCATCTCATTCGGCTCACCCGGGATAAACAGGTCAGACCAGAATGCCTTACGCAGTTCGCGGATCTCCTCGATACCGCGAGCCAGGTCTTCCTTGTTACGGGCCACACCACAGTCGCGGTAGAGAATCTCACCGAGCTGGCGGTGGAAGTACTCAGCACCGTGCTTACCCTGGATGCTCATCAGCTTGTCCAGGCGAGCCTGAGCGCGGTCCAGTGCTTCCTTGGCCTCCGGGGCATCCTCATCCAGGCGGTCGGTACCGAGCAGCGGGCCAAGGTAGTTCGGAATGGTGAACGGCAGGGTGAACCAACCGTCGACCGAACCGGACAGCAGGGAGTTTGCACCCAGGCGGTTTGCACCGTGGTAGGTCCAGGATGCCTCGCCACCGGTGAACAGACCCGGGATGGAGGTCATCTGGTTGAAGTCAGACCACAGACCACCCATGGTGAAGTGGCAGGTCGGAGCAATGCGCATCGGAACCTTGTACGGGTCCTCACCGATTGCCTCTTCGTACATCTGAATCAGGTTCGAGTAGCGTTCCTTGATGACCGGCTGGCCCAGGCGCTCAATTGCGTCACGCAGATCCAGGTAGACGGAGTTCTTCAGCGGACCAACACCGTAGCCGGCGTTAATCTGCTGAGAGTTGGCACGGGAAGCGACGTCACGCGGGACGAGGTTACCGAATGCCGGGTAGCGACGCTCCAGGAAGTAGTCGCGCTCGTCCTCCGGGATGTCGTTGGCCGGGCGCTCGTCGCCCTTCTTCTTCGGGGTCCAAATACGTGCGTCGTTACGCAGCGACTCGGACATCAGAATGGTCTTCGACTGCCAGTGCGCGTTGACCGGAAGACCGGTCGGGTGGAACTGGATGAAGGACGGGGATGCGAAGTAAGCACCCTGGTCGTATGCACGCATGATGGCCGAAGCGTTGGAGTTCTTGGCCAGCGTGGACATGTGGTAGACGTTGCCGTAACCGCCGGTAGCCAGAATAACTGCGTGAGCAGTGTGAACGGTCAGCTCACCATTGATGAGGTTACGCATGATGGCACCCTGGCAACGGCCGTCGGCGACGATGATGTCAACCAGCTCGTTGTGGGTGAAGATCTCGACGTTGCCGAGACCAATCTGACGCTGCAGAGCCGAGGTAGTCGACAGCTGCAGCTGCTGACCCGTCTGACCACGGGTGTAGTACGTACGGGAGACCTGCACACCACCGAAAGAACGGGTTGCCAGGGTACCGCCGTACTCGCGAGCGAACGGAGCACCAATTGCATTCAGGTGGTCGATGACGCGGACGGACTCGACAGCCAGACGCCAGCAGTCGTTCTCGCGGCAGCGGTAGTCGCCGCCCTTAACGGTGTCCTTGACGTGGCGGTAAGCGCCGTCGTTGTCGACCTTCTTACCGCGAGCGGAGTTGACACCACCCTGTGCAGCAATGGAGTGCGCACGGCGCGGAGCGTCGTGGTAGGTGAAAACCTGCACGTCGTAGCCGAGCTCACCGAGGGCAGCAGCGGCAGCGCCGCCAGCCAGGCCGGTACCGACGACCATGACGCGGAACTTACGACGGTTCAGCGGCGAAACCAGGTTGGCGTGATCCTTCTGGTACTGCCAGTGGTCCTTCATGGAGACCTTGTCACCCGGGGAGTTATCGGACAGAACCTTGCCGATCTTGACCCCGTCGACAGCGCTTTCCGGCGCGCGGAAGTCCGCAGCGACGGTTGCTTCAGTGTTAGTCATAGTAAATTTCCTCCTCGACCTACGAGACCAGACCGGTCAGGACGGCGACTGGGATGAAGATGTTGCCGACAACAACCAGCAGCGGCAGCAGGCCGGACAGGAACAGCAGAACCTTGCGCCAGCGCTTACCGGTGATACCGAGGTCGGAAGTAGCGGTCCACAGACCGTGGGACAGGTGCAGCAGCAGAGCGAGCTGCGCAATGATGTACCAAACAACAACACCCGGACGCGAGAAGGACGCAACCACGTTCTGGTATGCCTCACCGTGCTCGAAAGAAGACGGAGCAACGCCAGCACCGATGGTCAGGTCCAGCAGGTGGAAGATGATGAAGGCCAGCAGCACAATGCCGGTGATCACCATCGAACGTGCAGTAAAGGTGTTCCAGCTGGACACCATGCCCTGACGGCGGAACTTGCCGCGGGACTGCTTTGCACGTGCAGCCAGGGTGAGGCCACCGAAAATGTGCAGGACAATAGCTACCAGCAGGACAATGCGGAAAATCCACAGAATGCCCTCGTTCGGAACTGCCGGAGCACCGACAGTGCGCAGGAAGGTCGCGTATGCGTTGAAGTCTTCCTCGCCAGCGAAAATCTTCAGGTTACCCAGCATGTGGACAATAACGAAGAGGCCAAACAGCACGCCAGTGACGGCCATGGTCAGCTTCAGAGCCCATGAGGGGTATTTAGGCTGCTCGCGCAGCGGTTCTACATTAATTTTGCCGTGCGCGATTGCGTCACGGTTTGAACTTTTAACAGTCATGGCACCTCCAGTGTCATATTCACTCTAAAGTCACACAGCGCCTGGTAAACATTTTTCCCCCTTTTGGGTGGGGATTTTCACAGGTTACCTAGGTCTTTTCTCCGCCTTTTCTCAGGTTATCGCATTTTAGCCACTTCTGATGTCGTCGCTGTATAAATCCTCTTCCCCACCATAAAAACGCCCCTACCCCGACTTTTGCCGATTTTTTACCTGCCCAAACCAGCTAATAACGCAACATAAATAGCACGAAAATAAAAAACCGCCCACTTTTCTCAGGTGGACGGTTTTAATACTCAATAATTATGTTGCGAAATTCTTTATTTTTACCCCTGCCGAATTCCCCAAAGAACCCAAACAGCCACCCCCAACAGGCAATCCCCCCCCCATTGGCACCGTGTACAGCCGAAGCCGTCCGACTAATCCTCGCTCTGATCCGAGTTCGCCATCACCACGGTCAACGGCTCCGGACCAACGATCACCTCATGGCCCGCGACCATAATCGGTCCAACCTGGTGGTCGCCCTCCTCCAGGACGACTTCCACCGTGCGGCCACGCACCGTCACCCGGATACGACAACCATGAATAGTGACTCGGTACGTCAGACCACTCCAGTCTTCCGGCAGACGCGGATCGATACTGTAGCGGCCATCGTGGTCGCGGAAACCACCGAAGCCATAGACCAGGGACTGCCACACTCCACCGGCAGATGCGACGTGGACACCATCGGCAGCGTTGCCATGCAAGTTCGCCAGGTCCACATAGAGTCCGCGGAGGAAAAAGTCCATTGCCTGCTCCTGCAAGCCCAACTCGGCCGCAACAATGGACTGCACAACGGCGGACAGCGAGGAATCACCAGTGGTGAGCGGATCGTAATACATGTAGTCTGCGCGCTTTTGTTCCGTCGTAAAGCGATTGCCCATGAGGAACAGTGCGAGGACGACGTCCGCCTGCTTAATGACTTGGTGACGGTAAATCGTCAGCGGGTGGTAATGCAGCAGCAACGGGCGCAGGGGTCCGACCTCGGGATCGTCGAGATTCCAGCGCTTACGCAGTAGGAACTGGTCATCCTGAGGGTGAATGCCGAGCTTCTCATCGAACGGGATGTACATCGCCTCAGCAGCCTGCTCCCATTCTTCAACCTCTCGCTCGGTGAGGTCGAAGCGGTTGGTCAGTTCGCGATAGGCAGCAGGGCGATCACGCTTCATCTGCTTGACGACGTCCGCAGCAACCCGCAGGTTATACTGCGCCATCACGTTGGTGTACAGGTTGTTGTTCACCACCGTGTTGTACTCATCTGGACCGGTGACGCTGTGAATCTGGAACTCTCGCTGTTCGGCATCGAAGAATCCCAGCGACATCCAAAACCTGGCCGTGCCGAGCAGCAGATCCGTGCCCTCCTTGAGCAGGAACTCCTCATCGCCGGAGGCATAGACGTACTTCATCATCGCGTACACGATGTCCGCATCGATGTGGTACTGCGCCGTGCCGGCCTCAAAGTAGGCCGAGGACTCCTGACCATTGATAGTGCGCCACGGGAAGAGGGCACCGTCGTGCGCCAGTTCGTCGGCACGCGCCCACGCGGCTTCGAGCATGTCCCAGCGGAAACGCATGGCATTGCGCGAGAATTGCGGCGACGTATAGGTAAGGAATGGGGTCACGTAGATTTCCGTGTCCCAGAAGTAGTGGCCGCCGTAGCCGGTGCCGGTCATGCCCTTGGCCGGGACGCCTTGGAATTCGGCGCGGGCGGCGGCCTGGATAATCTGCCAAATGTTCCAGCGCACTGCCTGCTGAATCTCCGGCTGATTGTAAATGACCACGTCAGAGCGCTCCCAGAAGCGTTCGAGCCACTCCTCCTGGTTCTCCATCAGCCCCAGCATGCCGATGCGACCGACGCGGTTCAGGGTGCGCTCACAGCGGAATGCCAGCTCTTCGGCACGCACCTTGCGGGAGGAGTGGTACGCGACCAGCTTCTCCAGGCGTATGACAGTGCCGACTGGCGCATCCAGGTTGAACAGGGAGCTGGCCACATCCGGCTCGGTCGACTGCGAAATCTCTACGAACGGCTCCGTGCCGTCGGGAGTGCGGACAGTAAAGGTGTGGTCCATGGAGGTAGCCACGGTCATACCGGAGTTCGCGCAGCGGTAGCCCAGCGTCGAGCGCTGCCCGTGCGCCGATTCCGACTGAAATGCCGGAATGAGAACGCGGTCTTCCAGCGCCTCGGCGCGACGGGGATCCAGTTCAGTGCCCTGCGCCTTGGCGGCATCGTGGTATTCGTCCTCGCCGTCCTGGCGGTTGAGGATCTGCGAGTTAATCATCACCGCAGCATCCGCATCCAGCAGCTCGACTTCCAGACTCATCGCGGCGACATGCTTTTCCTGGAAAGACACCATGCGCTCAGAGGTGACGCGAACGCGCTTGCCACCCGGGGTGCGCCAAATGAACCGACGACGCAGCACGCCCTCGCGGAAATCCAGGCTACGTTCGTAGTCGCTGACCTCAGCATTGCCGAGACGCAGGGGCTCATCGTCAATGTAGAGACGCATTGCCTTGGCGTCCGGAGCATTGGCAATCGTCTGCCCCTGACGGGCTAGGCCGTAGGCGTCCTCGGCGTGCCTAATCGGCCAGGTCTCATGCAGACCGTTGATATAAGTGCCGTGCTCACTGGAGTCACGGCCCTCCGGCGGGTTGCCACGCATGCCGATGTACCCGTTCGACAGCGCAAACAGTGTCTCGCCCAAACCGAGCGGGAGGCCGTTCGGCTTCGTCTCAATCAGACGCCACTCATCGACCGGAGTGATGTCTCGGTCCATGAGTCCCTCGGCATTTACAAGGTGGTGGTGCTTATCCGCACGATCCGCCGGGAAGTTACGACGCTGCTTACGACGAACTGGGGACACCGTCTCCTCCTGTTTTTCAGCCTCGGCGGTCTCCGCGTCGTGACCCTGCCCCTGCGGAATCACACGCTCGGTCTCGTCGACTGCTGCCGTGGTCGAATCGTTGGCCATGATGCCTTCCGGTTTTGTCTCAGCCATTTGTCACGAGCCAGCCTAGACGAGTGCCGCCAAGTCACTGACCACAACGTCGGCGCCCGCTCGGCGCAGTGCTCCTGCGCCAGCACCGCGGTCAACACCAATGACCAGACCAAATGCGCCGGCTGCACCCGCTTGCACACCACTGATGGCATCCTCGACCACCACAGCATCGCGCGGCGCCACCCCCAGATTCTTCGCCGCGTACACGAAAGTATCGGCGGCTGGCTTACCCGGCAGGTTGTTCTCATGCGCCACCACGCCGTCAACAATCTCCACGAACCGCTCACGCAGCCCAGCGGCCGTCAGCACCGGCACCGCGTTCTTCGACGAGCTAACCACCGCCAACTGCGGTTTTTCGCTTGCCGACGAGTCCCCCGCGCCCTGTAACTCGTCGAGCAGCGCAACCGACCCCGGGTAGGCCTCAATTCCCCTCTCGACTCGCGCCAAGAAGTCATCATTTTTGCGCTTCCCGAGCCCGACAATCGTCTCGTCTTTCGCTGTGTCCTCATCGCTACCGTGCGGCAGCGAAATGCCGCGAGATTCCAGGATTGCTGCGATGCCCTCATCGCGGCGGCGGCCATCGAGGTAGGTGAAGTAGTCCTCCTCTGTGTAGGCCGAGACACCCTTGTGCTCGAAGTAGTCACTAAACATGTCCGCCCACGCCTGCTCGTGCACATCGGCGGTAGGGGTAATCACTCCGTCGAGGTCAAAGAGGATTGCGCCCGCGCTATGGAGGAATTCTTTGGCCTTAGCGAGGTTGGTAGCACTGTCGGTCGTGGAATTAGTCATGGGGGGGGTCGCAGCTCCTTGGACGTTGCAGACTGCATATTCTCAATTAACTTCCCAATCAACGCTAGCAACGTTGCCCCTGCCCCGCTTGCGAACCCGGGTATCTCGAATCTGAGAATCATGGTGCGCTTCCCCCAAAAACAAAACTGCCGGCGCGCATGCGGAATTGGCATCAGAGGTTAGCCAATACCACCTACACACCGGCAGTATGGATATCTATTTTGTTATTTCAGGCTCGGCAGCCGCAGCCCGACCAAGAATTAATCCTGGTCGATGCCCTCGCGCTTCTTGAACTCCAGGCGACGGCGGTGCAGGATCGGCTCGGTGTAACCGGACGGCTGGTTCACACCATCGAGGATGAGCTCCTTGGCAGCCTGGAAACCAATGGACTTGTCGAAGTCCGGAGCCATCGGCAGGTATGCCTCATCGCCCTCGTTCTGGCGGTCAACGACCTCGGCCATGCGCTGAAGCGAATCGATGATCTGCTCCTCGGTGACAACACCGTGCAGCAGCCAGTTAGCCAGAGTCTGGGAGGAAATACGCAGGGTAGCGCGGTCCTCCATCAGGTCAACATCGTTGATGTCCGGCACCTTGGAGCAGCCAACACCCTGCTCAACCCAGCGGATAACGTAGCCCAGGATGGACTGGCAGTTGTTGTCCAGCTCGTTGGCCTTGTCCTCATCGGACCAGTCAGCGCCCGGCTCGCCAGCCTTAGCTGCCGCTACCGGGATGGTGAGCAGGTCACCGAAGGTGTCACGGCGACCGTCGGTAAGCAGCTTGTCCTGAACGCCGAAGACGTCAACCTCGTGGTAGTGCGTAGCGTGCAGCACACCACCGGTCGGGGACGGAACCCACGCGGTGGAAGCACCCTGCTTCGGCTGACCGATCTTCTGCTCCAGCAGCTCGGCCATCTGCTCGGTCATGGCCCACATGCCCTTACCAATCTGAGCCTTGCCCTGCAGGCCGTGTGCCAGACCGGAGTCGACGTTGTTGTCCTCGTAAGCCAGCATCCACGGAGCGGTCTTCTGAACAGCCTTGCGGAACATCGGACCAGCCTGGATGGAGGTGTGGATCTCATCACCAGTGCGGTCCATGAAGCCGGTGTTAATGAAGACGACACGCTCGGAAACAGCCTTGATGGCGGCGTCCAGGTTGACGGAGGTACGACGCTCCTCGTCCATCAGGCCGACCTTCAGGGTGTTGTGCGGAAGACCCAGCAGCTTCTCAACGTCTGCGAACAGCTCGTTGGTGAATGCAGCCTCATCCGGGCCGTGCTGCTTCGGCTTCACGATGTAGATCGAACCGGTACGGGAGTTCTTACGTGCGTTGTCCTGATCCAGGCCCGGGATTGCACACACAGCGGTGACGACGGCATCCATGATGCCCTCGAAAATCTCCTCGCCGTCGCGGTCGAGGATGGCCGGGTTCTGCATCAGGTGGCCGACGTTACGGACCAGGTTCAGGGAACGACCGTGCAGGGTGACCTCGGAACCGTCAAGAGCGGTGTAGGTGCGGTCGTCGTTGATGGTACGGGACAGCTTCTTGCCGCCACGGGTGAACTCGACTGCGAGGTCACCGACGTTCAGGCCCAACCAGTTGGTGTAACCCAGGGTCTTGTCTGCAGCGTCAACTGCGGCGACAGAGTCCTCGAGATCCATGATGTTGGTGACAGCGGCTTCCAGGATGATGTCCTTGACGCCAGCCTTGTCGGTCTTGCCAACCGGGGACTCCGGGTCAATCAGCAGCTGGATATGCAGACCGTTGTGCTTGAAGTAAATGGACTCCGGCGCGTCCTTGTCACCGGTGTAGCCGACCAGAGTCTCCGGCTCGCGCAGACCGGAGGTAGCGCCGCCTTCCAGGGTTGCCTGCAGGTGACCGTCGACGATGTCGTAAGAGGTGACGTCCGCGTGGGAACCGTCGACCAGCGGCAGAGCCTTGTCCAGGAAGTTACGACCCCATGCGATAACGCGGTCACCGCGGACCTTGTTGTAGCCCGGGGTGTCCTTCTCCGCACCGCCATCTTCAGGAATAGCGTTGGTGCCGTACAGCGCGTCGTAAAGCGAGCCCCAGCGTGCGTTCGCAGCGTTGATGGCGAAACGGGCGTTGAGGACCGGCACAACCAGCTGCGGGCCAGCGGTGGAAGTGATCTCGGTGTCGACGTTAGCGGTGGTGACCTGGAAGTCACCCGGGTTGTCAACGAGGTAGCCAATTTCCTTCAGGAATGCGACGTACTCATCCTGATTCTGCTCGCCCGGGTGTTCCTTGTACCAAGCGTCGAGCTTTTCCTGCAGCTCATCGCGCTTGGCCAGCAGCTCGCGGTTGCGCGGAGTGTACTTAGCGACAATGTCACCGAAGCCGTTCCAGAACGCGTCCTTGTCCTCTATGCCGGCGGCGGGGAGTGCGGTGTCATTAACGAAGTCGTAAAGAACCTTCGCGACCTGCATTCCACCTGCCGAAATACGCTGTGCCATTGCTCTCCTCAAAACTATTGATTGCAATTTGCCCATCCAGTCACGGCCACGTCAGCGGCTCACACTGGATGCGTTGTTCCCCTACTGTATGTGATTCGGCGCACTTATGAACCGTCTTTTTCCATAACCGCCAACCGCCAGCCCGGTATAACGCCGCTCACATTTGCCATTTCATTCGCTTTACGACGAGCACCCCGCGAACAGACCCCACCCCCTCCCCGATGACCATTCGGGCATTTAATCCTGACGCCACAACCAGCCCTCCCCCACCCACATTGACCGCAGTATCCCCGGCACTCTTTCCTCCAGCCACGGAACACCACATGCAATGGGAAAGTGTCGCGCCTCACAGACATTTACTATTGCGACCTGCGTATGAACGGCCAGCAACCAATCGCGTCGCTACAGCCTCCACCTTCAAACCAGACCATAAAAGCGAGATGACAACCGAGCCCCTGACCACTATCCAGGGATGCTCCGGCGGGGTATTGACGGTGTAACGACAGTGTATTTAGAAGCCCGTTTCTACTTTTACGGCCATAATTTCGGGGGTAGCGAAACACCCCCTAAACCCCAAACACCGTTAACGGCCAGCTTTGATAATTACCAAAATATAAATCACCCCAAAGCGGGGGGAACATTATTAGCGAGCCAGCCATAGGGAATTAACAGTACAAATGTACCGGCCGGTCACAGGCGAAAATTGTTAAAGCCAAGCTACACATCACAATGTTTGCAATCTTCACAAGTGTTATCCGTATTACATACTTGAATTCACATCGGAAGCTGCTTGACGAACGTAGCGCTATGCCCCAAAATGTGAGGCATGGCACGCGGAAGCGGACATTGTTTTTGTTCGCGTGTTTGTGTGCAGGGGTACAGCACTTTGCTAGCGCCCCCTGCATTCACGTGACACCGCGGTCACTATCGGGTCAGCCTGTAGATCGGTTCTGTCGGAATTGTTCTTAAGTCAGCACCCGGAGTTCAAAAAGCAAGCAAAAGGAAGTGACTCCGTTTATGTCTAACGTTGGTAAGGCACGTACCGCCGCCGAAATCCAGAAGGATTGGGACGAGAACCCGCGCTGGGAAGGTATCACCCGCGACTACACCGCTGAGCAGGTTGCTGAGCTCCAGGGCTCCGTCGTCGAGGAGAACACCCTCGCTCGCCGCGGCGCTGAGATCCTGTGGGAAGGCGTCAACGTTAAGGACGACTCCTACATCAACGCTCTGGGCGCACTGACCGGTAACATGGCCGTTCAGCAGGCTCGCGCTGGCCTGAAGGCTGTCTACCTCTCCGGTTGGCAGGTTGCTGGTGACGCTAACCTCTCCGGCCACACCTACCCGGACCAGTCCCTGTACCCGGCCAACTCCGTGCCGAACGTCGTTCGCCGCATCAACAACGCTCTGCTCCGCGCAGACGAGATCGCTCGTATCGAGGGCGACGACTCCGTCGACAACTGGCTACTGCCGATCGTCGCTGACGGTGAGGCTGGCTTCGGTGGCGCTCTGAACGTCTACGAGCTGCAGAAGGCTATGATCAACGCTGGTGCCGCTGGTACCCACTGGGAGGACCAGCTCGCTTCTGAGAAGAAGTGTGGCCACCTGGGCGGCAAGGTCCTGATCCCGACCCAGCAGCACATCCGCACCCTGACCTCTGCTCGCCTGGCTGCTGACGTCTCCAACACCCCGACCGTCATCATCGCCCGCACCGACGCTGAGGCCGCTACCCTCATCACCTCCGATGTTGATGAGCGCGACCAGAAGTTCATCACCGGCGACCGCACCTCCGAGGGCTTCTACCACGTCCAGAACGGCCTGGAGCCGTGCATTGAGCGTGCAAAGTCCTACGCTCCGTACGCTGACATGATCTGGATGGAGACCGGTACTCCGGACCTCGAGCTGGCTAAGAAGTTCGCTGAGGGCGTCAAGGCTGAGTACCCGGACCAGCTCCTGGCTTACAACTGCTCCCCGTCCTTCAACTGGTCCGCTCACCTCGAGAAGGACGAGATCGCCAAGTTCCAGAACGAGCTGGGCAAGATGGGCTTCAAGTTCCAGTTCATCACCCTGGCTGGCTTCCACGCTCTGAACTACGGCATGTTCGACCTGGCTTACGGCTACGCTCGCGAGCAGATGTCCGCATTCGTCGACCTGCAGAACCGCGAGTTCGAGGCTGCCGAGAAGCGCGGCTTCACCGCTGTCAAGCACCAGCGCGAGGTTGGCGCTGGCTACTTCGACCGCATCGCCACCACCGTCGACCCGAACTCCTCCACCACCGCCCTGAAGGGCTCCACCGAGGAGGGTCAGTTCTAAGTCACTCGGCTTAGGGCTTAGGTCAAGGACCTAACTTCAACACCCAGCGAGGGTTGCACTTGCAGCCCTCGCTGGGTGTTTTTGTGTGTTTATCGACATGTCGACTCCGGGCCGTCGTGAAGCGTGCCTGAGAACCTCAGCACCTACACACGCAAGCAAAGGTTGCAACGGTTTTCTACACAAGTTCAGCAAAGCCCGCGATATGCTGGGCAGTATGTCGAAAACCTATGTCGGATCCCGTCTCCGCCAGCTGCGCCGCGAGCGCGACCTCAGCCAGGCCGCGCTCGCGCAGGCGTTGGGCCTCTCGGCTAGTTACGTCAACCAGATTGAGCACGACGTCCGCCCACTAACCGTTCCTGTTCTGCTCCGCATCACGGACACATTCGGCGTTGACGCGACTTTCTTCTCCCGCGATGACGACTCCCGCCTCCTCGCTGAGGTTCAGGACGTGGTGATGGACAAGGAGATCGCTAAGTCCCCCATGGACCTGCAGGAGATCTCGGAAATGGTTCGCGACCATCCCGACATCGCCCGCATCATGGTGGACATTCACCGCCGCTACCGCAACGTCACGGACAAACTCTCTCTGGCCACCGAGGAGCGCAACTTCGGCAACAGCACCGACACCGCCTCCGGTTCACAGGCGCTGACCATGCCTCATGAGGAGGTCCGCGACTACTTCTACGCTCGCCAGAACTACATCGCTTCGGTCGACACCGCCGCTGAGGAGCTGGCCCGCGAGCTGCGCATCACCGACGAGACCACCGATGTGGTCTCTGTGCTGGCCGACAGGCTGTCCAACGACCATGGGATTCGGATTGCGCTGGAATCGTCGTTAGGCGATGTGCAGCACAGCCTTGATCGGCGGACGAAGACGCTCTACCTCGCGCGGCACCTCTCGCCGGGGCAGCGGGCCTTCCGCATGGCCACGGAGCTGGGGTTTTTGGAGCAGGGCGAGACCATTTCCGAGGCTGTCGCGTCCGGGCATTTCATGTCGGAGGAGTCGCGGAAGCTGGCGCAGCGCGGAGTCGCGACGTATTACGCGGCGGCGCTGATTCTGCCGTATGAGTCGTTCCATGCGATGGCGGAGTCGAAACGCTACGACATCGAGCTGTTGTCGCGCACTTACGGCGTGGGCTACGAGACCATCTGCCACCGACTGTCCACGATGCAACGCCCCAGCTTGCGCGGTATCCCGTGGACATTCGTGCGCGTCGACCGCGCGGGCAACATGTCCAAACGTCAATCCGCCACGGGCTTCCACTTCACGCATTCGGGCGGTACCTGCCCGTTGTGGAACGTCTACGAGACTTTCTCCTACCCCGGCAAAGTCATGCGGCAGGTCGCGCTCATGCCGGATGGTCGGCCGTACATGTGGATCTCGCGGACCGTGGAGCATCACGCGGCACGTTTCGGCAAGCCAGGTAAGGTTTTTGCCATCGGTTTGGGCTGCGAGGCCCGTCACGCTGAGCGCACCGTGTACGCCGATGGTCTCGATCTCGCGGACCTCGACGCCGCCACTCCAATCGGTGCCGGCTGCAGGGTCTGCTCCCGCGAGGCCTGTCCGCAGCGCGCGTTCCCGCCGATTCATCGCGATATCGACATCAACATGCACCGCTCCACCGTCTCGCCGTACTAGTTCGCTTCACGACGGGCGCAGGGCTGGCCTGTTTGCGGGGGCTTGGTTCGCGGGGGAAGACCCAAAAAGGAAGACCCCAAAAAGAAAGTGCTTAAGTTTATGACACTTTCGCACCGATTTTCACGGTCAAACTGTCATAAACTTAAGCACTAACTCGTATTTGCCTGAACCGGAACCAGCCCAGTGAGAGCCAGGACCAGCGAAAACTGGCCCCAGGCCAAAGCCACAACCTCTTACAGGTTGATCATCTTGCCCATAACGCCCTCAGCTGCTTCCTTCATAGCCTCGGACATGGTCGGGTGAATGTGGACGGCGCGGCCGATTTCCTCAGTGGTCAGCTCGTACTTCTCAGCCAGAACCAGCTGCGGCATGAGCTCGGAAACGTTGGCACCCACCATATGGCCACCCAGCAGCTCGCCGTATTCGGCATCTGCAATGAGCTTCACGAAACCAGCCGGCTCCGCCAGACCCTGGGCCTTACCGTTTGCAGAGAACGGGAAGGTGGAGACCTTAATCTCGCGGCCGTTCTCCTCTGCCCACTTCTTGGCCTGCGCCTCGGTCTTACCGAAGGAACCAACCTGCGGGTTACAGAAGGTTGCGCGCGGCATCATGTTGTAGTCCGGGATGGTCTCGGTCTCGTGTCCCGCCATGTGCTCAGCTGCGATAACGCCCTGTGCCTCAGCGACGTGTGCCAGCTGCAGCTTCATGGTGACGTCACCGATGGCGTAGATGTTGTCGACGTTGGTGCGCATGTACTCGTCGATGACAATCTCGCCGCGCTCGCCCAGCTCAACACCGGCCTTGTCCAGGCCGATGCCCTCGGTGCGCGGTGCGAAGCCGATGGAGACCATAACGCGGTCGACGGTCAGAGTCTGCTCGTCGCCGCCATCCTTGGCCTCGACCTTGACCTCAACCGAGTCACCATTGTCCACGATGGAGGTGGTCTTGTGCCCGGTCATGAGCTTGACGCCCAGCTTCTTGTATTCCTTGGCAATAACCTTGGAGACGTCTGCGTCCTCGTTCGGCAGAACGTTGTCCATGAACTCGACGATGGTGACGTCCACGCCGTAGTTAGCCAAGACGTATGCGAACTCCATACCGATGGCGCCAGCGCCGACGATAACCATGGAGTCCGGCAGCTCGTCGGAGAGAATCTGCTCTTCGTAGGAAACGATGTTGCCGCCGACCTCAACGCCCGGCAGAGAACGGACGACAGAGCCGGTTGCAATAATCGCCTTGTCGAAGGTAATTTCCTTGCCCTTGTCATCGCCATCAGTGATGGCCATGGAGGTCGGGCCAGTGAATTCACCGAAACCGTTGATTTCGGTGATCTTGTTTTTCTTCATCAGGAAATGAACACCCTTGACGATGCCCGCGGACACCTTGCGCGAACGCGCGTGTGCGGCACCGAAGTCAAAGGAGACATCGCCGGAGATACCGAAGGTCTTAGCCTCATGGTTGAAAATGTGCGCCACCTCGGCGTTCTTCAACAGAGACTTGGATGGAATACAGCCAACGTTGAGGCAGACACCGCCCCAGTATTGCTTCTCCACCACAGCAGTCTTCAGGCCCAGCTGGGATGCACGGATTGCTGCGACGTATCCGCCAGGACCGCCGCCGAGTACTACAAGATCAAAATGTTCAGCCACGTGCACAAGTCTACGCACGACTTGTCTTTACTTCACGCGCGAGTCCCGGTTTTACCTACTGCGGTCGGCTACGGTGGTGGGCATGGGCACCGACACGGACACCGACTTGGGCAACAATCTCTCCTTCCTCTCCACTGACCTTGTCCCCGATTGGCTGGACGATATCGACGGCTCCCAGGCGCTGGCGTGGGCCCGCGCGCAGTCGGAGGCCACCGTCGCAGGCGTCGATTCGCTTGCCGACGACACCAGCGACCGCACCAACCTGGAACAACGCATCCTGGCTGCGCTCAACACCGATGCCCGGATCGCATACCCGGTGCGGCGCGGCGAGTACCTCTATAACTTCTGGCGGGATGCCGAGCATCCGCGGGGCCTGTGGCGGCGGACGTCGTTGCAGAGCTATCTGGCTGGCCAGGAAGATCCGCAGGCGACCGAGTGGGAAACTCTCATCGACCTCGATGCGCTGGCGAAAGCCGAGGGAGAAAACTGGGTCTGGAAGGGCACGGTGTGCCGCTATCCGGAGTATGACCGCGCGTTGATTCTGCTCTCTCGCGGCGGCGCCGATGCCACTGTGGTGCGGGAGTTTGACCTCGTCAACTGCACTTTTGTCGAGGATGAGTCGTTCTACCTCCCGGAGGCGAAGTCCGATGTCTGTTGGTTGGGTCGTGACGAAATTCTCGTTGGCAGTGACTTTGGTCCGGGGTCACTGACGGATTCGGGCTACCCGCGGCAGGTGCGTCGGTGGCGGCGCGGCATGCCGTCGTCAAGCGCGGATGTGATTTTCTCAGGCCACAGTGATGATGTGGCCGTGGGCGGCTGGTTCGACGCGACGGAGGGTTTCGAGCGGCTGTTTGTCGAGCGTGCGCATGATTTTTATAATTCGCAGCGGTTCGTGGCAGCGGAGCGTCCGGGCAAGTTGGCGGCGCAGCAGAATGGGGACTTTTCCCTGCAGATCCTGGAGGTGCCGCAGGACTGTCGCACGAGTGTCCATCGGCAGTGGTTGGTGCTGATGCCCCGCACGGAGTTCAATGGCATTCCGGCTGGTGGCGTGGCCGTTGTGGAGCTCGATAAGTGGCTGGCGGGCTCGCGTGAGGTGGAGGTGATTTTCACCCCTGATGCGCACACCTCGTTCCAGCAGCTGGCGTGGACGAAGAACTTCCTGGTGTTGACGCTGTTGGAGGATGTCGCGACGAAGTTGGTCGTGTTGCGGGAGGGCTCGTGGGAGCCGGTGGAGGCTTTCGGCGAGTTACCTGCGCAAGCCACTGTGAGCGTGATTGATACAGCCTCTGAACGCGACGATGAGATCTGGTTGGTTTCGACGTCGGCAACGCAGCCGGCAACCCTCTGGTACGGGCAGGTCGGCAGCCCGCTCACGGAAGTGCGGCGTGCTCCGGCGCTCTTCGACAGTGAGGGGATGGAGACGCGGCAGCACTGGGCGACTTCGGCCGATGGCACGCGGATTCCGTATCGCATCACCGGTCGCTTCGGCGCGGGGGCTGGTGCAAGTGCTGACGCAGGCGCTAGTGCAGAGACAACCACAGCCACACCCGCTCCGAACCCAGCCCCTACCCTCGTGCACGCCTACGGCGGTTTCGAGGTCTCACTGGTCCCGCAGTACTCGGCGATTCGTGGCCTGACCTGGCTCGAGCGGGGCGGGTACTTCGTGGAGGCCAACCTGCGTGGCGGTGGCGAATTCGGCCCGACCTGGCACTCCTCGGTGGTCAAGACTGAGCGGATGAGGGTCTATGAGGATCATCAGGCCGTGCTGCGCGACCTGGTTGAACGCGGCTACTGCACGCGCGAGCAGCTGGGCGTGCGCGGTGGTTCCAACGGCGGGCTGCTGACCGCTGTCTGCCTAACCTCCTACCCGGAGTTGGTGGGCGCAGTGGTGTCCCAGGTGCCACTGGCGGACATGATGCGCTATCACAAGCTGTCCGCGGGAGCCTCCTGGATGGCCGAATATGGAAACCCGGACGACCCCACCGAGCGGGCTGCGATTGCGCAGTATTCGCCGGTCCAGCGCGTCGTCAAGCGAGAGCAGCGCGCCTACCCACCAGCGTTGATTACGACGTCTACCAGGGACGACCGCGTCCACCCAGCGCATGCGCGGAGCCTGGCGTGGCTGCTGGAGGAAGCGGGACAGCCGGTGGACTATCACGAAAACACAGAGGGCGGGCACGCGGGCGCGGCGGATAATTCGCAGGTCGCGTTCGTCGAGGCACTCATATCTACGTGGCTGTGGAACAAGCTCAAGTAAGGTAACAGCCGTGAGTAGCGCTGATTTCACTAATCCTTATACCGGTATTGCGTTCAACCTGGGTTTCCGGGTGAACAAATACGAGCTGGACCTCGATTATCGGGTCGGGCCGAATCGTCTGAAGGCGACGGCGACTCTGCATATCGAAATCAATGCTTGGACCTCACACATCACGCTCGACTTTGCGGATGCGCTGGGGGTCGATTCGGTGGATGCGATTTCCGATTCGCAGGCACACTCAATCGATGTAAAGCGCTGGCGCCATTCGGGACGCAAGCTGCGCGTCACCTTTGACCGCGAGTTGGCTCCCGACGAGACGCTGCGGCTGATTGTGACTTACTCGGGCACGCCACGTCCGGTGCGCTCGAAGTGGGGCGAAATTGGCTGGGAGGAACTCGAAAACGGTGCACTCGTGGCATCGCAGCCGGTGGGCGCGGCGTCGTGGTACCCCTGCGATGACGATCCCGAGGTCAAGGCATTTTACGAGTTCACGATGGTCACCGACGCTCCCTACGAGGTCGTCGCACCAGGGCTTGCCGACGCTCCGGTGAACGTGGGCGGATCGCGCCGCCGCTGGCGGTTTGTCACCGAGGAGCCCATGGCCTCCTACTTGGCCACCATCAATGTCGGCCAGTTTAAGAAGGTCGAGCTGCCGTGCCAGACCTCGACCGTAGTGGCCTGGGTGCCCTCTGAGTTGGTGGCAAATGCCCGCCACGACTTCCGCGACCAGGGACGCATGCTCGATGAATTCGCCAAGCTCTTTGGCCCTTACCCCTTCCGTGCCTACCAGGTGGTCATTTGTGAAGACGACCTGGAGATCCCCATCGAGGCACAGGGTCTGTCCATCTTCGGAGCCAACCACGCCGACGGCAAGGACACGTGGAATCGACTGATTGCCCACGAGTTGTCGCACCAGTGGTTCGGCAACAGTGTCGGCATTTCGCAGTGGCGCGATATCTGGCTCAACGAGGGTTTTGCCTGCTATTCCGAGTGGGTGTGGTCCGAGGTCAGCGGCGGTGCCAGCGCGGATGTGCACGCCCGCAAGCACTACCTGGACCTGCTTGAAGATGATCAGGACATCGTCATCGCCAACCCAGGGCCCAAGCTGATGTTCGACGACCGTCTGTACAAGCGCGGCGCGCTGACTGTGCACGCTCTGCGTCTGCTGCTGGGCGACGAGGTGTTCTTCGACCTGGTGCACAAGTGGACCACCACCAACCGCCACAGTGTGGTCGATGCAGTGGACTTCCGCGCACTGGCCAACCGTGTATGCCGCGAGCGTGGCATCACCACCTCGCACCTGGATGTCATCTTTGACTCCTGGCTGTCACGCAGCTCCTTGCCGGACTTCCCCACTGATCCGACGCGCTCCCCTGCTGACCAGGGCATCGACGATAATGGTGCTCCAATCGTGGATGAGGAACTGGCCGCTCAGTTTGAAAAGCTCGGCTACTCGAAGGCCAAGGACTAGAGAGCTAGAGGCACGTCAATGTCCGGTTTCAAATGGTTGTCGCTGGCCACGATTGTCGCGGCGATAGGCAGCTTCGCGGTGCTGATTATCTCGGCCCGCGCACTTCCCAATGCGGTAAACCTGCAGTTCGTGGCGTTCTGGGGGCTTTTCTTCGCGCTCACGGGTGTTCTCGGCGGGCTGATGCAGGAGACCACGCGCGCAATCGGTGCTGCGGAATCGCGGGAGCGGGATCGAGAGCAGGGGCAGAGCCAGGAGCAGGAAGCCTCGGAAGCGGGTCAAACTCTCGGCGCTCGTCCCATCACGGTTTCGCTGGGCGTCGCCGCAGTTACTTTCATCACCATGGCAGTGACGGGTCCGCTGTGGGCCCCACTGGTCGTGCAGGATGATGCCGGCACTGCAATTCTGCTCATGGCCTCTGGCCTTGCTCTGTACTCGATGCAGGCCACCACCTCGGGTCTGCTCAGCGGCCGCCAGCTGTGGGGCCCCTACGCCGCCCTAATCATGATCGACATTCTCGTGCGCGTAGCACTGGCACTCGTCGCCTGGTACTTCGGCTGGGGTCTGCTGGCCTGGCTGATTATTACGGTGTTCGGGACAGTCAGTTGGCTTATTCTCGCGCTGTTTTCCTCGGCAACCCGCTCGGTCATGTTCGCGCGTGCCGACGTCCCGGTGCGCCGCTTCATCACTCTCATGGTCACGGCCATGGGCGCATCTGGCGCATCTGCTGTGCTGGTCACAGGTTTTCCGACAATCGTCAAGATTGCCGGCGAAGCGGTCACCACTGGCGCCGGGATAGCCGAGTCACTTACCCCGCCGCATGCCAACAACTTCACCGCAGCAGTGACCATTGCGGGAATCGCCTACGCCGTAACGCTGACCCGCGCTCCGCTGCTCATGCCCTTGGAGAAGTTCCAAAACGCCATCATTGTGAGCTTTGTCCGGCATCGCTCCGAGGGCGTGCTGGCAGCGCTGGCCAAGCCGTTGGGGGCGCTGGCTGCTTTCGGCACCTTCGGGGCGGGCCTGGCATGGCTCATCGGCCCGTGGATCATGACTCTCATCCTGGACGATAGCTATCACGTGTCCGGGCCGGTGCTCGCGGCGCTGACGCTCGGTGCGACGTTGACCGCCATGTTGATGATTACCGGCTCGGTCACCTTGGCAGTGGAGAAGCACCATATGTATCTGATTGGTTGGTTGGCTGCGACCACGATCGCCGTTGCCATTCTTTTCCTCCCTGGGCACCTGTCGGTACGCACGGTCGCGGCTATCGCCGTAGGCTCTGCAGTAGGTGTTGCCATTCACCTGCTTGCGCTGCGCACACTTTCCCCACGTGCTGCCAGGTCAGCCGTATCGGAGGC
Source organism: Corynebacterium sp. c8Ua_99 (assembly GCF_039907185.1). Lineage (NCBI taxonomy): Bacteria > Bacillati > Actinomycetota > Actinomycetes > Mycobacteriales > Corynebacteriaceae > Corynebacterium > Corynebacterium sp. c8Ua_99. The sequence continues at coordinate 82,123 of NZ_JASBOG010000012.1, forward strand.
TTTTGCGGTGGAATAACACCACCCGCATCCGATGCCGTCCCAAAAAGCACCGTCCATATCTCCCTGCAACTCCCAAGGTTCGAGACTCACATGTCCACCATCACTAACCTCACGGTTCTCATGACCGTCTACCACCGCGTCGTCCCCGACCAGCTCGATACTGCGCTGCAGTCGCTGTGGAACCAGACGCGTCCGGCCGCGCACGTCATTGTGGTCATCGATGGCCCGATTGGGCAGGAACTCGACCGGGTCGTCGTCAAGCATGAACAGGCGCATTCGGAGATGACAGTGCTGCGGTGTGCGGAAAATGGTGGCTCGGGAGTGGCTTCGCAGGCGGGTCTTCGGCTGGTGGAAACACCATGGGTGGCGCGGCTGGATGCGGACGATATTGCGCGTGCGGACCGATTTGAAAAGCAGTGGGACGCGCTGACCGCTGACCCGGAGTTGGATGTATTGGGCAGTGCAATGGCGGAGTTCGAGGGCACGCCGAACAATGTGGTGCGCGTGCGGACTCTGCCGCAGACGCACGCCGAGATTGCGCGTTATATCAAGATCAATTCGCCTGTAAATAACCCCTCCTCGATGCTGCGCACGGCGAAGGTGCGTGAGGTCGGCGGATATCGCGACATCCGTCTGATGGAGGACTATGACCTCTGGGTGCGCCTCATGGCCGCCGGCGCGAAGTTTAAGAATCTGCCCGAGCCGCTGGTGTACTTCCGCGCCGACGGCATGTTCGAGCGACGAACCTCGCGCGGCATCATCCGCGGTGAACGCCAGCTCCAGCGCACGCTGGTAGCTGAGGGACTGATTTCCCGGCCGCGGGCGGTATTTAACTTGGCGGTGCGGACACTTTTCCGACTTTTGCCAACTCAGCTCATGTCACGCGCATATCGACGATTGTTTGTGCGGTAGGCTTCGGAGCGATGACTGACAACATGGATTTCTCGGACACCTGGCTGATTGTGCCGTGCTACAACGAGGGCCAGGTTATTCGTGAGGTTCTCGAGCACGCTCGCGAGACCTTCCCCAACATTGTCGCGGTCAACGACGGCTCTTCGGATAACTCCAGCCTGGAGATCCACAGGGCCGGCGCTCACCTGGTCAACCACCCTGTCAATTTGGGTCAAGGTGCCGCTATCCAGACCGGCGTGGAATACGCTCGCGCGCAGGCTGGATCGAAGTACTTTGTCACCTTCGACGCCGATGGCCAGCACCAGGTCAAGGACGTCGTCGCTATGGTGCAGCGACTGCGCACCGAACCAATCGACATCATTGTGGGAACCCGTTTCGGCCGCCCTCGCGCCGAGGATGACCAGGTGCCGCTGATTAAGCGAATTGTCCTCAAGACGGTGGTCATGTTGTCACCACGCACGCGCCGGCTCGGGCTTACCGACGCCCACAACGGCCTACGCGCCTTCAACCGCACGGTGGCAGAGCAACTGAACCTGCGCATGAACGGCATGAGCCATGCCTCCGAATTTGTCGAGGTCATGGACAGCAGAGGTTGGCGTACCGCTGAGCAGCCGGTGGATATCCTCTACACGGAATACTCCATGTCCAAAGGGCAATCCTTGTTCAACGGTGTCAATATCCTTGCCGACTCCCTGATTTCGAAGAGGCTGCCATGACCGCATCCATCGTTCAAATTATTTTGCTGCTGGCGATGGTGGGCCTGGTGGCTTACTTCGTCGCTAACCGTCGTAAAGCGCGCGCCAAGGCGGGCGTGAAACTGGGATTCGTCGTTTTCGTCATCGCGTGCCTGTGGGCAATCGTGCGTCCCGACGATCTGACCGTGGTGGCCAACTGGATTGGTGTGACCCGGGGCACCGATTTGCTGCTCTACGTACTGGTGTTGGCGTTCGTGTTTACCACGGTGTCGTCCTACATTCGCTTCCGCGAACAGGAGCTACGCTACGCGCGACTGGCTCGTGCAGTGGCCTTGAAGACCGCTGTGCGTCCGGAAGAAGAAATTGTGATTTCGGGCAGCCAGAACAGCAGCCAAAAAGACAGCGCGACGAACGCCGAGAACAACGCTCCGTCCGACTAATCGGCACGCTAAGCGCATGTGAATCTGAGGCTGTGGTTCCATAGAAGCCATGAGCGAAGAAAATAAGGACAACATCGCCGCTGACAACAGCAGCGATTCGCAGCAGCCCTCGGCAGACGCAGCGCCGCAGGGGACACAGCAGGAACCCCAGCAGGCTTCTCAGCCGGTACCCACTGAACAGGACTTGGAGTCCTGGTCTGCCGACAGTGATGGAAAAACCAAGTCGTGGTACTCGATTCCGAACGCCGCATGGGCGCTAGCTGTCGTCGCATTGATCGTTGTCGGCGCAGCGGGCTTCTTCGCTGGCTCGCGTTCGGCTAGCTTCAACGGCGTGAGCACCGTCAACATGGCGGGCGTTGCACCAGGCAAGGGGGAAATTGCGCCTGTACCTGGCCCGAATGGCTCTTTCGACGCCAGCATCTACGGCCCAAAGGCGGGAGCGCAGCTGAAGTCCCCGGAGGATATGGACAATGTCCACCGCCGCAATGAAAATGATCCTTTTGCTCTCGGTGCAGTGGATGCGCCGGTCGTAATCTCAATCTACTCGGACTTCGAATGCCCGTTCTGCGCGAAGTTCGCAAACGAAACCGAGTCTGCCCTCGTGGAAAAGTACGTCAATGAGGGACTGGTCCGCCTGGAGTGGAACGATATGGCCATCAATGGTGAGAAGGCCATCAAGGACGCTGAGGCCGGCCGTGCCGCGGCAGCTCAGGGCAAGTTCTGGGAGTTCTCCCGTGCGCTGTTTAAGAAGGCCGGCGAAAAGGGCCAGGGCCACCCGGAGTTCACTGAAAAGGAACTGATTGCCGTCGCTCGTGAGGCCGGTGTGCCGGACATGAAGCGCTTTGAAAAGGAGCTTAAGGACGGCAAGTGGACCGAGGCGGTCGAGAATGCCACCCAGTTCGGTTCCATGCTGGGCATTTCCGGTACTCCGGGCTTCCTCGTTGGTACTCAGTTCGTCTCGGGCGCACAGCCTCTCGACGTGTTCGAGGACAATATCGAGCTGGCTCTCATCCACGCCAAGCGCGCGGAGGAAGCTGGCAAGTAACCTGGCTGACTCACGGCTAACCTACGCGGACGACTGCGCGAAGCCGCCCGCGTAAGCTGCGCTAGCCCTGATTCCGGAAGTACTCCACAGTACGAGCAACACCTTCCTGAATACTCATAGCTGGCTCCCAGCCGAGTACCTCACGCGCCCGCGTGGGATCCAACGCCGACCGCGCCACATCACCAGTGCGCGGCGGTGCAAACTCCGGGTTATCCTCGGCATCCGCAGCCTGCGCCACCAACGAGTGCAGCTGACGATCCGAAGTTTCGACACCGGTGCCAATGTTAAAGCGCATTCCGCCACCGACTTCGCCGGATGCGCGGTAGAAAGCATCCACCACATCGTCGACATACACATAGTCGCGGGTATTTCCGCCGTCGCCGAACACCTTGGTCGCCTCTCCCGCCAGCAGACGCTGGGCGAAAATAGCCACCACACCGGCCTCGCCGTGCGGATCCTGCCGCGGGCCGTACACATTCGCCGGCGCGATGTGCGAGCATTCGAGCCCATAAAGATTGCGGAACATATTCAAGTACAGTTCGCCCGTCGCCTTTGAAGCGGCATAGGGGCTCATCGGATTGACCGGCACGTTCTCCGACACCGGAAGCTCCTCCGGCGTGCCGTAGATGGAACCGCCCGAAGATGTAAACACAACCTTGCGGACACCGTGCTTTCGGGCCGCATCGGCAAGTTTGATTGTGCCAATGATGTTCAGCGTCGCATCCCGCACCGGGTCGGCCACGGAAATCCGCACATCAATCTGCGCTGCGAGGTGGAAAATAACCTCCGGACGGTTTTGCTCGAGCAGCTCGTCCCAGTCCACCTCCAGCACATCGGCGGTTATGAACTCAAAGTCGTCGTTAAGCGATGCCTGCTGGAGGTTTTCCAGCTTTCCGTGGGAGAGATCGTCCAGCGCCGTGACTGCGTACCCTTCAGCCAGCAGCCGGTCAACCAGCGTCGAACCGATAAATCCCGCACCACCCGTCACCAGCGCACGCGGTTTCGCGCTTGCCGACGATTCTGTCATCGCGGTGGCCGGTGATTCGTTCTTGTGCTTCTCCATAGGAAGAACTATAGGCGCTTAGTAAGGAAAGCCGCTTATACGTGTGCCAACCTCACATTGACGGGGTTGATTAGTCTTCCAGGGAATGCGAGATTACTCAGCGCGCTGTGGCAGGTTGACGGTGGAATTGAAGAAAATAACCAAGCCCATCAGGATGGCGATGACCATACCGCCACCGAGCATGACCGGGTAGGTCATCCAGGAGATGGACTCGGAGAGCTTGGTCAGAATTGCTGGGAATGCGAAGCCGATGTAAGTCAGGCAGTAGAAGATACCGGTCAGCCCGGCCATGTCGCGCGGGCCGGCGATGCGCTGTACTTCGTTGAGGCCGGTAAACATGGCCAGGCCGTAGCCGGTGCCCAGCACCAGCGCTGCAATAAACGCCGTCACTGCGGTGGGGTTGGTGGACATCCATGCGGCCATTCCCATGCCGATAACCACAATGCCCATTGCGATCAGCGAGCCGCGGGCGTTGTGCTCGGTTACAAAGCGTGGACCAATCTGCTGAATGCCAAAACCACAGAGCAGCGCAAACAGTGTGACCATCGCGGAGTAGAACACTGGCTGGGAGACGTGGTCCTGAAGCAGAGAAGGAATGATTGCATAGGCAACACCGGCTGCACCGAAGACCCACGGCGCTCCCATCGCGGCGACGAGCAGGAAGCGACGGTTAGTTACCGAAGGGGTGTGTAGAGACTCCCAGACGCTTTCGTGCGGAGCGTTGCTGCCGCCCAGGTGCGGCGACTGGCGGGTCTCCGGCACAGCCACAAGACCGAAGATCGTTGGGATGGAAATCAGGATGTGGATGATATAAGCCAACTGCCCCGGCAGCGGTGCGAACTGCGCCAACGTGCCGGCAATACCCGCACCCAGGCCAAAGCCCAAGGTCAACGCCATGGACTGACGCTTCGCGCCCGAGGTGGAAGTGGCCTTGGGGTCAAAGCGTGGATCGGAAAGCTCCTTTACCCACGAGCCGCCCACGGCCATGACAATGCCGACTGCCAAGCCCGAGATAAAACGACCAGTGAGGATGAGCGGGGCGATGGTCTCGCCCAGCGCGATGAGAGTCGAGCCCAGAATCGAGAGCACCGGCGCGGCGAGCATCACCGGCTTACGGCCGATACGGTCCGAGATTGGGCCAGAAATCAGCAGTGCCGGCGCGATGCCGAGAGCGTAGACCAGCAATAGAAGGTCAATGAACACCGGCGCCAGGTCAGCGTTTTCGCGGTACATCACCATCAGCGGTGTGAATTCATTGCCACCCCACGCGACGGCGAAAACTGCAATTGCGGCGAGCAGCCACAACGGCGTGCCTTTATTGGATTTGGCCCTGCCGTGAGGTACCTCATTTTCATTGCCGTTAGTTCCTGCGTGAGAAGACATGTCGTTTACTTTACGACGGTCCCCAGCGCCTTACGCACAATGGTGCAGATTTAAGCCACCGGAGCTAACCACAAGAGGTGTGCCGAGATAGTTGAGCAGGCGGGGCGGGGCAACTGAGTCGGTTAGTGCTGTGGCG
>NZ_JASBOG010000013.1:0-68874 GCF_039907185.1 Corynebacterium sp. c8Ua_99
AGCCCGAAAGTGTCATAAACTCACACAGTTTCACATTTGCAGCCCGTAATTTCTGGGGTTAAAGGCCAAAAATGTGAGCCTTTCCGGCGGCGTGGTTATCTGACCCAGCCTTTTCGATGCCGCCTCCTCCCCCATAGTCACTACCGAGTAGCCACCAAGCCTGCATCCGCGGACTGCAGCTTGCCGTCAACCATCTCCACGATTCGGTCGGCACCGTGGAGCTGCCCCAGGTCGTGGGTGATGTACAGGGTGGCCACACCCATCTTCCGCGTCACATCCATAATCAGTCGCGTCACCGCCCCTGCACTCTTCTGATCCAAAGCCGCGGTCGGTTCGTCGACTAGCAGCACTTCCGGCTCATTCATCAGTGCGCGCGCAACATTGACGCGTGCCTGCTGACCACCGGAAAGCTGGCTCACGCGACGTTCTCCCAGCCCAGCCAGTCCGACTGCCTCGAGCAATTCATCTGCGCGCTTCTCCGCTTCACGACGGCCACCCGCGGGCCACCCGAAAACACGGCCCAATCGCCGCATTGCGATGAGCTGCTGCTTGACCGTCAGCGCTGGCAGAAGATTCGGCTGCTGGAAAACGATGCCGATGTGTTCGCGACGAATCTTGGCAGCATCCGCGCCGCGAGCGCTCAGATCAATGGCCTTCCTTTCCGCACTCTCGTCCGCGCCTGCACCGTTCGCGTCCTGCTTGTTGGAGTACAGCGTGACATGTCCGGTATCGGCACTCTTCAAACAACCTGCGATGGTCAACAGAGTCGACTTGCCGGAACCCGATGGTCCGACCAGTCCCACTACCTCGCCTGCCCGGATCTTCAGCGAGATGTCATCCAAAATGGTGCGTTTGTTGTCGCCATCTTGGACGGTCAGCGAAATGTTCTTCAGAGCGAGTGCCACGGGAGCCTGGTTGTCGATGTAGGTAGTCATTTTGTCCTGAATTCCTCAATTCCTCAGTTGAAGGTTGTGCATGATTAACGCGATGTGAGTGTTCTGTGGGAAGCCGCCGTGCTAGGCCGTACTAACGAGCCACTACGCATTCGCCAATGCGGTGGTCGGATCGACGCGGAATACCGGCACCAGTGCCAGCAGCGCACCAACTACGCCGGTCACGGCCAGAATGAGCCCCGGCACGACGGTCGTGGAAGCATCGACCACAATTGGCATGACGTCGCCGCTCTGCAGAGCCCAGCCCGCCGCTGCAGTCACCGCAACACCGCCACCGACTCCGATTGCCAGCACGGCCAGGACCTGCGCCAGAGAGTCAGCCACCAGCACGGAGCGGGACGCACCGAGCGCCGAGGAAATGGCCACACCACGCAGTCGTTGAACGGTCCACACGGTGAAGAACGCGCCTACCACCAGCGCAGAAATCACATACAGCATCGAGGTCATCGCGTTCAGCGAGGTCTGCTCACCCTGGTAGGAAGCCGACAGGTTATTGCGCTCGCCGTCGCGCAGAATGGTTCCTTCCGAGACATTCGGCAGCTGCGCCGCGGACTCGTCGACAACCATCGCCGCTGGCACCATCTGCCCCGGCGTCAGGTCTTCCATCACGCCGCGCCCGGCATAAATGACCGCTTGGTGGTCCAACCACTTATCTCCCGCCACGCGCGCAACGGTGGCCTCGTGCTCGCCCATCGCGCCAGACAGGGTCAGCGAGTCACCTTCCGCAATGGCGGTTTCACTGACGCCGTCGGTGACGGCCACCTGGTCGTCGTTAAGCGAAAAGTCGGAGATGACGGTGACGGGCGTTTCATCGACGCGCGCACGACTGACGTAGACATCGCGGACATTTGCGCCGTTGTCGCTCGCCCATGTCTGGACGCTCTTTCGCGCCGTCTCGCCGATGCTTGACGACGACAACGACGTAGCCCCCTCGGAGACGACGACGGCATCGTTTTTGCTGTAGACCTCGTCAAGTGCGGAGACGGACTGGGCGGACAGGCCTGCAGCCAAAGCCGAGAGGAACGTGACCATCACAGCAATCATCCCGACGGTGATGGTGATCAGTGCGGCACGGCCTGGAGCGGCTCGAAGTTCTTTCATTGACTGGTACATATTCATTATGGTCGTGGATTCAAAGGCGGATTTAATCGCCATGGAGGTTGAACTTCGTCTCCAACTTTCGGTTGATGTTGACAATTCCGGCTCGTCAGCGGTGTTTTGGCAGGCGGAACTGCCCTAAGCTCGAGAGCGTGGATACTCCTGAGACTCTGAACCGCAGCTGGCAATTACTGCGGTTTGCCCTGGATGTTTTGGTGCTGGTGCTGCTGGCGGTATGCGTGGTTCCGGATCCGCAGTGGCGAATCATCACCTATGCGGCGTGCTTTCTAGCGGTGTACATCGCAGGTTCCATTGGGCCGATTGGGCGGGCTCGGCATGGCAACGTAGCCAACGAGGTCGCGCTGACTAAGCCGCGTGGCCTGCTGTTGGGCTGGCTTGTGATTCTGCTGCTGTGCTGGGCGGCGTTGGCGTTTGCAACGCTGGATGCCTCGTTCCTGGTTTTCCCACTGTTTTTCGTAATTCTGCAGGTAACCGGCGGTCTTACGGCCGTAATCATGGTAGCAGCGACAACGGCGACGGCAATTGGCGCTATCGCTATTCATACTCCGCTGACATTTGGTGGTGTCCTTGGCCCCATTCTGGGCGGGACGTTTGTACTTACGGTGGGGCTGGGGTTCCGGCTCCTGCAGAAGGAGACTATCGAAAAGACCAAGGCGCTGGAGGAGCTCTCAGCCGCCCGCGCCCACTCGGAAGCACTGTCCCGTCGTGCCGGTGAGCTGGACGAACGCGCACGCCTCGCAGCCGATATTCATGACACCGTGGCGCAGGGGCTTTCCTCCATCCAGCTGCTACTGCATTCGGTGGAGTCCCGCATGAAAAGTGCTTCCACTCAGCATGACCAGACCTCGGTGGATTCGCTACAGCTCGCCCGCAAGGTTGCGGCCGACAATCTCGCCGAGACCCGGCGCATCATCGCAGCACTTCAGCCGGCTCCCCTCGAAGGCGCAGACCTATCCGGTGCGTTGGAGAAAGTCTGCTCCTCCACGGTGCTGGGCGATGCTGTCAGCTTCTGCGTCGACGGCACACCCACGCGGCTGCCGGCCACCGTCGAAGCAACCATCATCAGGGTGGCCCAGGCGAGCTTGGCGAACGTCGTCAAGCATGCACACGCCACACGTTGCCGTGTCACCCTGACCTACCAGCCCGACGAGATTCTGCTCGACTGCGTCGACAACGGCATCGGCTTCGACCCCACCGCACCAACTAACGACGACAGCGTGGGGATCGCCAACGCGCGCCGACGCGTGGAGAAGCTCGGCGGCACCTTCACCATCGAGTCGGAACCGGGGCGTGGCTGCGGTGTCAGCGTCAGCATCCCGCACGAGCTCGCCTCTTAAAGTCCCGCGCCTGGTATGCAGGTAGGAAACGACCATTCACATCACCCGAGGAGTTAGCCAGGTGACCATGCCCATCGGAGTCCTCATCGCCGACGATCACCCCATCGTCCGCGCTGGTCTTCGCGCAGTCGTTGAATCGGCGCCGGATATCGTCGTGGTTGGCGAGGCGGCCAGCGGTGACGAGGCGGTCGAGAAGGTGCGTGCATCGCTTGACGACGACTCTTGCGACCACATCGATCTGGTACTCATGGACCTTCGCTTTGGTGAGGCCCCTGGCACTGCTACCCGCGCAGGCGGAGTTGATGCCACCGCAGCCATCCGCGCACTGGCCGGGCGCGGCGCAAAGGCTCCAGAAGTGTTGGTGGTGACCAATTATTCTTCGGACTCGGATGTGCTCGGCGCTGTCACCGCAGGCGCAGTTGGTTATCTGCTGAAGGATGCCGCTCCGGAGGAGCTCATCGATGGTATCCGTCGTGCCGTTCGCGGCGAGACCGTGCTGAACACACAAGTGGCCGGGCGCTTGATGGGTCGGATGCGCAACCCCAATACAGCACTAACCCCGCGCGAACTCGAAGTGCTCGAGTTGGTAGCGCGGGGTATGTCGAATAGAAAAATTGCAGAACAGCTGGTGCTCACCGAAGCGACTGTGAAATCGCATCTGGTACATATTTTCACCAAGCTAGACGTCAGCTCCCGCACCGCGGCTGTTGCTCGGGCGCAGGAGCTGGGAATGTTGGGTGATTAGGAAACGGACTAACCCGCGTGGCTTAAATGATGGCCTCACTTAGAGGACATGGACTACCAAGAGCTGGTCTCGTCGGCGTTGCCCTTCTTCCAGGTCTCCCACGGGATGTTCCAGTCACCTAGTCCATCAACACCGGAGAGCGTCTCACCAATCGTATTCTTCACAATCACGATGTCACCGCGCTTAGTGTTGTCCAGGAACCACTTAGCGTTGGCGTCAGTGACGTTGATGCAACCGTGAGACTGGTTGACGCTGCCCTGTGCCCACGTTGACCACGGTGCACCGTGGACGTAGATACCGGAGTAAGACATCTGCGTTGCATAGTTAACCGGCGTGACGTAGCCACCGTTTTCCAGAGACAGGCCGTAGGTACGGGAGTCCATCACCATGGTCTCGTTGCGATCACCGATGATGTACTGGCCATTCGGAGTCGGGTGAACATTCGACCCCATAGAGATAGGCATGGAGTTTACGACTTCACCGTTCTTCTTAATGACCATGGTCTTCGTCGCATCATCAGCGATAGCAATGACTTCATCACCGATAGTGAAGCTGGTTTCGGCGGACTCCGCACCGTACATATCGTCACCAAGATCCGTGCCGTAAATATCGGACTTCACAGTAACCTTGGTCCCCGGCTTCCAGTACTCCTTTGGACGCCAGCGCACCTCACTGTTATTCAGCCAGTAGAAAGCGCCTTCCACCTTAGGCTCGGTGGTCACCTTAATTGCTTCCTCAGCAGCCTTGCGGTCCGAAATACTCGCGCTGAACTTCACAGCAATAGTCTGACCGACACCCACGGTGGAACCATCCAGCGGGGACAGATAACCATTTACCTGAGAAGTCGGCTCGACGGTGGTGAAAGAAGTAGCCAGCTTTTCTGTGCCCGAGGTGGCGTTAATCTCATAGGTCTTTGAGTAGCCCAGGGGTTCTGCAGTGGTCCACTTGGTACCACTGGAGTCGAGCTTGCCCTTGACCTCTTTGCCCTCAGGGTTGGTCATAACAACCTTGTCCAGGCGATGTCCCTCTTCCACCTGAACCGAAATCGGGTCAACCACCGAAACATCGGTGGCGTCGTCCTTCACACTGGCGACAAGACCAACGTCTGGCTTCTCCGCCTCTTGCTGCTCGGCATTATCTCCGCCGACGGTACAAGCAGCTAGCGAGATGGTGGTCGCAAATGTCACCACCGCCATCGACAGGCGCTTAAAAGATTGCCGCATGATCGTGCTTCACTCCAACAGTGCAATTATTAAGTAGTAAGTCCCGGGGACACACTGCGACACACAGCGGAGTCCTGCTACAGCCCCTGGTGCGCCCTCGAAAAAGGTCAGACTACCCTGCAGCGGCACTAGCCACCGATAAAACGCTCGCCCTAACTGAAAAGCCTTATTGACTGCCCAATCGCAGTCATCAACCCCTCACAGGGCGCAGCACGCAAAGTAGCCCAACGGTTCCTACAGTTAACCCTCTGGAAAATTGCTGTGCAACCCCAAAAAACCGGGGCACTTCAACCGACCTGGGAAAACAGCGCCCCCTTGAAGCTGCGTTACCGAAAAGTAATCAGTTCGCTATTCAAAAGTGCCACCGGACGCTTCCGGACGTTACTGAACACTGTCGAACGTAACTCCGACATCTATGCACACTCCCAACGTTGATGGCATTGATACAGGCCCTACCCCACTTTGAGGATTTCCAAACTTTTTTTGAACTTTTTTCAAACGGTTGCGCAAAACCTTTCAAAAAACATGCAAAAACACCGACCAAAAAACAGGGCCTGACCAGCCGATTTTACAAACAATCAGAAACCTGGTTATATATCTTCTCGTTGCCGGCGAGGAGCTCACACAGAGAGCACCAAGCAGGAAACAGTAAGCGCCATTAGCTCAACTGGCAGAGCAGCTGACTCTTAATCAGCGGGTTCGGGGTTCGAGTCCCTGATGGCGCACAATACAGACCGGGAAGGTAGAAATACCCTCCCGGTCTTTTTGTTGCACAACAAGCGCAGGTGCCAATTTGCACCCCTCGCTCGCACCCCACGCCTGACTCAAACAAGGGTTAGATACGCAAAAGCGCACGGCCCCAGGTAACTACCCGAAGCGCGTGCGCTAACTACCGAAAAACTACTTAGCAGCAGTCTCAATCATCTCGCGAATGCGGTCGATTTCCTTGCTGCGGTTACGGTTGCGACGAATGCCCATTGCGATGCCGCCAACAACAAGTGCGGCAACGACACCCAGTGCTGCCTGCACCTTCGGCTCATTCAGAGCATCGAAAACACGGGTCTTTGCGTCATCCGCAACGTTCTTCGGATTCGTTCGCACGGTTAGCTCATCCAGAGTACGGGCGAGCTGGTTACGGTTACGCTCAATATCGCGCTGGATATCTTCAATGCTGCGAGCCACGTAAACTCCCTAAAAAGTTGAATATCTAAAGTGATTGTTCGCCTAAAAGACTAACACTTCCACTACAGCAACGTGGGCGAGCACGGGGAAAAACTCAACGCATTGCTTCAGAGTCGACACGCACCGCTCCAGAGTCGATACGATGAAGCCATGACTACTTCTTCCTCCAGCGACAAAGAATACGGCCAGAACAACATCCGTCTGGAAGCTGGCGATCCTGCCCCAGCGTTTACTCTGTTCAACGACGCCGAAGAGCAGGTTTCTCTGTCGGACTACGCGGGCAAGCCCGTGCTGATTTACTTCTACCCGCGGGCCAACACCCCAGGTTGCACCACTGAGGCATGCGACTTCCGCGATGAATCCGCTGCCCTGAACGATGCCGGCATTCCAGTCGTAGGTATTTCTCCGGACAAGCCGGCGAAACTCGCAAAGTTCCGCGAGGACCACGGCTTAAACTTCACCCTTCTGTCCGATCCGGACAAGGAAACCATGACCGCGTTCGGCGCTTTCGGCGAGAAGAAGAACTACGGCAAGATTGTCCAGGGCGTCATCCGCTCGACTTTCCTGGTCAATGCCGATGGAGAAATTGAAAAGGCCTGGTACAACGTTCGCGCCAAGGGGCACGTCCAGCGCGTACTGCGTGACTTGGGTGTGGAATCACAGGCTTCCGAAAGCTAACTAGCCGCAAGGCCTACTCTGACCCTGGCCCCAAACTCTCCTCCCACATCATCCCGATTAGACGGTTTCGTAGTAGTGACTCAATCCCAGGACGCACCGAATATTCTTCGTCCCCGTCGCACTCCGGCTCAGCAACGCAGCCGAGAGCGGTACGCACGCATGCTCAGCTCGGCACGCACAGTGCTCATCGAGCACGGGTTTGAGTCTTTCACTTTCGACGAAGTCGCTCGCATCGCAGATATCCCCATTGGCACGCTCTACCAATTCTTCGCAAACAAGTATGTGATGATCTGCGAGCTCGACCGTCAGGACACTGAGGCCGTCATCGAGGAAGTCTCACGTTTCGGAGAAACAGTCCCCACCTTGAAATGGCCGGAGTTTCTCTCGGAGTTCATCGATCACCTGGCAAAGCTCTGGCGCGAGGACGTTTCTAGAAGAGCCGTATGGTTGGCTGTTCAATCAACGCCCGCCACACGCGCAACTGCAGAAGATACGAAGTCACGCCTGGTCAACGAGATTTCAAAGGTGCTGCGCCCGCTGGTGCCGTCGTCAAGCGATGCGGAACTGAACTTCATCTCCGACCTCATGATTAACGCCACGTACGCCCTGCTGAATTATGCGGTGGACCATCCGGGAAGCGATGCTGAGCGGGAAGCTCATTACGAGCTGACGGTGCAGGAAATCAAACGCATGACAATCTCTTATCTCATGAGCGTCGCGGAGGCCGCAGACTAGAGAGCGCCCCTCGCCCACCTCGGCAGGGGCATTTATTGCCCTTATCAATACGCGGAGGGTAGGCTTGCCTTAGTTTACGCTTTACTCTGGTCAGCGCGGTGGGATTTCCTGTTTTTCGCCGCGCCTGCGCCGGAACTCCCAAACAGAATCAGAGGTTCACATGTCCACGACGCAGGGCGCTTTCCGACGGAGCCTGCTTCCCCGCTCTATTGTTCTAGCTTCGGCAATCGTAGTGAGTACGGGATTTTTACCCGCAGTCCCCGCATCGGCACAGTCACTGCCATCGATTGGACAGCTCGGCGGTTCGCTCCCCGGCATCGGCGACCTTCTCGGCGGCAGCACCGATCAGTCTGAGCGCCAGCTCTCTGTGACCCCTGCCACCGATCTGTCCGACGGCGCCACCGTGACCATCAAGGGAGTCGGCTACCCCGCTAACGCAAATATTTACCTGGCCCAGACAATCGAGAAGCCAAAGTCGGGCTACCCTTCGACCTACGGCGAAGCGGCCAAGGTGACAGTCGGCGCTGACGGAAGTTTTACGCAGGAGATGAAGGTCGCGACCAGCTTTGGCGATGTCGACTGCACCTCCACCCAGTGCTACGTAGCCTCCTTTACTGCGTTCCCTAATCTTTCTGACCGCAGCAATGACCAGTGGGTCCCCATCACCTTCAAGGCGGGTGCTACTTCCCAGGCTGCTCAATCACAGGGTTCCACCAGCGCGGCACCGAGCGGTGGCCAGAGCACTGGTTCGGGCTCCCAGTCACAGTCGGGCTCGCAGTCACCGTCGCAGTCACGGGGTAACGCATCGGTGAGCCTGTCCAAGACCTCAGACTTGAACCCGAGCGGCGACACCATTCGAGTTGAAGGCAAGGGATTCAAGACCTCTGGACCGGGCATCTACGTCGGTATCGCGCAAAATGACCAGATGGATGTGACCAACGCCGATTCCTTCGGCCCGGATACCCAGTTTGTGTCTACCTCTCGCGGCAACTTGAAGTCCGACGGCAGCTTCAGCGTGGATCTTCCGGTCAGCGCGAAGTTCGGCACGGCAGACTGCATGCAGAACGCTTGCTCGGTCTACACCATTGCTGCTCACGGTTCTTCCGACCGCAGCCAGGACACGGCGACCGCGGTATCGTTTGCCGGCGGAGCTGCCAAGCAGGACGCTACCCTGCCCTCCGGCGGTGGCTCCTCACAGTCCGCAGGCAGCGCAAGCTCCGGCACCAGTGGCAGCACAGGGTCTAGTGGAACGAGTAGCACCAGCGCTTCCAGTGGCTCCAGCAGCTCCAACGGCAGCAGCTCCTCGACCGGCACCCCGTCGGTAAGCCTCTCCACCACGGAACTGAACCCATCGGGCAGCACCGCAATTACTGTCTCCGGCAGCGGATTCAAGACCAGCGGCAACGGCATCTACGTCGCAGTGGCTGAGAAGAACAAGTTCTCCACCACCAACGCTGATGCTTTCTCCGCCGCTGAGTTTGTGCGCACCTCCCAGATGTCCTCCGACGGCAGCTTCTCTACAACGCTCAATGTCGAGGCCGTCACCTCGGCCGCCAACTGCGTCGAAAATGACTGCGCGCTCTACACCTTTGCTGCTCACGGTTCCTCCGACCGCAGCCAGGACACGGCCACGGACCTCAGCGTCGGCGGCTCCGCCAAGGAACGCGAAGAAGCTGTGAAGACCGGTGCCTCCAAGACCGGAGAGTCCAAGGCCAGCGGCTCCTCCAAGGCATCTGGCAAGGTTTCCGCAAAGTCCAACGCTTCCGGCAATGGCCTCGACGAAGTTGATGTGCAGACTCAGCAGGCCGCGACCAACTCCCCGCTCCAAACCGCCGCAGTCGCCGGAACCGGCGCAATCCTGGGCGCGCTAATCTTCGGTGCCGGCATCCTGGTCGGTCGCCGTCAGAAGTCCGTCGATTAGCGCGGTGCCGGACTAGTCCAGGCGTACGACGGCGATTGCGTAGTCGCCGTCGTGCGAGATGCTTAACGACGGCCCCAGCTGCCACTCCTGATCGTGGAAATGGCGGCTCACAGCACCGTGGAGACTGATGCTCACGCGACCGTAGGCATCCGGCTGCACCTCTATTTCCCGCCAGTCCAGCTGATCGCGCGCAATCGGCGGTTGGCTGCCGAAGAGGGTCTGCGACCAGGCCTTGATGAAGGCTTCCTTCGCAGCCCAGCGGCCCGCTAAGTGACGCGCCAGCGCGCCGCCGACTGCTCCGCGGCGCCTAGCTACCAGTAGCTCCGCAGGTGTGAAAACAGCCTGCGCGAACTGACTTCCTGGCATATTCAGCTGCTCTTCGAAGCCCGGAATATAGACGAGGTCTACGCCAATCATGGCTGGAGGACACCATCGATCAGACGGGCGCCGTCGGAAAGCAGAACTGCCTTTTCCAATGCAGCGGGTGAACCGAACCGACCACCGTCCGCCAGGTTTCGCTCGCGTGGACGCTCGTAGAGGGCTTCTCCACCGTAAATAGCCTCATCAATGCGACGCAGACCAGCCGCTTCGCGGTTGTACGCCGCGGACCGCCAACGCTCCGCAGCCTCAGCGCCATCGTGCTGCACTATCGCTTGGTAGAAAGCTTCCGGATGCACGACTGCCACCAGTGCCGAGACATGTCCGAACCCGAGCGAGGTAACAAAGCCAGCCTTCAGCGGCAACGTATTGCCGAAATTGACTGCCTTCGTTGGCCATACCAGACGCGAATGCGCAGCCAATGCGGGATCGACGCAGTCCAGCGATCGATTACCTGGCACAATGCCGCTGCGCAATACCTGGGTCAGACCAATGATCTGGAACGCTGCAGCACCACCCTTAGCGTGTCCCGTCAGCGATTTCTGAGAGACCACCAACAGCGGGTTAGAGCGCTCGCGACCGAGTTCATCTGCAATGCGTTCATGCAGTTCGGACTCATTTGGGTCGTTGGCATTGGTCGAGGTGTCGTGCTTGGACAACACCGCGACCTGATCCGCAGTGACATCGAGTACTGCAAGTGCGCGAGCCAATCGAGACTTCTCGCCGCCCTGAGCGGCCGCTAGCGCACCCAAACCCGGCGCCGGAATGGACGTGTGCGCGCCGTCGGCGAAGGACTGGGCGTATGCGACGACACCGAGCACGGGGAGCCCCATGTCACGAGCGATGTCTCCGCGAGCCAACAGCACCGTGCCACCGCCTTGCGATTCCACAAAGCCTCCGCGTCGACGATCGTTCGGCCTGGAGAAGTACGCTTGGTCGATGCCTTTGTTTTCCATGGTGGCGGAGTCAGCTGTGGCGGCCATGTCGCCGAAACCTGTAATTCCCTCTGTGGATAGGTCATCGAAGCCACCTGCGACAACGAAATCTGCCTTACCCAGGGCAATCTTGTCGACGCCCTCCTCCACCGACACCGCTGCCGTCGCACAGGCTGCGACAGGGTGAATCATCTGCCCGTAGCCACCGACATACGACTGCATAACGTGGGCGGCAATAACATTTGGCAATGCCTCTTGCAGGACGTCATTGGCTCGCGGTTGCCCCAGCAGGCCGTCGATGTAGAGACTGCGCAGCGACTCCATCGCACCAATACCTGTGCCCTGTGTCGACGACACTCGCGCCGGGTTGACCGCTTCCAGCAGTTGCGCTGGGCTGAAGCCCGATGACAAGAAGGCATCGACAGTACAGACAATGTTCCACAAGCTCACGCGGTCCAGATTGTCCATCATGTCTGCCGGAATACCGTATCGTGCCGGGTCAAAGCCCTGCGGAATTTGACCGCCAACATAGCGGCTCATCGCCATTCGGCGCGGAACCTGCACTGGTGTGCCAGCAGCCCGTGTCACAAGCCACTGCCCTGTCTCGGCATCGAAGCTCGCAGTGGTGTTGTCCGGGTTGGAACTGACAAAAGTCTCCGCTGCCGCGCGGTCACGCACAGCAAAGCTCAACGCACGATCCAGGTAGACCGTGGTCAGCTCAGTCATCGTATTATCAACCAAATCGCCATCATCGGCGTAACGACGCACACCAACTCGCGCCAGCACTTCATCGCGGTAACGCGAAGCAATGTCGCTTTCTGCCAACGGTTGCCCGTCGGCGTCGCGCCAGCCACCCTCATAGGAAATCAACCCCATTGACCAGGCTAATTCCACAATTCCTGCTGCAGAAATATCATCGACTTCAGCCTCAAAGCGCGTCCGGGAAGAACCGTACGGCCCAAGCTCACCGGCGCCCACGATGACCACCATGTCCTCCAGAGCCGCTGCGATGTCACCAAAGGTCGGTGTTGTCTGCGCAATTGGTCGGCGAGGGCTTGGCAGGCCGCTCAAAACACGGCTTGACGACGGCTCCTGCGAGCTCGCCCCGCTAGAGATCTCAGAGTTTTGAGCTGCTGGGGCAGCCGCCTGTGCAGCCTCCTGCGCCATTTGCGCAATGTTGAGGTCGACGTCACCCAATCCGCCGGTGAGATCGGCCTGAATCGGGCGGGTTTGTGCCTTCTTCCGAGCCTCCGAGCTCGCGAGCTCAATGAGTTCAGCTGCCATTTCTTCGGTGGAGAAGGTGCGTACTCCCTTTGCTTCCACTGCAGCAACCAATGGGTCGTTTCCACCCATCAGGTTGGTGCCTCGAACCCAACCAATCTGTGCATGAGCCAGAGTGGTGCGGGTGCGCCAAGCGTCCTCCACATTCCAGCGCGCCACCACTGCATCGAGTGCGGCCTTGGCTTCACCATAGGCACCATCACCGCCGAAGCGACCACGGTTCGGTGAACCCGGCAGCACCACATGCAAACGATGGTCCAGATTATTGTCCCCGCCAAGTGCTGACATCCCTGCGATGAGTCGTTCCACCGACCACAGAAGCAGACGCATTTGGGTCTCGGACGCAGGACCGGCGTCGGCAAGCGAACCCGAAACCGTAGGCGCCGCGAACGGGAATAGCAACGTCGGTGACAGTGCAGGCTTGGTCACAACCACTTCCGCACCAATCGTCGTAGTCTGCTCGGTTCCGATCCAGTCGATAAGGGAATCCAGGTCCTGGAAGCTGGACAGGTTCGCCGGTACCACCCACAGCTTCGCCTCGCCCTGCGCATGCATGCGGTAGAGCTGCTTGTAGAAGCTCAGGCGCTCATGTCCCAGGCGTGAGGTAGTGACAACAACGGTTGCTCCCTGAGACAGCAACTGTGCAGTCACAGCGGAGCCAATCGAATTTGGCGATGCACCGGTAACAACTGCGATGTCGGCATTCATCGATAGTTCGTCCACATTCGTGATGGACTCATCCGCCAGCTGTCGGTAGATACTCGCCAACTGTGTTCGCCCTGCCGCGTCTGCCTTGGCAGCCCACCACTGTGCCTGCTCGACTGCGGTTTCGTGGATACTGCCCGGCGCGGTGTCAGCCACGTCTTCATCAGCGGCTGCCCAGAGGCGTGCTAGGTCATCGCGGGAGGTGGCCCAGCGGTCGTCGAGCAGCACTGCCTTGGTGGGCGTAAACGTCGGGGTGACCAGCTTCGGCCAGTCCGCACCGAGTTCAGCAGTGACGAGATTTACCAGGTTGCTGTCGGCGTCTTCGGCATCGAAGTCAATGGCACCGGTAATCTCGTGGCCGAGTTGCTCCAGAATCGTGCGTGCAGCGGTGGCAAGAATTCCTCGTTGACCAGTCAGTTTATCTGCAAACTCAGTGAGTGCAGCCGAGTCGACCATCCCAGCACTACTGTCGCTTGCCGACGGCTTAGCGACAGATACACCTCGCTGCGAGGCGACCGCGAGGATTGCTTCATCGATCAGCTGGTTGAGTTCAGCAGTACTGGTTGGGGCGGCCGGTGCCAGATGCGCAAGATCACCGCCGCGCAGGGATGCGCCCTCGCGAGTACCGAGCATCATCTCGGCGCTAACTGCGGTTGCCCACCCCTTGCCGAGCTGCCATTCATCGACCACATAGTCATCGATGTAATTCGCGCCTGCACCGGCAGGACCGGTAATCCGGCGAATACCGTCGGCAATGGCTTCGGAGAGAATCGGACCGAATGCCGAATACCCACTGGCCAAGCTATCAATCTTGTCCTTTAGATCAGCCAGTTCCGCATCTGCGGCCCCTTCGATTGAACCGAGGTCGAATTCCACTCCGAGATCGAGCAGCAGTTGATTGCGTCGAGATGAGACTCCATCGACCAGAGTCTCAATGGAGTCGGCGGCGCCGAGCTGGTCGGGGCGCACCTTCGTCCATTGGCAAATAAGAACTTCCAGCGCTTCTGCCGGGCTGACTGCGATATCAGCAACTTCGGCAGCCGGAGTGGCAGCACTCGTGATCGTGGTTGCCTGTTCGGTCGCCGCGGATTGGTCTGCGGATACCGCCGGCGCCGCTGATCCTGCTTCTCCCGATGCTCCTGCTGCTCCAGATAGGGTCTGCGCCGCGTCCTGCTCTGGTGTCACCTCCGACTCGGGCTCAGTCTTTTCCGGCTGAATTTGGTCGCGCATAAACGCTGCATCAGCATCACGCTCGAGATTGAGCACTCGAATGTCACGGCTTCGGTGGCGGGGCAACTGGCAGGTACGGGCAGCCAGGTTTGCCAGTGTGGGCGCTGTACCTACACCGACTTCAATAATGTGGCTGACACCGAGATCCTCAAGCAACAGATCCTGAGTTTCGACCCACCTCACCGGTGAGCAGAATTGCCAGGCCAGCAACTCGACCAGCAACATGCGGGCCAGGCGCGCCGGGTTTTCAGCAGCAGTATCAAAGTCGGCAAGGATGTTTTCCAGAATGTCTGAGTCGACGACTGCAGCCATCTGGCGGACGAACTTCTCGGTCAGCTCAAAAGAGGTCGCGGTGAGATTCGGGATATAGCGTCCCACCAGGCGTTCTGGAGCGATTTCCGCTGGCAGCAGCCGCTCCAGGTGTTTACGGAAGGAATCCACACCGTCGCGTAGGACACTGGAGTGGAATGGCACATCAATACCTGGGATACGCACGTATCCCTTGCCGTCCGAGCTGCGGCGCTCGCACTGTTCAGCCAGTGCCGCAAGGCCCGCGACGGTGCCGGCGACGGCGTACTGCTTGCCTGCCAGGTTGAGATTTACGACTTCGAGGAACTCACCGGTTTCCTGCGACAACCGATTAACAAACTCAGTGACCTCGTCCTCGCGTACGCCGATCTTGTCCGGACGCAGGGCGCACAAACCATAGTTGGACCTCCCCTGCTCATCACGTTCGACCAGTTCATGCATGGTCAAACCGCGGCGGTAGACAACCTCCAACACGGCATCTGCGTCAAGCGCACCAGCGAAAGCCGCCAGCGCGTTGTACTCACCGACAGAGTGTCCCGCAAAGTGAGCTGTTTCATCCAGCAGCCCTGCTTCACGGAGCTCCGCAACCTGCGCCAGCCCCAACGTCGCCATCGCAACCTGGGTGAACTGAGTCAGATTCAGGACACCTTCTGGGTGGAAATAGCGCACACCATCCACAACCACCTCTACCGGGTTGTCCCGAACAATAGCCAGTACGGAAAAGCCAAGCTTCTCTCGGGTCATCGCATCCGCCTGGTCCCACACGCGGCGGGCCGCTACGCTGCGAGTCCGGGCAGACAGCCCCATCCCCTGTGATTGAATCCCCTGGCCAGGGAAGACATATGCAGTCGTCGGTGCGGCAATTACAGCAGTGGCAGTCAGTACCAGCTCGCCCTCTACTGTGGCCGTGACTTCACGGACTTCACCGGCGCCTGGACGGTCATCAAAACCACGGCGTTCGACAGAGAATTTCACTTCCTGACCAGGTAGAACCGGACTCAGCATAGTCGCAGTGAACTCAATCACCCGATTGCCAATGCCGGCATCCGACGTGGCAACAGCCGCATGCTCGGCCATCGCCGACAGCCACATTCCATGGACAATAACCCCTGGTAGACCAGCTAGCGCTGCTGCCCGGGAATCGACGTGGATAGGATTGCGATCGCCCGTGACACAGCTAAATGGCTCCATCGCCTTAGGCGCTTCCACGGTCAAGGCACCGCGGAAACTCCGTGGCGTATCCGTGACCGTTGGAAATGGCACAGTATTGGTCCGCGCTGTCTCGCCGCCGTTTCGGCCACGAATGGCAAAGCGTTCACTCAAGGTGGCGAGCAGCGTATCGCCATCACGAACCTCCGCGCGCACCACAACTAGTCGCCCTAAGTCCGTATCAACGGCCTCGTCGACACGCGCACTAATCCGCAACGTTGTGGTTTCCTGCAGCAGAGCTCCAATCATACGAATGTGATGCTCAAGGTGAACAAGCGCGAGCATGCCCTCAACAACATCAATGCCGGTCTCAGTACGCGCCTGCGCGACTGCCGCAAAAATCGCTGGCCAAGCATGCCCGACCAACGCGTCCGGCACCGTCGCCTGTGACTCATCGCCGGCAGCTGCAATAGTGACCGCATCGTAGTCAGCCATCGCCATCGGATCCCACACGGATTCCCACTCCGCGACCCCATCGACGATGTTTGCAAGCTCACCGCCAGCCGCGATTCGCGTCAGCTCCCGCATCGCGGCTGCCGCATCCTCATGCTTGACGACGGGCACTGCGCCCACCGCTGCACTCTGGCACAGGCGAATTCGCAGTTGCGTATTCTCCCCCGCAGCATCGGGCAGCGGAACGGTCAGCTGTGCCCAGACGAGCTCCTCCCCGCCCTCATCATTGCTGCCATCAGCTCCAATGGTCTCCAAAATGGCACCAGTACCTGGGTGCTCCAGGCGTTGTGAACGAGAGACATCACTTGCGTCAGATACACATACCCACTCATGTTCCGCGCCAAGTGCCAGCGCCGGATTCGGCTGCTGTCGACCAGCCCACCAAATCACAGGTGCTGCGAGCATCCGGCTGAGGGCGTCAACAGGTGCCTCCGGCAGGTAGCCGGTATCCGTCAATGCCTGTGCAGTAGCTTTTTCAAACCGACCCAGAATTTCCGCTACTGGCTCATTCGCGCGGGTAATGCCCGAAACAGCCTGCGGCCCTGGGATGATGCAGACTTGATCCGCATCGTAGCGAGAGTCATGCGCCTGCCATAGGGAGTCCGATCGCCACCAGCGACGAACCTCATCATCGATAACCGGAACGAATGGCACAGGTTTGCCAGGTGTGCGGCAGAGCTCAGAGATAAAGAAGGTGACATCTGCTGGGTGGAGCTGGGTATCCAGATCCAGCAGGCCGGACAGTCGCGAGATTTCGTTCTGCGGCTGGGTGTGCAAGCTGTCGCCGTCGGCAAGCGCGTCAAACGTGCCCGCGTCGACTGCATTCAGTCGTGCCTCTACGCGGTCGACGAGTGCGACGAAGCGCGTCGACCACGTTGGATCGAGGAACGTCCCTTCGGGCGCACACAGTTCGAGATAGCGGTTCAGCACCTCGGCATACGTCATGGTGCTGACATCTCCGAAGTACGGCTTCGCGGTGGCGTTAATCGCCTCGATGATCTCTGCGCGTCGTTCAGTCACCTTAGTGAGGTCACCTGCGACTTCGTCAAGCAATCTGCCTGCGCGTGCTGCGGCGTTATCAATTTCGTGGATATCAGCACCCAACTGGCTGCGCCCCGACGCCATGCCATCCATGGCGCTACCAGCGGGAATCCAGTTGTCAGTGCCGACGGTGTCGACCAACATTTGTTTCACGGACTCAGAGGCGGTCGACTCCTTGGCTGCCATCGCAGCTGTGCCGATGATGACAGCATCGACCGGCATCGGCGCCAATCCGTACCGTGTCGACCACGTGCCCATCAGATAATCACGGGCCTGTTCTGGCTTGCCGATACCGCCGCCAACAGCAAGCACCACATCTCGCTTGCGGATCTTTGCGTAGGTGTTAATTAGCAGGTCATCGAGGTCTTCCCAGGAATGGTGGCCGCCGGCACGCCCACCTTCAACCTGCATGATGATTGGATACGGTGTGCCCTGCTGCGCCAAGGTGTCTGCAATTTCGAGCACCGACTCGATTTGTGCGATTGTGCCCGGTTTGAAGGAGATATGCGGAATCCCGCCCTCACGCAGCTGCTTTACTAGCTCAACTGCCTCGTCCACCTCGGGGATTCCCGCGGAGATGGTGACTCCATCAATCGGTCGCCCCGCTGCCACTGCGCGCGGGAGCAAACGGCGGCTTCCAATGTGCAAACCCCACAGGTACGGATCCAAAAACATGGTGTTGAACTGTGCACTGCGCCCCTCCTCGAGCAGATCGGAGAGTCGCGCCACATTAGCCTCGAAGATTTCCGGCGTGACTTGGCCGCCACCGGCCAGCTCCGCCCAGAACCCCGCATTCGCAGCAGCCGCCACGATCTCAGGGTCAACGGTTGTCGGGGTCATACCGCCGAGCAGAATTGGCGAGCGCCCGGTCAACTTGGTGAACTTCGTCTCGACACGGGGCTTGTCTCCAGTGACCAGACGCGGCGCAAACTCCAGCCACGATGTCGGATGCTCAATGTCGCTCTCAGACAGGACGCCCCTACCCGCAGCTGTCGCCGCAGGAATCACCGCCACGCCATAGCCTTCAGCGTTACGTTCTGTCAGCTTGACGACGCCTGTGTTCGGCCCCAAATCCAAAATGGTGGTTGCTCCTTGGTCGATGAGCCCCCGTACCTCGGCGCTCCAGTCACTGGGGTCAACCAAGATTGCACGCGCAAGCCGGTCCGCCGTTTCCGCATCTAGCCCAATGCGCTCAGCTCGCTCCACTACCCATGCCACAGCAGGTACCAGCGCTGGGTGATGGAATGCACCACTAACTGGCAGAACTGTACATTCGACTTTCCGACCCTTCGGCTGCTGCGTTGTGAGCTGCTCTGCCAGCTGGTCTAGTTCATCCTGCTTGCCGATAACTACGCTGGTAGTCTGCGTATTCTTCAGACCGATGACACAGCCCTGGGGGAGGAAAGGCTCCAACTCCTCGACCGTCAGGCCAGAGATACTCATCATCGGCGCGCGCCCAAATCCGGCTACTCGGCTTCCGCGCGCACACGCCACACCGATGAGGCGAGCTAGCGCCAGAAGCTCTGCTGCCTTCTCTGGGCGAGCGACAATCTCAGCGGCAAGAACACCTTGCGAATGACCGGTTACCGCTACCGCTTCGGTGATATTAATTCCCTGCTTTTCCAGCAACTCGACAATGCCCAACTGTGCCAAGACGATGCCCGGGACGCTGACCGCAGGGTTGGTTGTATCTCCGGTAAATGGCTCGTCTGTAACGAGTGAGATTGCCCAGCCGAAGGGGTCGAAACCTGCGGGAAGCTGGCCGATGAGATCGTCGTCAAGCGGTGCGAGCAGTTCCTCAGCGCGAGTGAAAACTTCCCGTAGTTTCTTTGAGTTGCCACTGGCCATGACGCTGGAGAGAGTGTCCAGCCATGGTTGCGATTGACCGGCGAAAGTGACTGCAAAAGTGCCCAGGTCTGGAGCAGTTACGACGTTGGTCTGCAAAGTGGCGAGTTTTTCGTATTTCACGTGGCTGAGGTCCTTGTCTTGTGGAGTACGAAATGAAAACATCTTTTGTTTCCAAATCCTTGCCAGGACACTATGCCATAAATCATGAGGAATCCATCATGTTTTTCTCGCGCAGTTTCGCGGCGCCATCAACGCGAAGATAATTTGCAGCCCCAAAACGAGAGGCTGAACACGGCTGCGAAATCAGCGAGCACAACGCTTCGAAAGCGCAAGAACTTCGCAGGTAGGAAACAGTGTTCCCCTGTCGAGAAGTTGCTTGCGCTTCACCACCCTGGCAGCGCCGGCGGTGGAAAATAAAACCCGGAAGACCGAGCCAATTTATGCCCAATCGGTGATGAACATCACACCCGGAATGCGTGTCAATGGGCGCCGAGAACGCTCAATCTTTCCTCGATTAATCGCCTAGCATATCCAGAATTGTGGACTCCGCTTCTTCTAAGCGCCGCTCTGACTCTTCAAGGTCCTGCTGCGACTTACCATCGCGCTCGACCTTGCCGTCGAAGATTGCGCAGGGATCATCGTTGACCACAGTGTCGTCGGGAACTATGCCACGACGCGCCATGTACTCATCCAGATGCATCGAAATGCTCATGTTGCCTCCCTGCTTCCACCTTACGATTCAAGATACGATTCGATCAGCGTCATTGTATCGACAGATTCGATTGCCCTACGCAGTGGAATGAGCGGACAGAGGTTTCCCAGAATGGTACTCACGCGCGCTGTGCGGCTGCCCCGTCTTGCGTTCCCCTTATCGATGCGAAAACTGTCGCAGGTCTACGACCGGTCTGGCGGCCAGGGTTTTCCATCGGGGAAATACCGGTCAAATTTCCAGCCCAGACGGAACGGAAGCACAAACTTAGGAGGGCAGTTGTTGGCCTCCCACATTGTCTCCGGCTTAGCTGCGTGTTCAGCCACCTTACGGTCGGTGTACACCCCGTGACATATAGGGTCGTAGTAGTCTGGCTCGTCAATCTTGTGGGCGGGCGTACCACTAAATACCCCGTAGAGAATCTGGTCGCGACTATTGACCTCGACCTCGAAATCTTCCCAGGTACCAATCATGTCGCCAGGTTGTGCACGCCACCAGTCGTCTATCTTGCGGGCGGTCTCCTCGGACTCGACGAACCCGCCGAGAGGTTCAGTGTTATCCGGATAGCGGGGATAAACGACGCAGACAACAATTTTCATAGTCATGGTTCTACACCGTGCACGGGAGATTAGCGACCTTGGAATAGCTTCGGGCGGGAAATGGGCCAGATTTTGGGCACGCGGCCTAATGAGGGCGGAAAATCTGACGGGGTGGAGAACGAAGATACCCCGTGACCTGCATAGTCACGGGGTATTTATGTGTGCGCCTGGGGAGACTTGAACTCCCTGCTATCCCCTGGTGCGGGGTGACAGAACCTTACTTACCTGCGCCTATACCCATTCTAGGTCACTGCCAATCACTCCCACTACAACCCCGAGGTTGCAGTGAGGTTGTAGTGGGGTTGCAGCGGCAGTCTCCCTTATCCCACGCATAGAAAAAGGGGCCGGGAAAATTCCCGGCCCCTCCTCGGCAGTGCCTACAACTACAGCCGCCCCGCGTCGTCGGGCGCGACACCCCGCGCGGGCACAGTTGCGTAGCCGTCGCCGCTCGTATCTACCTCCCGCGCCGCGCCTGGCGGCTGCGCCGCGTCCTGCGCCCGGTACACGGCAACGGTGAGCAGCCCCGCGATAGCAAGGCAGGTCACGGCTACCAGCGCAATCACTGCGGCCAGTGGTTTGTCGAAATTCTCCATGGTTACATGCTCCTTTTCATTCGCTGCACGGTAGAGGGACTAACGCGCAAAATATCGGCGATTTCTGCCGTGCTTTTTCCTCGTTCGTCGAGCCAGCGCACAATGTCGGTGCGCTCCTCGGTTATCAGCCGCGGGCGCATTACACACCCACCTTTCCCCAACATTCGTCGCCGACTCCACGCGCCAAGCTGCGCGGGTTAGTCAGTGGCTTGCCACAGATAGAGCAGCGCGCCACGAAAGCCGTGCCATAACCGTTGGGTACCTCCTCGGCGGGGTGCCGCAGGCTATCGAGCGCCTGGGTCACCTCCTCGTCGCGGCCACGCCCCCGCAGCGCGCGACGTACGGCCCAGTAAGGAGCCAGCTCTAGCGGCACTGGCCCCTCGTCGATAACCCAGCCGCGCTGACTGCTAGGTAGGTCGAGGTCGCGGATAACGGCGGCCTGCTCGCGTACCCACTGCTGCACTGCCTCGGGCGGCGCTGTGCGGAGATAACGCAGCGTATCGTCACCGTAGGTAATCGGGGGTAATCCGGTGGTCATGGTCAAAACCTCCTGCTGTCAAACTGATTTTCGCTGTGTCAGAACTTCGCCGCTTTTACCTGCATGTTTGCCAGTGACCTGCGGAAATGTCCTGCCACAGCACCATTCTAAACCCGACCCGCTTTCTTAACAAGAAAGTTAAGTCATAACACTTGACTTTACTGCCCCGAGTGGTAGTAAAATGTAGCTAGATAACAGATGATGCAGTGAAAGGCAAACTCTAATGTCTAAACCCACCCCCTCCACCCTGTCCACGGAGCAGGCCGCCGACCTCCTGCACGTTGACCCCCGCACGTTGACACGCGCCCGACGCGTCAGCGTCGGAGACCGGGAAATCGTCGCGGTGCAGGTCGGTCGCGTACTGCGGTGGCCTGCCCGCCCACTGCGCGAGGCGCTGGGGCTGGTGACCGGGAAATGAGCAAGTCACTGAAAAAGAAACTCGGTTACGTCGGCCTGGGTTTCCTGCTGGCTGGTGGTGGCGGCGCAGCTGCGGGAATCGACCCGAGCCAGCTCCTCCACCTGCTAGGAGGCATGCTGTGAGCACACAGGGAATCGTCACAGTGACAGTTAGAGATGAGGTAGCACAGTGAAATCGGTAATCCTCGATGTACCACCGTTCCACAGCGACGGGCCGCAGCGCGAGTTTGAAGAATTTTCCTCGACGCTACCCGGCCCCGAGCCGGTCACGGCGAAATACGGCGGGGGTCGCCCGCACCCGCGTGACGTGTCGCGCCTGGCATACGCTGCCTGCACGGCGCTGGCACTGCTCACCGTGTGGCTGTGGCTGCCGCATGGTGCCGGTACCAGCCGCGAGGCGGTGACTGCTAGCCCAACCTCGGCGGCCTCCTCTACCCCGTCGCCGTCGCCGTCCACTACGTCGTCGCCGTATGAGCGCGGCCAGCAGCTCGTGGACGACCTCGGGCAGGTTCGCCCCTACCGTCCTGACATTCTGAAAGCCTGCTTCCAGTGGCTGGGCACTGGCACCCCGCCCGCGTTCCAAGTCAACGCCGACCCGACTGCTGACACCTATCTCGTGCCCGACGGGTGCGACCGTGGCTGGCGCACGGAGCTGCCACAAGAAGCATGGGTGTGCGGTGAGGTTAGCGACTCGAAGCGCTACAGCATTTACAACAAGGCACTGGACGAGGGGCGCGTGCGGCAGCCGTACGCGACGTACCTGGTGGCATACAGCATGATTTGCGGGAGTGACGATGACTGACGAAACGCGGGCTTTCTACCCAGTAGACGATACAGAGACGGCACTCATGCAGCCGGTCGCCGACCCGGATATTGATTTTGCCCAGCCACAGGAGACGGACAGCCGCGTCGGGCTGCTCGACCGGCTGGGGCTGCCCCGCCCGCAGTGGAACCTGCCGCATTTCAACACCCCGCGGTGGCTCTGGCAGCCCACCTGGCGCAGGCGGTGGCTGCGGTGGCTCGCAGTCCTCGCGGTGTTGTACGTGGTCTCGGTGCTGCTGCATAACGCCGCTGCCGGGTACACGGCAGTAGCAGCCATTGCCCTGTGGCTCGTCGCATGGTTCAAGGGTCGCCGCTACGAGGTGCAGGTGCCGCCACACAGCGCGGTGACGGTGGTATTTGACCAGAAAACCGGGCGCGGGCGCTTCGCCGATTTGGACGACGCGCTAGAGGCGGGCGGCATGGCGAAAACGACGTACGACAAGGATGGCAAGCCTTTCCGCACGGGCTGCTACACGGTGGTGCTGACCCCACTAGCAGAGTCCGGCGACGTGGAAGCTCGTATCTACGCGCCCAGCCAGTACCGCCTGGCTGACCTGGAAAAGGTCGAGGAAATCATTAGGCGACGGCTGAATGTAAAAGACCTGTTCGACTTCCACATTGACCGGGCGAACGGAAATTTTGTTTTCACTATGACCACTGCCGAGCGGCCCGACGCGGAGGTCGCAACGGAATCATGGACGAACGTTTAAGGAGTTAAAAATGGCTAAAGATTTTTTCGCCGGTCTTGGCGACGACCTCCTGCCGCAGGTTACCGGCGACACGGAGCAGGCGACAGAGACGGACGCGGTAGACGAGGGATTTTGCGACCCGGCACTTATCGAGGAGGCTGTGGCCGACCTCGCAGCATACCGGGGAAAGTACGCACAGCTAGCCCAGCATGTAAAAGGCGGCAGTTTCCATGAGCCGGGTGTGGGCAAGCTCCCCGCCGAAGCGGTGCGTGACCTGCTGCGCGTGTACGGAGCAGTGTTCTCTCCGCAACCGTGGCACGACCACGTGGTACGTCTTGAGCCTGACAGCGTGGGGCTGACACTAGAGCTGGACGCGGGCGACGCTGTGGAAGCCCTGCGCTCTGCCGGGTTCTACGACGTGACCGGCACCGGCCTCGCGGCACAGGTCGCAGGCCACGATATGCAGGCCACCCGCGGCTATCAGCTAGTCAAGCGTGACGCGCGCGGCCTCTGGGAGCTGGTGCAGGCCACGACCCTGGCACATTGGAACAAGACCATGCACAAGCTGGGTTTAGCCTACGTAACTAAACGCGCGGACGGCGTGACTAACTATCTTTGTCCTACCCCGCAGGGCTGGGGCATGACCGGCGACGGGCGCGGGTACCTCGTCGTCAAGACACCGCCGACAGTTGGGTTCGATGTGTGGAATCGAACGGTCGAGAAGCTGCGCGGTGTAGTGAAGTGCGACGTTGAACTGCGCCGCCTCGCTGCCGACCGGGTGGCTATCGTCACCCCGCCACGTGCTGCCCGCATGACTCCCTGGGTGCCGAGCGCGGACGAACAGTTACATGTGACCGGCACCGAGTCGCTGGAAGATTTTTACGCGTCGTCGATTGCCGCGTATCCGCGCCTGGCATGGGTGCAGGGCCGCACGGCAGACGGTGAAGTACTGTCTGCGGCCATGGCCAGCTCCCCGCACGCACTGGTTGGTGGCGGCACTGGTAGCGGTAAATCGTTCTGGGCCTCGTGGCTGCTCACCAGCTGCGTGCTGGCGGGTGCCGACGTGATGGTTGCGGACGGCAAGGGTAGTTCCGATTACGTACCGTTGGTGCAGCACCTACCCAATGTGCAGATGTACACGTCAACGGACGCGGAGCACGTGCGGCTTATCCAGTGGGTTCATGCGGAGATGGAGCAACGCTACTCGCAGCAGAAAGCCGCGGCTATCTCTGGTGAGGTGTACGAGCCGCGTCCGCTCGTTGTGTTGTTCGACGAGTACGGCGCTTTCGCTAAGTCCATCAATGTTAAATCTCACCCGCAGAACGCGGGTTGGGCGGGTGTGCAGGCGAAGCTCACGACCGTTCTGCAAAAGGCTCGCGCTGTGCGTATCCATGTGCTTTTCGTGGCGCAGACTTTGTACGCGGAGACTTTTCCTGGCGACATGAAAGGCAATATCAAAGCTCGTCTTTCGCTGGGCGTGCCCGAGGCCTACACGCTCGGCGTGGTAGCTGGCGACGCGGCAGAGACTGCTAAGGAACTGTCGGCGGCGATACCACACGGCACTCCGGGGCAAGGCATCGCCATGAGCACGCTGCCCAGCGGTGAAGTCACCGCGCAACGTGTTGCAGCGCCGTACGGATACGTGCCAGGTCGCTTGGAAGCGGAGAAAAACGCGGAGGTGCGCAAGGTGTGGAAGACAGTCGAAGCGGTCTACAAATCTATCCCCCGCGTGACTCCGCGCCTAGCTCCAATGTTCGACGCAGCAGTGGAACCAGCGGGGCGCAAAAAGGGCGAAGAGCTGCCCCCGCGCTGGCAGGATTACACATGCGACGAACTGGCGCAGCTTCCCTGGGTGCGGGTCACAGCCTCCGAGCTGGCCGGGAAACCGTTGCCGTGGGCTGCCGAGTACGACGTGCTCTCGGCCTCCTACCGCGGGAACGAGGCACGCGTTACGGGCGACGAGCACATCACCTATCACTAAGGAGTAACTATGAAAGATACACAGAAAATTTACAATGCAGCTGGGCGCGCACGCGCGGAGCTAGAGCACCGGCTACAGGCCGCGGCGACTGCCGCCGACGACTCCGCAATGTGGGCCGCAGCCCCCGCACTGCTCCGCGACATGGAGCACGCGGGACAGCTTGGGACGTTGCAGTGGCACCGCGACGCGCTAGGCGCGCTGCTCGATTTCGGGGTGCCACGTCGGGCGGTGGCAACACTTGCCGAGGTCTCGCAAGAGCGATTGTTTAAGTTCGTAACTACTCGCGCGCCTGGCTTGAAAACGGTGCCGGTGAAAGCCCCGCCTGCCCCTACGGAGGCTGCAACGCGCCTCATGCGGCAGGCGCTGGCGCAGCTGCGATTTACGTACGAATACCGCAAGGCGGGGCTACAGAGCAGCCAAAGCAAGTCTCATTTTGACGCGGGCGATGTGGCAGCCTGGCTCGCCTGTGAAAAGCTCACGGAGCTAGACAGGTTGAGCATTACCAAGGGGCTGGGAGCCTGTCGCATGGCAGGTCTAGCGGTGGCAGACCTCGCACGGCTCAGGGTCACCTCCGACGCGGTAATGTCGGCTCGACTGGCGGTTGTACCTGGCTCTAGGCCGCAAGACCCCCTCATTCCCCGGGTATAGACCCCAAAATCCCGCCTCATTCCTGGGAAAACAGGACTCGGGGCGGGTTTTCTGTCGCTCGGAGTCTAGGACTTTAACCCAAACTGTCTAGGGCTTTAACGCTAAGCGTCTATGCCCGTTTCCCTAGTACAAAGCGTACTTTTTATGGTCTAGACCCTGGTCTAGCACCTGGTACAAGGTACAGTCTGCCTGCCACCTGCGACCTGCCGCAGGCCACCTGTTCCCTGCTGCCTGTAGACTGCCACAGTGCCCGGCAGCGGGCGAGTTTTGACGCACGAAAAAGCCCCCAGGAAATGTCTCCTGGGAGCTAGCTACAGGCCGCTACGCAACAGCCTTTCGGTGCGTGTGGCGACGCTGCGGCAGCACCAAGCCCGCCATTTCAATCTGCGGTCGAGTGACCGTCTTCGACTCCACTTCCGTCGTGATTGTCTCCCGCCAAGTGTCCTGCGCAGCGTTGACCGATTCCACTGCCGCGTTCACCGTGCGGTCTGCCTCCGCCAGCGTCTCCGCATAGTCCGCGTCCATCTCCTCGCTAAGCGCGGCACGCTGCCGCGCCTGCTCCTCCTCAAGGGCTGCCATACGCTGCTCGCGCTCGGCCTTGACCTCGTTGTAGGTATCGGTGCGCTCGGCTACTGCCTCCTGGTACGCGTCCTCTGCGCGGTCGTAGGACTCCTGGGACTCGGCTACACGCGCCATAGCTTCCTGCTGACGCTCGAAAAACGATGTATCCATTGGGTACGCTCCTTAAATCAACTCTGGACACTTGACCTCATTCTAACACGCGTGTGCGACTACGGCTAGAGTGCAGAAGCGGAAACATTTTCGGCAGCGGGCCACATTTTCCTAGGTCATACGTAGAAACCGCCCGGCGCGATTGCACTGCTGCATGAGGCGGTGCAGAGTCGCGTCGGGCGGGGCAGCTCTCAGGCTACAAGGTGACGGGTAGCGCAGGTAATCTCCACGATGACCGCTGCATATATACCACCTACATAGTTGACAGCTCGGTATACTTAACTACAGAAAGGATTGGGGTGATTTGAGATGCTCATTTGGGAAGCAGCACGGCATCACGCGCGAATACTCCGAAAGGTACACCCTATCGGAAATAGAGGACTTCGAGACCTTACCCGTCTTGCGGAAGCCTACGAAGCTCGTGTCTTCCTAGTCCCTCTGGAACCGCATTTATCCGGCCTAGTGGTTAAGAACCAGCAAGAGGGTGCCCGTATCTATATCAGCCACACCGATTCCCCCGTACGCCAGCGGTTTACGTTAGCGCACGAGATTGGGCACCTAGTAGACAGGCTAGAGCTCGCAAATGACGATGAGTACTCATTTGTAGACCACCGTCAGCCCGGTAAGTACGACCTCCACGAGTTCTTTGCCGACGAGTTCGCAGGCGAACTCCTCATGCCCGCGGAGGAGATGCTTAAGCTTCGAGAGGACAAGGTCCCCGAAGCCGTAGTGGCCGACAAGTTTGGAGTATCTATCCCCGCAGTCAGGAAGAGATACCAGAGACTAGACAGAAGCCCTCACCGTGACGACTACCAGGTCGAAGCGCATGTCGCCTAACCGACAACCCTCCGTCGACCTAGACAAGCAAGAGGAGGCTCTCCTTCATACGAAGGCAGAGGAAGCCTCGACAGACACGGCAAAATCCCCTGAAGCTGTGAAAACAGCTAAGGCAGCAACAACTGACGCCGAAGAGATAATGGCGGTACACAAGGGCCGATTAAAGTCGGACCAGATATGGCGTACCGTTTTCCTCTGCCTCTTCACGGGCATTCTGATTTTGACGATTGTGGGAACGGGGTATGGTCTACGGGCGCTAGTTGCAGCCGACGAGTTCAAAGGCGTAGTAGCAACAGGGTTCTTTGGCTCAGTAGTCATTCAGGTAATGGGTGTAACCATTGTGATAGCTAAGTTCTTCTTCCCTGAAGGCGGAGGAAATACCGAACCTCCGTTGCCTCTCGGCGAACTGCGCTCCCAATCGTCAACCGACGACTGCAACACAGAGCACTCCTCCGAGTTCCGCCACAATTAGAGGAGATAGGTAACGAGTGGGATACGCCAGTCGCCTTGACCGACCTCGACTTGGGGTGGCCGAAAGGCACGGGTCTTTCATTGCGGCAGGAAGTGAACCATTCTATAAGTGACAGTCGCCCAGCTAATACATCGCTAAGGGGCAACCTGTCACCGACGGTTTGGTAAGCGCACTCGCGAAAGGCTCCAACCATGCACACGCGCCTAATATCCCTGCTAACAGCGGCGGCAATCAGCGTCGCCAGCCTAGGAACTGCGGCACCCGCCCAGGCCCAAGTGGACGAGAACCTCGGGTCTATCGCAATCCCCTACGTTCTATCCGACACCCCACCTGGCGAGGGCACCACCGCCGTTCGAGCCGCCAAGGAGTATGGCCCCTGCACCTTGTGGCTCGACTACATACACCTACGGAAGTCGGGTAACTGGGGAACCGTCGGCTTCAAGCCGCACACAAAGTGCAGCGTCCCGGTCACCAGTATCAAACACAGCTCCGACTTGAGGTACAAGTATTACACCGCGTGGAGGCTTGCTCTAAGCGGGGTGCGCGATTCTGCCTACAACACGAATCGTCTAGACCAGAACAATATTGCCTTTACATGTAACGGCAAGGTAGACACCCGCTTCATCGGTGTCACATTGGGAACTATCGTCTACCACGGCAAAACATACTACGCCCGAAGCTACTCCAAGGTCGCCAATCTCCCATGCAGGGTGTAGAACCATGACTATGAAAATTGTCGTCTGTGTCATTTATCCTCGCTACCCGGATAACACTGAACCTCTCGGCGGGTTCGTCGAGTCCGAGGAGGCCGCCCGCAAGATAGACGACTGGTGGCGCGCACAACCCGGCGACATGATAGGTACGTGGGAAGACTTCGAGGTCGAGGTCAATAGCCGCGACCAACTCCTCTACGGAGTGTTTAGCGGTACACCCGCCCACAAGATTGACGAGCCAGACTACTACGACCCCATCTGTCACGGGGTGTACACCGACCGCAAGGTGGCTGAACACGCGGCAAAGCCCGAAACTATGTGGGAGGCCAACAACTGCCCCCCGAAGTTCGTCCTCCCGTTCCGCCTGGGCTGGAAGTTTGACCGGTATTTCCCCGATGGAAAGCCGTGGCCACCAGACCAGCTGTGACGGCTACGCCGTCTTTCGCGCGAGGATTGGCGCGTCCGCTGCAAGGCCACCGCAGCCGACTATCAGGGTGTTCTCCACGTAGCGGGTGACCTCGCGGTCTGCCCAGTACGGAGCACCCGCGTAGTAGTCACCGAGGCGTGCGACGCGGTACACGTCCACATCGTCGGGTACGTCCGAGTATGTCAGCTCTACGCCGGTGCGGTAT
This sequence comes from Corynebacterium sp. c8Ua_99, assembly GCF_039907185.1. Lineage (NCBI taxonomy): Bacteria > Bacillati > Actinomycetota > Actinomycetes > Mycobacteriales > Corynebacteriaceae > Corynebacterium > Corynebacterium sp. c8Ua_99. Next base: position 29,665 of record NZ_JASBOG010000013.1, read on the forward strand.
GCCTCCTCGACCAGCTGGCCGAGGGTCACCACGTCGCTGGTCAGCAGGTGGTAGAGGCGGCGTGTGCCTGCTCCGTGGAACCACCAGTAGCGCCAGGTGAAGTCACCTAGCGGGGAGACCTCCACCTCGGCGGGGTTTACCTCGTCGTTCATCTCGTCGAGGAGGTCAGCCACGCGCTGCTGCGCTGCCACATAGGTAGCAGGGGCGCGGCACACCCTAGACAGCGCCAGGTACAGGTCGTCCTCTGCCTCCTCCGGGTCGCCCGGTAGGCACTCGGCGGCGGCAGTGACCCTCTCCGCTGTGTCAGGAGTAAACGTTACGGAGGTGACCACACCGCTGCGTGCGGTGCATATAACGGTGACAGTACCGTTGTCGTTCTCGATAATGTGCATTGGGTTTTCCTCTCTGCCTGGTGTGGCGGGCGGGGGTTATGCGGTGGGTGGAATCTCCGCCAGTGCCGCACCCAGTCCGGGCGGGGCGGATACTGCGGTAGCCGCCATGCGACAGCCAAATGTGGGGGGCAGCGGGAGCGTGTTGCCGACACCCGCCACCTGCACCCCGTTACCACTGCGGGTCGCGTCTGCAGACACTCCCTCGATAATCAGCAGGTTGCCCCAGGTGCGGGTCGGCACTCGACCAAACCGCTCCTGCCACCACTGCTCTAAGCCGTCGCCGGTCATGGCAATGTAGCCGTCGCCCTGTTGAATCTGGGCGGCCAGGTTGGGAACTTTGCCGTCATTCTTCGCGCTCCAGTCCACTACAGCCTTATGCCAGCGCTTAGCGGTACCCACGTTGTCTGCCGGATACAGCACAGGGTCACCCGCGGCCTGTTTCTGCGCCTGCTTGCTTCTGCCGTCTACCGGCTGACCTGTCTCCGGGTCGAGTAGGTAGGTCGCCACCCCACTAAGGCACAGCGTGTACGCGGCGTAAGCTACGTCGTCCACGGTGTGCTCTGTGAGGCCGAGTAGCGGCGTGAATCGTGAGCTTGCTCCAAGCACTTTGGTTTCCTCCTTAGACTTTCTGCCAGTTGGTTGTGAGTGCGTGCGCGTCGGTACAGAACTTGTGGCCGTTAGCTCGGACGGACACCCTTGCCAGCGTGGTCATGGCACCCTGCATAAGCTGCTCGAACTCTGCTTGCGCGTCAGCGTCCACCACTAACTCGTCGTGGATAGCCAGGTGAATTTTGTGCCCGATACCCTGCTGCTCGGCGGCATAGATGGTCTCTGCCAGTACGTCGTAGGCGGAACCTTGGCACAGGTAGTTCTGTGCCGTGTAGCCGCGGTAACTGCCGTCGGGGTTCTTCACGACCCGCAGCAGTCGGCCGCTAGCTGACGCTATGTAGCCGTGCTTGTCCGCTAGGCGCTTCTGCTGCCGCAACTTCCGGTCAATCAGCGGAATCGCAGAGGTGACCCGCCACTTAAGCTGGCTCGCCGCGTCAGTGGACATACCCAGCTCCTCAGCCAGTGCAGCCAGACCCTTGCCGTACATCAGCCCCAGCAGAATGACCTTTGCCTGCTTGCGGCCTGCATGGTTACGGGCGCAAGGGAACTCTTCGGCTTCTTTGCCAGACAGCTCGGGCGGCGGGTAGTCAGGCAGTCCCTCGGGAATGAGGCCAGCTGCTCTCGCCACTGGAATGTACGGGTCGGCTCCACCCTCTACCTGCTCGACGTAGTGCCAGTCGCCCGCCAGTGCTGCAGCCGTCACAGGCTCTACAGCCGTCCAGTCGATTGACACCCAGTTGTGTGCGACAATGCAGCGGCGGCCTGGGTCGTTGAACTGCTGCAGGGGCATGTCCGTGTACGTCATTCGGCCAGTGGCGGTGTCCATGACGTGTGCGAAGGAGCGTGCCCGACCATCTGCAGCGCGGGAAGCTAGCGCCTTGCCAACGTAGTTGCGGTCAGTAGTCTGCACCTCGACGAAAGCTAGCCAATCGACAATACGCGGGTCTGTGACCTGCTTGCCGTCAACTGTCGCAGTGACGGTCTCCAGGCTGTCAGCAGAGGTGGACAGGGTGGTACCGCCCGGCGTGTACGGGTAGTCCGCGGGGTCAATCTTGCCCTCCGCCAGCAGCGTGTTGATAACCGCCTTACGGTTAGGTTTGTACCTAACCCACAGCGGCGCGTCGGCTGCAGCAGTGTTGTCTGGAACCAACCAGCCCATCTCTACAAGTGCCGGGACGGTCGCGGACAGCTTCTCGGTAGCCTCCGCGTAGTAGCGGGCGCAGTAGGCCCCGTCTATCTCGAAACCTCGCGTGTTGGCACGAGTCAGACACCTGTTCACCACCTGCTCGCGGTAGAACACGTGACACGCCTGGTCGTAGCTAGGCCTGTACTCGGTGTCCGCGTTCGTCATGTCCGCTAACGCCGAGGTCTGCAGGACGGACAGCAGCTGCGGCAAGTACACCACATCGGACATGGCACCAATCGCGTAGGCCGGAATGTCGATGTCGCCGTCGTGGTACCAGTGGTTGCCTTTGTCAGTTTTGCCGGTCGTGAAACCGTGCACCTTAGCTACCGACTGCAACGGCTTGGTCGCGGGGTCTGCACCTACGCCGAGGAACCTCCACAACAGCTGGGAGAGGCTGTTCTTCTTCTCGAAACCCGTGCCGTTCGCAGTCAGGCGCTTTACCAGGCGGGCGGCGACAATCGTGTCCCACGCTCTGTCCAGCCAAGCGAGGTCGGTCACAATCCCAGACTCGTACAGCGCGATAGAGTCAAAAGGTAGGTTGTGGAAAATGAGACCAGGCGCTTCGGCAAAGACTCGCTGAATCAGCTGCCGGTGGTCGGCGCGGCGAGGGTCTAGCAACACTGCCAGGCCACCGTGGTCGTCGTCCATGTGCCCGAAAGTTACACACTTCACCTGGCAGCGCTCGGCTACCTCCAGCCCGGCTGTTTCGGAGTCAGCGCCTAGCTTTACATTGCGGGAAAGCAGCTCCTCGACACCCTCCGCTGCCCCGTCACCGGCGTACATGCGGGTGCCGTCTACATCGAGGCAGCCGTTCCAAGGTGGAGTCTGCGGCAGTTGTGGGCTGTAGGCCAGGCGGCACTGCAGCTTGCTAGGAATCGTCATGGTTACAGTCCTCCTGTGGGTGCGGGTTGCGATACATCGGGTTGCTCTCGGCAATGTAGTGGGCGGCTAGCGCTTCTTCGTCGGAGATAGGAGCGCCCAGCTTGTGCTGAATAACTCGGGCGCGTGCGACGCGTCGCAGCCCAGGCACTCGCGCAGTCAAGGAGCGGATAGTCCACCCTTTGCGCTCAGCTAAGGCCAGTACGTCGTAGCCTGTAGCCCTGCCGTTGACTAGCGACGACCCCCACAGCTGTTTCAAAGCGCCGTAGCAGCCCGTGCCCTCGAACCTCCAACTGCCCAATAAGCAAACGTCGTTGGACAGGTCGTGCGTTGGGTAGCCCCACGTCTCCAGCTGGGCGGTTAACTCCTTAACCTGCTGGCGGTACGTGCCCTCTGCCGGTTGGTAGTTATCCACCCCCATACCCTGCCCCACACCAGGAAACGTTTTTGCGGCGTAGAGGTAATCGCCCAGTGCCTGCAGTCGGTCACCGGAGTGCCCAATCAGCTCGCCTCCCCACAGGACGGTCAACTCCATATCCAAACAATCGTGTGTGAACTCTCGCAGGTTCTTGTATGGGGTAGCTACTACTGGGTAGCTTCCGTACGCGCGGGAGTGGAGCAGGTACTGGCGAGGACACGAGAGGTCAGGTATGAACTCGTCCACAATAATCTGCCGCTGTGCCCTGTCTAGCGTCTCGAACTTCGACATTTTCAGTCTCCTGTCTCCTACGCTGCAGCCAGCTGCTGCAGCGTTACCAGTTCAGGCGCAGTCTCTCGCGCGAAGCGGGCGGCGCACACAGCGGAAGCCCACAGCCTCGGATACTCTTCCGGGTCAGCAGCCCACAGCTCGTCTACAAGCAGCTTGTACTCGCGCTTGAGGCGCGCAAGGTACCGCCTGTCCTCGGCGGCTCCTGGGCCGTCTAGGACTAGTCCGCGCGGCTTCGGCAGCTGGTAGCTAGCCGTGTCGTCTGCGACTTGGGCGAAAGCCTCCAGCACCTGCAGCTCGGTGGCCTCCTCTAGCGGAAGCAGTGCAATCAACTGCTGCACCGTTTCCTCGCGCTTAGAGGTCACCTCGATTAGCTGGTTGCCGTGGCGGTAGACGGTCAACCGCCACCCGGTGCGTTCCGAGGAGACGGTCAGGCCGTGTGCTGGAACCTGCCGCTTCACTCGGTCAGTGGTGCGCTGTGCCTGCAGCAGCTTTTCGTCGCTGTCTGCAAGCATGACCGCCAGTGCCCGCTTCGTGTAGCGGCGGCTAGATAGTCGTTGAATCTTCTGGTCGCGTGTTTCGCGGTACATGAGAAAAAGCCTCTCTGTGTGTGTTGTGTGTTAGTTACTGAACTGCGTGGACTGTCCACTGTGCCCAGCAGTCGTGTTTTCTTATGCCTCGTTAAGGTTTGCCTCTACCGCGCCGATTACGACGGCGGCTAGTACCTCGACCTCGGACAGCAGACGGTTAGCCTGTCCCAGGCCGCGCGGCTGCTGGCGGGTCAGCGTGCCGATTGTTACGAGGACTGCCCGCAGCTCGTCGTTTGACAACCGCCCGCTCCATGTCACCTGCTGCAGGCAGCCAGCCAGCTGGCACTCGGCCACTACCTCGACGACCGACAGCTCCTCCAAGGCCGGAGGAAAAGCTTCCTTTCGTGCAGCCAGTGCCTTTTTGCAATCGGCCAGCGATTTCACTTCCACCGTGAAGCGCCCCATCTCCAGCAGCGTGGACGTGCCAGGGAGCGCATCTCGGTCTACTCGGGACTGCTCAATCAGCTTGGCGGCCACTTCGTTGTTAGTGTCCGTCGTGCGTGCGTCCCGCCACGCCTCTACGTCGTCGAGACGATACATGTGTGTGCGTTCACCTGTGGTCGTGTGCCGCGGCAAGTCGCCGCCAGTGCGTCGTCGCCGTGCAATCGCGCTCGACGACATTCCCAGTAGTAGTGCCAGTTCCTGTTCGGATACCCACCGTTCTGCGGGGGTAATGTTCACGTTGTTTCTCATGTGCTCATCTTAACGTGCGCTTTTGGATTAACGCAATACCCAATATGCCCCGTGACCTGCGTAAATAGTTGACACCTGTAAACGGTTCAACGTACCGAACTCTTGCTCCACAGGCGTTTTACCTGGTCAGAAGCACCCCCGGATAGTTTGCCTTGTACCCACTCCAGTAGTAACGTGAAAGGGTTAGTACAAAGTTAACGTGACCAAGAACACACTTTCTAGGCTGCAGCTTTGCGTGTGGCGGTCGCTTTCGCTGTCGCCTGTGGCCTTTTCCTGCTACCTGCAGCATGTAGCAGGGACAAGAAAAGGGCAGGTCGCTGGAAACTGCAGCGGGTGGCCTATAGGCGCGTCGAGAGGTGGCAGTGGGCTTGATACAGCAGGGCGAGGCCAGGTGGCCGCCAGCGGGCGGCTGGCGGCTGGTTACGGGTAGCTGTGGCTGGCAGCGTGCAAGACGCACAGCTGGTTACTGGGAGCTGCTGCAGGCGGCCTGTAGGTGGGTCGGCACCGACGGGCGGCTAGTTACAGCGGTGTGTTGCTCTATGGCCCGCAGCGGGCGACTGGCGACTGTTTGCGGGTAGCTGTGGCGCGGAGCAGTTGACAAACCCGGTCATGGTGGCCGTGGTTGAGTCTGCCCACCCCTCTTGACCGTGCAGACGGGAACCGTTACGCGCAGCGTAATAGTTGGCGCGGGCGATAGTGCTCTGCCTCGTGCGTTAGGCGGCGTGCAGCAGGAGGCTTGTAGACGCGTCCAGCAGCGGCTGCGGCCTATCGCAGCAGACTAGTGCTCTGCGGCCTGTAGCGGGCAACTGGCGGCGGGTTACAGGCAGCTGTGGAGGTAATTGGCGCGGTTGCAGTTAAGGTCGTCCTGACCATACCTGCACGGCCACCTTGACCGTGCAGACGGAACCGTGGTCAATCTTGCGACGGTTGCGGCCAACTGTGTCGAGAAGCAACACAGTCGGCAGGCTACAGGTAACGGGGCTGCCTAGTGCGCTAGGCGGCGTGTAGCGGGTCGCAGCCAACTGTTGTCAACACGACAAGGGTTGCGCAGACTGCAGCGGGCAACCACAGCGGAGAATAAGCACCACACAACCTGCCGTCAGGAACTGCCCTAGGCGGCTCGTAGGCGCAACGAGGGTGGCGCGTGGCTAAGTTACAGCGGGGCGCAGCCAGGCGGCCTGTAGCGTGCGGCTAGTGGCCTGTAGTGGGTAGCTGCGACGGGTCGCGGCCTTAGTTGCCAGACTTAGTTGCCAGACTTAGTTGCCAGGCTTAGTTGCCAGGCTTAGTTGCCACTTGGCAATTAAGGTGGCAACTAAGGAAACCCGCAGGTCAGACAGCATATTTAGAGGGCGACAAGTTCCTTAGTTGCCAAATTGCCAAAGTAGCCGTATCGGGCACCCGGCTACTTACTACAAGTTGTATGTAATAAGAAGAAGAAGATGACTCTACACCCCCGTGCATTAACAAATAGGCAACTTAGTGTGTGCCTAGTTGCCGCAAGTTGGCAATTTGGCAACTAAGGAAAATTCCGGCCGAAAAAACTGCCTCTGACCTGCTAAAATGCTTAGTTGCCACGCTAATTGCCAAGTGGCAATTAAGGGTGGAAATTAAGGGTGCTTGCTACTTTTTGTACACAAAAGTACCCCTTAGCTCGCGCCAAGGGGTACTACCTGCGACTAGTTGCTGGTTACTGGTCGTCAGGTCGGGTGGCTAGGCGGTACCTAAGCGTCTCGCGTGCGCTGTCTCCGTACCCACCTCGCTTCTCCTGGACGACTGTTCCCTCGCGACAGGCCGCGTCTAGCAGGGGGCTAACTTTTCGGTGGTGCTCACGTACGGCCTCGCAAATCTCCGAGCGTGTGTGCCAGGCGTGCGGGGCTTCTCCCAGGAACGTGGTGATTGCCACCCGAATCACCTCCGTAGATTGCGCCTCGCTTTGCTCTGCAGCCCTACGCGCCTTGAGGATTACGCCTTGCCGCTTGGTCTCCTCCTTGACCTCCTCCTCGCTTAGCTCGTGGATTACCCAGTCGAGTGTGGACTCGGAAATCTCCTGCCAGCAGTCGGCCACGTCGTAGTCGGTAGCGGTTATGTGCGTGCGCCCGTTCATTACCGCGTGGACGGTTGCCATGCGCATAACGTGACCAAACCAGTGCTTGTTTGCCTCGTCCTTTCCGTCGTCGTCGATACCGGCCATGCGCTGATTCTCGCGGTCGGCCTCAACCATCTCCTCGCACCAGGTGACGCGCCCGTCGTGTGCTGTGTCTGCAATTGTGACTAGCGGGTGCAGGTCTGCGGGGCGTGCCACAATGCTCGGGGTAATCGCCGCCTCGTAGACCTGTCGCGCGGGAACTCGCAGGAACCGCTGCAGAAAACCCTGCCCTGCCGTCTCCAGTAGCCCTTGCGCTTTCTTCGTCTGCAGTGCCAGGGTGACTGCTACTCGCACCCCGCGGAAATCATCAGGTACGGGGATTACCTCGCCCTTGCCACTCGTCGAGGGGAAGCTTGGTCGCCCGTTCCAGATAGAGGACAGTGTTGTGTCCACTCCAGAGCCGGTGCCCTGGTTGTCTCCTGCTCCAAGTGCCTTGGTCATGCTGACCGCTTCGTCCCAGTAGAAGTAGCGGCGCTCGCGGTCTTTGACCCGTAGCACCTCGCGTCCGAACTCATTTTCCACTCGCTCGCACAAGAAGTCGCGCATACCTGCTGCAGTGCCGACATTCTGCCCCTCGCCTAGCGACAGGTTAATCGCCTTGTGGTTTTCTCCCGGTGCCTGCGCCTTTGCCTGCAGCTCCTTTACCTCCTCTCCTAGTTTGGTCTTTTCCTTGGTTTCAGCCTTTGTCAGCTCGCCGTCTGCCTCCAGCTTCTCCCGTAGCTTCTCCAGCGCCGCTGTCTGCTCCTGGAGCCTCTGCTGCGCCTCCTGCCGCTTGGCAGCTTCTCGTGCGCTCGCTTCTGCTACCTCGGATAGGTGCTCCTCGGCAAAGCGGAAAGTGCGCGCATTCTGCGTGACCGACTTGCCACCGCCGGACTGCGACACAAGTGCGACAAAGATGTTAGGGGGTTGTGTGTTGCCTCGGACAGAACACTCAAAGCCAACCGCAACGCGGTGCGATACTTCCTGGTACTCGCGGAGTAGCGCTCCCGTGATTGAAGCGTTGGGGTGGTTCTCGCGGACGTTCCAGAACACTGCCTGGTGAAGCGGACTCGCGTTCATTAGCTCGACGTATGTGGCAGGGTCTACCGGGAACCCGTCGTGTCCGTACTTCGCTTTTCGCTCTGCGCCAGGTACCTCCGACCAGTAGGGTGCTTTACCTGCTCGCCGCCTCCTGTCAGGCCACAGGTTAATGCGCAGCTCCAGGACGGACTTGTCAGGCAGCTTGCAGCCCCATGCCTGCTCCAGCTCCGCCACCAGGTCACCCACCCGCTCACAGTGCCGTGCCCAGACTGCCTCCAGCTTGGCTTGTTCTTCCGGCCACTTGGCAAACGTCTGCGGTACCTCGTCCAGTGCGGTCGGCTCGCCCTTGGACTTGCGGCGGTCACGGCGTGTTGCGCTCGGTGGGAACGAGGGCAGTTCTAGCTGCTCGTCGCCGTAGTCAGGTACCGGCTGCTGCTGTGCCTCCCGCTGGGCAAATGTTACAGGGGTAACTGCTGCAGCGGAGGTAGCGGCCTGCCCCGTTGCCTGCGGACTGCCGAACAGCGGCGGTAGCTGCGCCGCGTACAGTGTCGCCTCGCCAGCTGCTACCTCTACCAACTCCTCATGCTCCGTGCTGCCCACCACAGTCGCCTCAACATAGACGGTTGTCTCGCCGTCCACAGTTACAGCGTCGATGTAGCGGACGGGTGCAGGGTAGTCTGCTGCCCACTCGAAGCCTGCCGCTTGCAGGTAGTTACGTCGTAGCCGCTGCAGCTGCTGTGAGTGTTCCGCGGCTGTCTTATCCGCGTGCAGGATTGCTCCGTAGCATTTCTCCTTGGGGAATCGGGGAATCTCTATTCCCTCGCCCACGAGTGCAGCCTCCCAGTCGCCGCGGTAGATAAGCGCACAGGTTAGCTGCCAGGCTCCGTAGGACTGACCCGCGTCGTAGGGCTTCTTGCCCTCTGTCGCCCTGTAGAACGCGTCGGCTACCTCGTCGGGAACGTTCGGTGAAAAAATGTTCAGCAGTTCGTTGCCTGTCGAGTCGCTGTACCCGGTGACTGCTGACCGGTCGCTGGCGTGGACTCCCGGCGCTGTCCACTGCTGCGTGCCACTGCTGTCGGCACCTGCGTCGGTAAAGCGCCAGTCCTCGGAGATACGCGGGTCGCCCAGCACGTCTGCAACAGTGTGCTCCATCTCCCAGGCCGCAATGAAAGCTGCGGTGTTGTCGCTGTAGCCCCAGCCCACTCGACCGAACCCGCGCGGGGCGGTGTCCGCGTCCATTTCCTCCACGAGGACGGACATGTTCTGGGCTTCTGACTTCTTCTGCTCGGCTGCCCGCTTACGCTCCAGCGCCGCGCCGCCTACCTCCATGATGTAGGCGCGTAGTGCTGGCGGACAGTTGATTACCCGCCCCGTGCGGATATACCGCCCCTCGTCAAACTGACCGTTGACCCTGACGGTTGGATAGGTCAGCGCGTAGCCGCCCTCCTGTGACCGGAACAATACCTTGACTCCGGTACCCGAGTCCCAGCTCCAGCTGGTGCCTAGCGCGTCCTTGGCGGCCAGCAGCTCCGCGTCTGACTCGTCAAAGCGGAACAGGACATGTGCGCCCCTGTCGTGCGCCTCACACAGCTTTCCTTTTTCATTGACATACTCCTGGCTGCCCGGAGTCGTCTCGTAGATAGCGGACTCGTCGAGACCTAGTGCCTCGGAAATGGAGGCCCACTCCGCCTCACCGTCCGGGTCAGCGATTGCTGTCAGTCGGGTGGGCACCGCTGCGAGGTTCACGACACCGCCTCGCAGCTCCACGCCCCGGCGAATCAGCTCCAGGTCGTCAGTGCCCCGGTTATCGCGCCAGTTGATTGCCTCACCTGGCTTCTGCTCCGCGCCGACCTTGGCAACCTTGTGCTGCTGCGGCGTGTCCAGTGACTGTGGTGCTTCAATCAGCATGACGCGGAAACCTGCGGCAATCAGCTCGCGCGCGGTGGCTTTTACCTGCTCACCGTGGGCGGCAGGGTCGTCGATAGTGCAGACAACAGGAGCGTTGTCTGATACAGTTGTGTTCATAGGTTCAAATCCTTTTCAGCATTGTGTGTGAGGGGCCTCGGGTGACCGCCCGAGGCCTCTTTCTTTGTCTAGGCGGCAATCCGCGGGGTGAATTGGCGGGCGGCCCACGCTTCTACGTCCTCGCGGTCGTAGACGATGTGGCGGCCAAATCTTGTGTGCGCTGGGAGGTCTCGCCCTGCTTTTCGCCAGCGTTGCATCGTCCGTTGGGTCACGCCCAGCAGCTCCGCTACTTGCGGCTCGGTCAATGTGTCCATCATTGTGGCTCCCTGTGTTGTGCAGTGTGTTCTCCTACCCCCAAATTATATGTCGCCCTCGGTCGCTTTACAAGGTATTTTCATGTGTTGACCAGTGTCAACACGTTACTGCACGTCGCTAGCGGTCACCCCCGCCGCCAATTTTGCATTGACCCCCCTACCTACCTCGTGCTACCCCCACTCCCCCACTCCCCTGACCTGCATTTTCCTTGTCCCCTACGCGTGCCCCGCGCCACGTAACGCGGGGCTGTGGCTAGTTGGTGTGTAGCGGCACTGCGAACTCGTCTTCCGTCCAGGACACAGCCCGACGCGACGGCTGGACTATCTCGCCGTCACCGTCGATAGTCGGCCCGACGCGGCTACCCGCCTCGGAGGTGTCCACGCCGCGTCGGGCGTGAGCGGCAGCCGCCTCGGGGTTTTCCCACTCGTGCGGTACCTCGTCGCCGGGCTTCAGTGGCCCGCGGACGGCGCTCTCTGCCTCCGCTGTGTGGTCGGGTTCCGCGTCCTCCCACACGTGACTCTCGACCTGCTGGGTGAGGTCAGGGCCACGGTCAGGCTCCCGCACACTGTGCTCGACGAGATGAGTGTAGTCAGGCCCGCGGTCTGGGCTGGTCACAGTGCCCGGCTCCACGCGCCCGGCGGCTGCCACCGCGTCCGTCTCCGCTGCCTCTGCGCCGTTTGCGGTCGCGTCCAGTCCCGCGGCTGCTTTATCGAGGTTGTCAGCGTAGGCGTAGTGCGCCACGCGCCACCTCTCTAGGGCAACCTCGGCAGCGGCTAGCGGGGCGGCGAACATCGGCGAGACTCCGCCGTCCACGGAGGCCTGCGAGAAATCTGCTTTCACGGCTGCGAGCATTTCCGTCACGGTGTCGTCGGCCAGCTGCCGGAGGTCGGCGGCAATCGCCCGCGTCTCCTCCGCAGCGTGTCGTGTGGTGTCGATATTGATTGCGATGTTTTGTGTCATGTACCCCATTTTACCTGCGGTAACGGTAGAATAGGAGGCAAGTTTTGACACATGTTTTCTATGCCCAGGGAGACCCAAAATGTACGTTGTAGACCTATCTACTGGAGCCGTGAGCCGCGTCGGGCGGCCTGTGGCGGGTGCCAGTGACCCGGAGGCTGCCTATCGCCTAGCTGCCATGCTGAACGGGTACGAGCGCCCGGCTACGGCGCAGGAGGCCGCCACGGTAGCCGCGCTGCGGCGGCTGGCGGCATAAGGCCCAGGCAACCATGTCGATGTTCGACACGGTTGGTAGGGGTGGTCATAACGACCACCCCTTGCACGGTCATGGTGGCCGTGCAGGTGGCGGTCAGTTGTGCCCCTAAAGGGGACGACTGAAGCCGTGCGCCTCGACTACAGCCGCCAGCATAAGCGCCTCAGTGGGAAGTCCTGGGCAACCATGGTACGGACGACCATGGTTGGTCGCGCTGCGGCGGCTAGGGGCACGAAAGGCCCAGCCAGTTGGGGTCATCGTGCCCCTGACTGAAACCTGCACGGTCAAGGTGGCCGTGCAGGTGGCAGCATAAGCGCCCCGGCAGGGTGTCATGGACAATCGTTACGGTGACCGTAACGGTTGGTGCGGACGGCGGCGGGCGGCATGAAGAAGCCCCAGCCGACCGTTGTCAACATGACAAGGCTTGGCGACTGGTGGCATGAGAAAACCCCGGCCATGACGACCGGGGCTGTGGAGTTTAGAGGGTCACGAGCTGCTGGGGAGCTGGTAGATAGGCCTCTAGCTCGTCGAGCGTCATCTGGGGTACCGCGTCGCTGATACCCGAGGCGAAACCAAAAACCAACATGTTCAGCTTGAGCACCGCCTGCGTGTACTGCTCCCTATCCTGGTAGCAGAAAACCGCTTCCGGGAAAGTTATCATCATCGTCTGGTTGTTGCAGACCGCGCGGTCGAGGTCAATCATGGTCGTTCTCCTTGTGTCCTGGGTTTGTTACGAGGTAACAGTATCGGGCACCCCGGACTAGCACCGGACACTTTCGCACAGCCGTGCGAGACGGTAGGCTAGGTGCCAGGTCGCCCCTTACGGTCGGCCCCGGGTGCCCTCGCCGCGCGACCTAACCCAAATAGCTTTATATTCAAACATGCCCCGGGCGCAATCCCCCTCCCCCGCGCCCGGGGCGGGGAGATACGCATGGCAGACCTCGCCGCGCTTCGCGCCATTCTTGCAGGCACCGCGCCCTTGGCAGGTGTCCATGCAGCCGCGCGGGGCATTTCAACCGCAGAGGCGGAGTCGCTGCTCGGCGTGCCCGCTGGCACACTCGCCGGGGTACATGCCGCCGCGTGCGTGGAGACGGCGGCCTGGTTGCGTGCCTGTGGATAACTTGGCCCGGCCAAAGCTTTTTCCATCTGGCCTAGACAGCCACACTGTGGCCGTTTATTTTTGAGGCATGACATTTGTAGAACTTATCAAGAATGACCCAGAAGCTGCCCTAGCCCAGATTGAGCGCGCTCCACAGGAAGTAATCAAGGAACTGCTCGGTTTCGTGAAGTACAAGGGCGAGGTCGAAAACATCAAGCTCGCCGTGGACTCCGCACTCGACAAAATGCCGGACGACGGTAGCGAGTCGCGCGACAAGTAAACCCCTGCAAAACATAGAGCAAACGCCCTACCTGTCCATAGGTAGGGCGTTTAACATTTCTCACCCGTCTAGCGCCTCCTGGCTGCGGGCGTGCGGCTAGGCAACAGTGCCGACGCGCTGCCGCGTTAACCACGCGTCCAGGTCGGCAGGGTCGTAGAGGCACATTCGCCCGCAGCGGATATACGGCGGCCCTTGCCTGCGACTGCGCCAGTTCGCCAGCGTCCGCGGGTTGAGATGGAGGTGCGCGGCTGCTTGCTCGGGAGTGAGTAGCCGCTCGTGTAAACCAGTTGTTTTGTCGTTGCGTTTTGTCATGAATATGACCCTAAGCACGACCGGGCACCCGGCTTCACGGAGAATCACTGTTTCCGCAGGTCACCCTCACAGGAAGCGGTAATCCTGATAAACGCTTAGGTAAAGCTTGTGCCAATCTTAGTAAGCACACCCTCTACCGGGGGCAGGTTTTCAGTGACCCTTAACGTCCCAGTATTGTTGACAAGTGTCAACACCTGGTAAAATCGCCACTTTTACCTCACGCCCAGGAGGTCACACATGGCAAAGCGCTACCCACCCGGCAGGACACGTGTAGACCGCAACATCTACATATGGGTACCTAAGGACAAGCCCCGCGAGGCTAGATACCTCGTGATTTATAAGGCCGCCGGAGCGACGCAATACGGCCCCCACCCTTTCGACACGTTGGCGGAGGCCCGCGCCTGGCGAGACCACGAGCTACCGAAAGCCAAAGCCAGGCTCACGGGTTCAGCTATCCCCCACGCGACCGTCGCCGACTTCTACTCCCAGTGGGAGGCTGACCTCTCCACCTCAGGGGAAACCCGCCGGAAGTATCTTCGCTACTGGAAGCAGCGTATTGAGCCAGAGTGGGGCACGCGACTGTGCAGCTCCATTACCACCCCACAGGTGGTCATGTGGCGTGACCGTCTCCTCGACGACCTCACAGAGGGGTCAGCGAAAGATATAGTCGGTATCCTCGGCAATCTGCTCGAATACGCGCGAGAGGCGGGGGCTATCGACTCTAACCCCGCACGGGGTCTACGGTGGCGCGGACGTAGCTCCCGCGCCAAGCAGCAGAATATCTTGACTCCCTCACAAATTGCCTCGTTCACCGAGGAGTTGCAGCGTAGCCGTTACGACGACAAGGTTGGTTACTCCTCCCTTGTGCTGTTCCTTGTGGGAACGGGCTGCCGATATGGCGAGGCCACAGCACTCACAGTCGGCGACGTGGACTTGGTAACTGGCACTGCCGTCATTCGCCGCACTGTGACCCGCAGCGAGACAGGCAAAGTTACCGTTGGCTCGACCACCAAGACAGGCGAGACCCGCACGGTGTCTATGCCTCCGCAAGTTGTGGAGGCGTTGCGACCGCGGGTTGCAGACCGCCACCCCACCGAGTTGGTTTGGCACGCCCTACGCGGTGACGTGTACACGCCTCTCCCCATGCCCGCTACGTCTCACTCATGGTGGAGTGAGGCAGTGACGCGGTGCGTGGCCGAAGATGACACATTTCCTAAGGGGCTGGGTCGCCATGACCTCCGTCACACTGCCGCGTCGCTACTTATCTCGGCGGGGGCGAACGTGTTGCAGGTGCAGCGGCAGCTGGGTCACGCTAAGCCGTCGATTACGCTCGATACCTACTCGCACCTTTTCGACTCGGGATTGGGTGCAATCGGGGCAAAAATGGGCGAAATTTTGGACTCGGGTTGTAGTGAGGTTGTAGTGGAGAGCCGCCCTGAAAAGTAAAATACCCCGTGACCTGCATAGTCACGAGGTATATATATGTGCGCCTGGGGAGACTTGAACTCCCACGCCCTAAGGCACTGGAACCTAAATCCAGCGCGTCTGCCAATTCCGCCACAGGCGCCCGTCGCGAATCCGTGACAGTTACGTACAGTCCCCGTAAGCATGGACTACTGATAAGCCACCTACAGGCGCAACGAACTTTCACAGCTCATTTGGACTGTACACACTTTAACGGGTTTGCCGCAGATTTCCTAATGTCCTAGCTGAATTCCTAATGTCCCATCCCCTGCCTTATCCAGCGAGCGCGCTAGCTTGGCAGGTCACGGACTAGCTATGGTGGTTATGTGTCCACTTCACAGCATCCCAATACCACTGACAAGCCAGCGAAGATTCCCACTCGTACCCGCGTGGTGCAACTAATCTTCTTGGCTCTTGCAGTCGGCGCCACTCTTGTACTCGCCTACTGGCAGCTCAGCAGGTGGAACACAACCAGCTCATTCCAAAACCTGGGCTACGCACTGCAGTGGCCAGCTTTCGGCCTGTTCTTTATTTGGGCCTACCGCAAGTACATGGAGTACGAACGCGAACGCCTGAGCGGCAATAGCGAGGCCGCATTTGAGGCTAAAGACGATGTCATGACGGAAATTCCAGACGAATTCCTGCCGACCAACCCGGATGGCTCGCGAAAGGTGCAGCGTGTGGATGAGACACAATCGACGGATTCTGGCACCAACGCCTAGGCGATAACTGCTTATTCGAGAAAAGGACTTTTAGTGACCAACATCAATCCAGATCGTCAAGAGCGCGTAAGGAAGGCACTGACGTACTTCTCCGTCACCGCCTATTTCACGGGTGTGATGCTGCTCTTGCTGTGTGCCGAGATGATTTACAAGTACCTCATCCTCGACAACTCCGCCGACGCGCCGCGGTGGTTCTTCTACACCGCCCAGATTCACGGCTTCGGCTACATGGCATTCCTCATTGCCACCGTAAACCTGGGCACCAAAGCCCGCTGGGAACCAGCAAAGTGGATCATCACCGCGCTCGGTGGCGTGGTCCCGTTCCTCTCCTTCTTTGTCGAGAAGAAGCGCCGTGAGGAAGTCGAGACCGCTTTCCAGCTGAAGTAGCGGGCTCTCGGCAGCCCGAGGGCTCGCCCCAGGGCTACCCCTTAGCCTCAACCTCAGCCAGAATTTTCAGCGCCGGAGTCAAGGCACGCAGTGCACGCCCCCTGTGGCTAAAAGCGTCCTTGTCTTCGGCGCTCATTTGTGCCGCAGACAAGGCCCCCTCAGCTTCGTTGCCCTCCCCAACTGCGGGCGCGAACACCGGATCGTAGCCGAACCCATTGTCCCCAACAGGCTCGCGCAGAATGGCGCCAGGCCAGCGGCCCTCTACAACCAGCAGCAGATTACCGGCTTCATCGAGGACCGCTGGGAAACCGCCGTCGGCAAGCGCGGACGGCACCTCCTTGGCACCGGGGACGACCAACGCGCAGGCGGTACGGAAGGACGCCGTACGACGCTCATCTGGGCAGTCCCCCATCTGGGCGAGCAGCAGCTCGTAGTTAGCGACATCGTCGCCGTGAGTGCCCGACCAGCGCGCCGAGAGCACACCCGGCATGCCGTTTAGCTCATCGACGCTGAGCCCCGAATCGTCTGCCAAACACGCGTAGCCGGTGTGTTTCGCACCATCGAAAGCCTTGATGTAGGCGTTGTCCGCAAAAGTGCGACCGGTTTCGGGGCGCTCTGGGTACTCCGGGACGTCGCTAAGCGAAAGAAGTTCCACCGAATCAATACCCGCCGCACGCAGGATGCGGTCGAGCTCGACTAGTTTTTTAGAATTTCGGGTAGCGACGAGGAGCTTCACGGCAGCTCACCCGGGTACGGCGCACGCAGAACTTCCTGCTGCAGGGCAACGAGCTCACGCAGGCCCTTTTCCGCCGAGTCGAGCATGTCATTCAGCTGATCGCGGTCGAAGGTGCCTTCCTCGCCAGTGCCCTGGATTTCGACGAACTTGCCCTCTGCGGTCATCACCACGTTGAGGTCGACCTCAGCGCGGGAGTCCTCCTCGTAAGGCAGATCTAGACAGACACGGCCGTCAATAATGCCAACCGAAACAGCTGCGACTGGTGCCTTCAGCGGGGTGCCCGGAACAGCGCCCACTGCATGCAGGTAGGTCAGGGCATCAGCCAGCGCGACGTACGCACCGGTGATGGAAGCGGTTCGAGTACCACCATCCGCCTGCAGAACATCACAGTCGATGTTGATGGTGTTCTCACCGAGTTCCTTCAAGTCGATAGCAGCTCGCAAGGAGCGACCGATCAGACGGGAAATCTCGTGAGTGCGACCCTTGACCTTGCCGCGCATTGACTCGCGGGGCATGCGCTCGTGGGTAGAGGCCGGCAGCATGGAGTACTCAGCGGTCAACCAGCCCTCGCCGGAGTCACGCTTGAATCGTGGCACCGACTGTTCGACGGAAGCGGTGCACATTACACGCGTATTACCGAAAGTAACCAGCACAGAACCGGCCGGATTGTCGGTGAAGCCACGAGTGATGGTCACCTTGCGCATTTCATCAACCGCGCGTCCATCGGCACGGCGAAAATCGGAATTAGCTGTAGTCATGCCAACTACCCTACCGCCCGGCGCGAAAGCGGTGCGACAGCTGTACGGAAACCCGATAATCGCTGAGACTAGCCGCCTAGCTCCATGCCCAGGTAGGCCAATTCAACGTCACCGGCAAAGGTACTCTTCGCAGCACCCAGTGCTTCCTCACCGTCTGCGTATGGCGGAATGTGAGTCAGCACCAGCTTCTTGACCCCCGCCAGTGTCGCTGCCTTTCCGGCCTCATAGCCCGTCAGGTGCATGTCCGGCGGTGTGCCCTCTTCGTTGCTGCACCATGTGGCTTCACAGATGAAGATATCCGCATTCCGCGCCAGCTCCACCAGTTCATCGGTCCACGCAGTATCTCCGGTGTATGCAATGGTCAGACCATCTGCTTCAATGCGGTATCCAACAGCTGGCACCGGGTGGACCATGTTATACGGCGTGACGACGGCGCCTCCGTCCGCTTCGCCCCCACCGACTAACAGTGGCTCACCGGGGTTACTCACAACCTGGTCAAAAGTGTCTTCCAGGTTGGCATCTTCTTCACTTCCCAGTGCTTTGCACATGGTGCCTATCCGGTCGTGAATGTCTCCGGGGCCAACCAGGAGATTCCGGGAACTCGCCGGGGCTGTCGGGTGGAAGCGACGCCAGACGAGCAGCCCTGGAATGTCTGCAGTGTGGTCTGGGTGCACATGAGTTAGTAACAAATCACAAGCTGCAGGATCAGAGATCTTCTGCAATTCGGCGAGGACACCGGGACCCAAATCAATGACAAAGGTTCGACCGTTATCCAGCTCAATGAGGTAGCCAGATGCTGGCGCCGATGGGCCACCCATGCTGCCTGTACATCCCAGAACCTTCAATCGCATACTTCAAGCTTGCCATGTAATTGATCAAAAACGAGCAAAAAACCAATGGAGTGTCTGGATTTAATAAGAAAGGTCACATTTGGGAATGCATAGTGACCTGGCTAATACCGGGCCCGAGGAAGCGCTTTGCCAGTGATGCAAAAACTTGCGGATCTCCAGTGGATTCAAATGTGCGCACAGGGGTCGGATTACTCTCCGGGTCAGCGAGCATGTCGGTCTTTGTGAGGATGCGCAGAACGTCCTTCGACGTCTCCTCCGCCGAGGACACTAGGGCGACGTCCTCGCCCATGGCCAGCTGAATCACACCGGACAGCAGCGGATAGTGGGTGCAGCCCAGCACGAGGGTGTCCACACCATCGGCCTGCAATGGCGCGAGGTAGCCCTCTGCAAGTCCCAGAATCTGGCGACCAGAGGTAATTCCTCGCTCGACAAAGTCCACGAATCGCGGGCAGTCGACCGCGGAGACATCCACACCGGGCACTGCATCAAAGAGATCTTGGTAGGCACGGGAGCGAATCGTGGCGGCGGTACCGATCACACCGACTTTTCCGTTCCTGGTGGTCGAGACCGCACGGCGCACAGCGGGCAGAATGACCTCGACTACTGGGACTGGGTAGCGCTCGCGGGCATCACGCAAAAATGCGGCCGAAGCAGTGTTGCAGGCAATGACAATCATCTTGCAGCCGCGTGCAACCAGTTCATCGGCGATCGCTTCAGCGTGCTGACGAACCTCGGCGATGCGCAGCGGGCCGTAAGGGCCGTTGGCAGTATCGCCGATGTACATGATCGACTCGTGCGGAAGCTGATCCATGATGGCACGCGCCACTGTCAGCCCACCGACACCGGAGTCGAAGATGCCAATCGGCGCTGTTCGGTCGGGGAAGCCGCTATCCTGCGCCGTCAGCTGATTGACTGCCTGAGTTCCTGCTTCTGCTCCCACCGCTATCTGGACTCCTCATATCGTTGGTCAAACACCGAAGCTCCTATTCTAGGCCGTTTCCGCCAGGAGTTGATGCCGCTTACCTCGGGCTCTTAGCGACGTGCACTCTTAGCCACGTGCGCGACCGCGCTTAAACATCACCGCAGCCCAGATGCCCGCAAGCCCACCGAAGAGGTGCATCTGCCAACTAACAGCCATCTGTGTTGGCAGCACTCCCCAGATAAGACCCGAGTACATCGATGCCAGAATCACGCCCAAAATAATCTGCATCACCCGACGGTTCACAAAACCGCGCACGACCAAAAACGCCAGCCAGCCGTAAATCAGGCCGGACGCACCGATGTGGACGGTATTTACACCGCCGACCAACCATGTCAGACCGCCACCAACGACCGTAATCAAGAGTGTGACCTGCCAAAATAGCCGCTTCGACGACATTGCAATCAAACCGGCAAACAACGCCCCGGGCAGAGAATTCGCCACAATGTGCCCGTAATCTGCATGCAACAGCGGTGCGGTCAAAATTCCCCATAGCGTCGAGGTTTCGCGTGGGCGCACTCCGAAGTTGTTCAGCGCCCCACCAAAGATGAAATCGTTGACAAGAAATACCGTCCAGATAAGTACCAGGTACCCAATAGCCGTACTGATGGCCGCACCGAGCCCGCCGTCGCGATCCTGTGGAACGATCTGATTATTCCGCCGCGTCTGCACGGGACCGCCCATCGGGTACTGCGCATAGTTCTGGTAATTCTGCTGTTGCCCCGAGCTCCATTGCGGATTCATTGGCGAACTTCCCTCACTACTTGTCCAGCATCTCTGACAGCGCGGCTACTCCCGCGCGTCCCGTTGCACTCATCACGGCATCGACAATAGCCATCTGCACCGCATCGGCCGCCATCGCAGCCAACAGGGCCACCACATCCGAGCCCACGGGTTCAGCGTTTTCGCTATCCGCTGCCTCGGCCGAGCTGAGCGCAAACAGCGTGTCACCGTCCATCGGTGCATGAGCCGGCCGAATCGCTCGTGCCAGCCCATCATGACCGCACATCGCCAACCGCTTCAACTGCGCAGTTGTCACCGGCGCATTGGTTATCAACGTGCCAATCGTCGTGTTTCGTGTGCTTGCCGACGACTCCCCGTCGCCAGCCGCATCTGCGAGAATCTTGGTTCTACCGACGAAAACCTGGTCCAACTGGGCCAATGCCTCCTTGCTGGCACCGGCAGCCGCCGGCATTCCGTAAAGGCGTCCCTCCGGGTCAATGACTGCACCAAAGGAGTTAACCACCATTGCGGCAGCCACAAAGTACTTACCATCGGCGGAGGTCACACGGGCTTGTCCAAAACCGCCCTTGATTGCCCCGGCCATAGCGCCGACACCGGCACCTACTGTTCCGGAGGGAGTGTCCTCCGGGACGTCGTCAAGCGCGTGCGACAGCGCCTCGCGTCCGAGTTCAGCGGTGGGCAGCGTCGGCTCACCTAACAGCAGGTCGAAGATGACAGCACCGGGAACGATGGGCACGAGGATATCTGGACGAGTTGGAGTGACCTCAAAGCCAATGCCGCGGTCACGCAGTTCACGCATAACTCCGTCGGCAGCTGCGAGGCCGTATGCGGAGCCGCCAGCCAAAACGACAGCGTGGGCGCGTTCGACGGTATTCTCCGGTGCGAGCAGGTCGGTCTCGCGAGTGCCAGGACCGCCACCGCGGACATCGACAGCGCCGACAGCACCGCCTGGAGCGGCGATGACGGTGACTCCGGTGTCCCCCTCAGCAGCATGGCCGATGGAGATGCCGTCGATGGAGTCGAGACATCCTGCGCCAATGTCGATGCTCGTGCCCAGCGCAGCACTGCTGGCTTGGTGTCGAATGTCGGTGGGGCTGATTGCGAAAATCTCAGAATTCATTGTCGACTACGGCACCTTTCACCACAGTTCATGGCAGTTAGCCTCAGTTGATTACTGCATCTTTTCGGGGTTTTGCTCGGATTCGCTACTCACCCATGAGCTGATCCAGCAGTGACTCTTGGTTGTAGGACAGCCACTGGTACATCGCGTCGGTCTGCTCAATCTGCTCGATGGAGCCATTGAGGTTCTCCATGGAAACGTGCAGGTAAATACGTAGGTCATTGATACCTGCAACCCAGGCATGGGCATCGCTTTCCGAAATGGATACCTGCCCCGACTCGGCGGGCTCCAGGGCGTCGATAATCGCACGCAGGGAATGGAGCTTGCTCTCTACAATCTCCGACTCATGCAGCTGGCGCATGAGGGCGTTTTCCCCCTCCACGCTCTCCTCACCCGGCTTGGTGAAGTCCGGCAACAGTCGCGCAAGCTTAGGATCGGCTGGGGCCTCGGAGTGTCCGACGGGCATTCCCGTCATTTCCGCGAGCTCATCCTTCGGCGCCGACCGGGCTCGCTCCATCAGCGAGTCCGCCACAGTAGCAGCCAGATTCAGCAGCAAATCCCGCTCCGTGCCTTCAAAAGCCGTGACGTACTTGACGCCACCGCCGAGAAGGGATCGCTTGCGCTTCCAAGGACGCATGTAAATTCTCTCCCGCTGTCGAATATCGGCTTAGTCAGCCTGCTCCATTGTTGCCCACAAGCCCGCCTTGTGGAGCTTCTTCACATCAGCCTCCACCTTGTCACGCTCACCGGAAGACACGATTGCCTTACCCTCCGTGTGAACCGTCATCATCAGCGCGTGCGCCTTCTTTCGGTCCATGCCGAAGAGCATCTGGAACACGTAGGTGACATAACTCATCGAATTAACCTGGTCATCCCACACAATGCACTGCCAGGGTCGGTTCGATTCCGTCACGACATCGGCATCCATAGTGGGCATCGGTGTTGCTGCTGGCATGCTCATAGGCACCAGGATAGTACGGAGTGGCGCGCGCTCGCCGGAACCGACTGCCCCGGCCAGCTTCAGCCGACTAGACTATTGACCGTGATTGATAAGCATTCCTCCACCGCCCTTCTCACCGATAAGTACGAGCTGACGATGCTGCAGGCATCGCTTGCCGACGGATCCGGCGAGCGCCAGGTCGCCTTCGAGGTGTTCGGCCGCCGCCTACCGAATGAGCGCCGCTATGGTGTTGTCGCAGGTACAGCGCGTGTGTTGGATGCTATCCGCAACTTCCGCTTCACCGAGGAACAGCTGGCTTCACTGGACTTCCTCGATGACCGGACGCTGGATTACCTGCGTAACTATTCCTTCAGTGGCCAAGTCGACGGCTACCGCGAAGGAGAGCTCTACTTCCCCGCCTCGCCAATTTTGACGGTGCGAGGCACTTTCGCCGAGTGTGTCATTTTGGAGACTGTTATTCTCTCCATTCTCAATGCGGACTCCGCCATTGCCTCGGCAGCGACCCGAATGGTCACGGCTGCCGGTGGGCGCCCGATTATTGAAATGGGTTCGCGTCGTACTCATGAAGAAGCAGCTGTGACCGCTGCCCGCGCCGCCTACCTGGCAGGTTTTAGCGCCACCTCCAACTTGGAGGCGGCGGCACGGTACAACATCCCAGCCTCCGGTACCGCTGCGCACGCGTGGACTCTGTTACACACCAACCCAGATGGCACGACAAACGAGGCTGCAGCCTTCAAAGCTCAGATTGACACGCTGGGGACCGACACCACTTTGTTGGTGGATACCTACGACATCACCGAGGGCGTCAATACGGCCATTGAGGTCGCGGGTCCGGAACTCGGCGGTGTACGTATTGACTCCGGTGACCTTGGAGTTCTCGCTCGCCAGGTGCGTCAGCAGCTGGACTCGCTGGGCGCACACAACACCAACATCGTAGTGTCCTCTGACCTCGACGAGTTCGCCATTGCGGCGCTGAGGGCCGAGCCGGTCGATGTCTACGGTGTGGGCACCTCTGTAGTCACTGGCTCCGGCGCACCGACTGCGGGACTGGTCTACAAGATGGTCGAAGTTGATGGGGTGCCCGTCGCCAAGCGCTCGTTGGACAAGCGAAGCCACGGTGGCGTGAAGGCGGCGATTCGTACCTGCCGCCGTTCCGGTACCGCCGTGGAGGAAATCGCTTTCCCGCTCGGCTCGGAAATCCCGGATGTGGGCAACCTGCACTACCGCGATCTAACCATTCCGATGATGCGCGATGGCGAGGTCGTCGATGGTCTACCGACCTTGGAGGAGTCCCGCGATCACTTGGTTAAGGCACTGGTCAGCCTCCCGTGGGAGGGGCTCGCACTTTCCCGTGACGAGCCGGTACTGTCCGTCCGTTTTCACGGCGTTTAGGCGGCGGGGGAACTGTGTCGGATACTCCCGAGCACGCAGATTTTGCTGAGCTATCGGACGGCTTTGAGGACGTTGACGATGCTGACGAGCTAGCTTCACCGAGAGCCAGCGTCCATGACTCGGATAGCATCGAAGCTCTTCTCGATGCAGCAGTGAAGGGACTCGGCGGAACAACTCGCCCGAATCAGGTCAAGATGTCCCGCGCGGTTGCCTCAGCCTTTGCACGCGAGCGGCACCTGGCGGTGCAAGCCGGTACCGGTACGGGTAAGTCACTGGCCTACCTGGTGCCCGCCATTGTGCAGGCAATGGAGTCCGACGAGTCCGTAATCGTTTCCACGGCGACCATTGCGCTACAGCGTCAGCTGGTCGAACGCGACTTGCCGCGGCTAGTCAGTTCGCTAGAACCGCACTTGTCCCGCACGCCGACCTTCGCAATCCTCAAAGGGCGTTCGAACTACCTGTGCAAATCCAAGGTCGGAAATGTCATCAAAGATCCCGTCATGGACGGTGACGAATCCGAGCAGGCCAGTATGGGCGGCCCAACTGCTCTACTCAGCGAAGCGCAGCTCAGCCGAACCGCTGCCGAGGTCATGCGGCTACGCGAGTGGGCCAATGACACCGACACCGGCGACCGCGACAGCCTGGACAAGGGTGTCTCCAACGAAGCCTGGCGGCAGGTCTCCGTCACGGCCCGCGAATGCGTCGGCTCTATTTCCTGCCCTTTCGGCGAGGAGTGTTTCGCCGAACAAGCCCGCCGCGAGGCATCCAACGTCGACATCGTTGTCACCAATCACGCACTGTTGGCCATCGATGCGCTCTCCGACGCCATGATCTTGCCGCAGCACG
Organism: Corynebacterium sp. c8Ua_99; assembly: GCF_039907185.1. Classification (NCBI taxonomy): domain Bacteria; kingdom Bacillati; phylum Actinomycetota; class Actinomycetes; order Mycobacteriales; family Corynebacteriaceae; genus Corynebacterium; species Corynebacterium sp. c8Ua_99. The sequence goes on from NZ_JASBOG010000013.1 coordinate 54,027, forward strand.
ACTGCGTCGTCATTGACGAGGCTCACGAGCTCGACGGTCGAATCACCTCCGTTGCCACCGACGAGCTCTCCCCTGCCGGTATCACCATGATGGCCCGGCGCGCCCGCAAATTCGGCGCCGCAGAGCAGGTCGATGATGTCACCGATGCCACGGATCTACTCGGCGAGACCGTCGCATTGCTTGCCGACGCCTACAGCGGCGCACTCGAAGAAATTCCCGGTGAGCTGGGAGCGGCACTAGCTTCGCTCCGCGATAGCCTGTGGCAACTGCAAACCACGCTGGGCACCTCTGGCTCAGGCGGCTCTGGCGGGTCGGGCTCCGGTGGTTCGGGTTCCGACTCTGACAGCACGGAGCGCCAGACCGTGCGCGCAGCCGTGGAGAATATGCACGATACTGTCGTCCGGATTCTCGAGTTCAGCAGCGACGATGTCGTATGGCTTGGCGAGAACAAGACAGTTTATGTCGCTCCCCTGTCCATCGCAGCGCTGCTTCGCGAACGCCTCTTCGGCGAATCCACCGTCGTCTTGACTTCAGCAACGCTGGCTCTTGGTGGCAAGTTCGATGCCATGGCCGCTGCCTGGGGGCTTCCCTCCGGAGAGTGGGATGGCTTGGACGTCGGCACGCCCTTTGACCCGCAAAAATCTGGCATCCTCTACGTTTCACGCGACCTGCCTCGTCCGGGACGCGACGGCGCCACACCAGAGCAGTTCGCGATCATGGAACGCCTCATCCGCGCCGCTGGTGGGCGAACGCTGGGGCTGTTTTCCTCCCGCCGAGGTGCCGAGGCAGCGGCCGAGGAAATGCGCAAGCGCCTGCCTTACGACGTCCTGTGCCAAGGCGATGACTCTATCGGCGCTCTGGTTGATCGCTTCGCAGCTAATCCACAGACATGTTTGTTTGGCACGCTGACGCTGTGGCAAGGCGTCGATGTTCCTGGCCCATCGCTATCGTGTGTCATCATCGATCGTATCCCGTTCCCCCGACCCGACGACCCGCTACTGTCCGCACGCTCCGATGCGGCTAATGCCGCTGGCCGAAACGGTTTTATGGAGGTCTCAGCGACACATGCGGCGCTGCTGATGGCGCAGGGTTCTGGTCGTCTGCTACGTCAAGTCGATGACCGCGGGGTTGTTGCGGTGTTGGATTCACGGTTGGCGACTGCGCGCTATGGATCCTGGATTGCCGCGTCGATGCCGGACTTCTGGAGGACGACCAACCTGGATACTGCGGCTGGAGCGTTGCGGCGGCTGACCCAAACCTGATTCAGAGGGGGGCTGTCCGGGCTCACGAAGTAATGCTGGATCAGGCATAGTTTCTGGAAAAACTTCCACGCTTTTTCATCCAATACATTATTGTGATGTGTAACACAGCACTGCTGCAGCGACCTAGCTAATGATGCAGGGCACTTGGCAGCCGTGCGCGAGATTAGAAAGGCGATTTCCTGCATGCCCCTTTCCAGCAACCTCCCCGACATCGACATCCCGGAGACCTCGCTCTTTGAGTTCCTCTTCGGAGAAATTGAGCCGCGCCACCAGGACAAGCTTGCAATCGTTGACTCAGGCTCCGAGGTCACCTTCGGTGATCTGAAGGCCAGCATTGAGAAGTTCGCGGGTGCGCTGGCAGCACGTGGGATTAAGAAGGGCGACGTTGTGGCTCTTCACTGCCCCAACTCGACAACCTTCGCAGTCGCTCTTCACGGTGTCCTGCGCGCGGGGGCTGTCTGCACGACGGTTGCATCGCTGGCAACTGCTGAGGACGTTGAAAAGCAGCTGCGTATTTCTGACGCCAAGATGATGCTAACGACTTCGTCGATTGGTTGGGCCGGTGCTAACGGCGCTGAGGCCGCTGGTCTCCCGGAAGAGATGATTATCGGCCTGACGGGTCTCCACGGCATGGGCGAGCTGCTTGCAGAGGGACACGCAGCCCCGGACGTCGAGGTATCACCCGATGACGTTGCCGTGATTCCGTTTTCCTCCGGAACCACCGGTGTGCCGAAGGGCGTCCAGCTCACCCACCGCAACCTGGTGGCCAACGTCGCTCAGGCAGGCGGAGCCACAGTCAACGCGCTGACTGAGGACACCCCGGCCGTCACTATCCTGCCGTTCTTCCACATCTACGGCCTGACTGCACTCCTGAACCTGTCCCTGTGGCGTCGCACGACTCAGTACACCATGGGCAAGTTCGACCTCCTGGACTTCCTCTCCATCATCGCTGAGCACAAGGTCAAGTTCGCATTCATCGCACCGCCTGTTGCTGTCGGCTTGGCTAAGCACCCGGCTGTCGATTCCTTCGATTTGTCCAGCCTGGAGACTGTTTTCTCCGGCGCAGCATCCCTGCAGCTCGATCTCGCGGAACAGGTGGAAAAGCGCCTCGACTGCGTCGTCGCTCAGGGCTACGGCATGACCGAGTCCTCTCCCGCCGCCCACATCCGTATCGGTCACGATAGCCCGCTGGATTCCATCGGCCGCGCGGTGCCGAATACCCAATACAAAATCGTGGACCTCGAGGCCGACGGCTTCGAGGAGATTCCAGTCCCCTCCCAGGGGCGCTCGAAGCCAGGCGAACTGTGGGTTTACGGTCCGCAGGTCATGAAGGGCTACCTCAACAACCCAGAAGCTACGGCAGAAACGCTTGTCGACGGTTGGTTGCGTACCGGCGACGTTGCGGAACTCGACGAACACGGCAATGCGTACATCGTCGACCGCTTTAAGGAACTGATTAAGTACAAGGGCTACCAGGTTCCGCCGGCTGAGCTCGAGTCCGTGCTGCTCAGCCACCCGGGTATTGCCGATGCCGCCTGCAGCGGTGTCATTCGCTCCGACGGCGAGGAGATTCCAAAGGCTTACGTCGTCCTCAAGGCAGGCAAGCAGGTGACTGAAGACGAAATTATGGACTACGTCGCCGACCGCGTCGCACCGTACAAAAAGGTGCGGGTCGTCGAATTCATGGAGGAAATCCCGAAGTCAGCAACGGGCAAGATTCTGCGGAAGGACCTCAAGGCCATGGAGGCAGCACGCGCTCAGCTTTAAGCTGCCGCCCCAGGAGTCACAGCGACAGTCACTGAGCCGGGTGCAATCTCAGTAAACCCGGCATCCTGAACCTCAACCGCGCGGAGCTCTGGCGCTGGCCACTGCTCCCGGGGTGTTTCCTTAACATCTAACGCATAGCCACTTTGCGCCCACGCCCACGCTTCCTCGACCGACAGGCTGGCCGCATAGAGCATTGAGCCGTGTCCAACTTGTGCGGCCACCTTTCCAACGGACATATTCAGGTTTTTGTCCACCCAAATCACTGGCGGAGCAAAGGTGTCAGCTCTCCCATGGTTGCCCGAGTCGTCGGGAGGTGTGGTCTCCGGGTCGTCGTAAGGCAAATCGGTGCCGGAAATTTGTAGTTTGGCAATCTCCGGGTAGGTATCGTCGACAGGAGTTGGCACTAGTGCGCGAGCTTGCGCGCCGTCGACGTCCACGGTGACACCCGGTGCAAGCTGAGCGCGTTGCCAGCCGATATTGCGAGCGCGACGTGTGAGCTTGCGGATGCGCGCACCGTACCAAGACACCAGACCTTGTTGATAGGCCGAAGTGTCATCGCCTGCACGCTCGTCGAGGCAACAAGCAACAACAGCCATCGCGGCGGCGCGGAGCAGCGCAGTGCGCGAGGGGCGTTCCTTCTTCGGAACCTCAAGCACAATAGCCATTGCCCACGGCACATCCTCGCCATGGTCTTCCCTATCGGGTTGTGGCAGGAGGCTATGGGCAGTGCGGAACCACTCCGGCACCGATGATGCGTCCGTGACAGCGAGATTCTTGTGATCCTCGCGTCGCACTACTGCTCCAACGGCACGCGGCGGAAGGTGCCATCTTCGCGGTCGGCATCGTCGATTTCATCGCGGGAAATGCCCAACATGAACAGAATCGAGTCCATGAATGGAACGTTGACCGACGTGTCAGCGATTTCCTTCAGCGCCGGCTTCGCGTTGAAAGCAATACCGAGGCCCGCGACTGACAACATATCGATGTCATTGGCGCCATCTCCGACAGCGACGGTCTGGTGCATCTGAAGCCCTGACTCCGCGGCGAACGCCTTAAGACTGCGGGCCTTTTCCTGCCTATCAACGACACCGCCGACCACGCGCCCGGTCAGCTTTCCGTCCTCAATCTCGAGGGTATTGGCCTTGTAAAAGTCCAGACCGAGATCCTTTGCCAGTGGCTCCAGAATCTGGATAAAGCCACCGGAGACAGCACCACACTTGTAACCGAGACGTTTCAGCGTGCGGATCGTAGTGCGGGCGCCAGGGGTCAGCTCGATGGAGTTGGTAACTTCCTCAAGGACGCTGACCGGCAGGCCTGCCAGAGCCTTAACTCGCTCGTGCAATGACTCAGCAAAGTCCAGTTCACCGCGCATAGCACGCTCTGTAACCGCTGCAACCTCCGCCTCGCGACCAGCGTGGGCGGCCAGCATCTCAATGACCTCACCGGTAATCAAAGTGGAGTCCACATCGAAGCAAATCAAGCGCTTGGATCGGCGCTGCAAACCTGCGCGTTCAATTGCGATGTCAATGTCCTGGTCCTGTGCAAGCTCGGCCAGCGCCTTACGCAGCGGAATGCCCGCACCCGGCTTCGGGTCCGGAATAGAGACAAGCAGCTCCAGGCCAGTAACTGGGTAGTCGGCAATACCGCGAATGGAATCGATGTTTGCACCGTAATCTGCGAGAGTACGGCCGATACGGGAAATATCCTCAGCATTGACCGGATTACCCAATACGACAAGTGCGTGGGTAGATCCATCGCTGCGCTCAATCGGGGCATCAAGCTGGAAACTGACTGTCATGCCGTGAGGCTTCAGTGTTTCAATGAGCCCCTCACGCAGAACGCCGACCTTCTCTTCTGTGACGCCAACAAGCGCACCGAGACTCAAATTAGAGCGGAACACCGACTGCTCCACATCAAGAATCTGAACTCCGTGGGCCGCGAGCACACGGAAGAAGGATGCCGAGACACCCGGGCGGTCTCGGCCAACAGCGGTAATAAGCACCGGAGCTAGTCCCGGTGCTAACGAAACCGACAAGGCATCGGTATCTGCGGACTGACTGGGAGAGGTAATTACCTGTTCATTCACCAATCCAGTATCGCATGAAGCCCCGGCAGAGTGCTCATCGCATTGCGGGATTCCGCACTTCGGAGGGTGGCCAGTCGCAGCCATTAGCTGTCGCCCCCCTGCTCTCCGCTGCTCTCCCCTTCAGCTCCCTTGGTGCGCTCCCTGCGCCCCCCCCTTACTGCGCCTTCCCTAGGAAAGACTTTCAAAGACAAGACTACGGCCCCATCACGGTTCTCCGTGATGGGGCCGTAGCTTCGCGTAGTTATTAACTCAGAGTTGCATCAGCCATGTAGCCACTAGCTCTTAGAGCTGGCGACCAACGTGGGCCTCTGCGCGCTGACGCTCAACCATGTGCGGGTAGTGCAGCTCGAACGCCGGGCGCTCCGAGCGGATGCGCGGCATCGAGGTGAAGTTGTGGCGCGGCGGCGGGCAAGAGGTAGCCCACTCGAGAGAGTTACCGTAACCCCACGGGTCATCAACAGTGACGACCTCACCGTAGCGCCAGGACTTGAAGACGTTCCAGACAAACGGGATAACAGACAGACCCAGGATGAACGCACCAACGGTGGAGATCATGTTCAGGGTGGTGAAACCATCAGTCTCGAGGTAGTCGGCGTAACGACGCGGCATACCCTCGTTACCCAGCCAGTGCTGGACCAGGAAGGTCAGGTTAAAGCCGATGAAAGTCAGCCAGAAGTGAACCTTTGCCAGCTTCTCGTCGAGCATACGACCAGTCATCTTCGGGAACCAGAAGTAAACGCCCGAGTAGGAAGCGAAGACCAAGGTACCGAACAGGGTGTAGTGGAAGTGTGCCACGACGAAGTAGGTGTCGGAGACGTGGAAGTCCAGCGGCGGGGAAGCCAGCATAATACCGGTCAGACCACCGAACAGGAAGGTCACGATGAAGCCGAGAGCGAAGGTCATCGGGGACTCGAAGGTCATGTGGCCGCGCCACATGGTACCCATCCAGTTGATGAACTTAACACCGGTCGGGACCGAAATCAGGAAGGTCATGAACGAGAAGAACGGAAGCAGAACGCCACCGGTCACGAACATGTGGTGCGCCCACACAGCCATGGACAGACCTGCAATAGACAGGGTTGCGAAGACCATACCTGCGTAGCCGAACAGCGGCTTACGGGAGAAGACCGGAACAACCTCAGTAATGATGCCCACGAACGGCAACAGCAGAACGTAGACCTCTGGGTGGCCGAAGAACCAGAACAGGTGCTGCCACAGCATGGCGCCACCGTTTGCCGGGTCGTAAATGTGACCGCCCAGCTTACGGTCGTACAGAACACCCAGAGCAGCTGCAGTCAGAATCGGGAAAATCAGCAGAGCCAGAATCGAGGTAACCAGGATGTTCCAGGTGAAGATTGGCATACGGAACATGGTCATGCCCGGTGCGCGGAGGCACAGGACAGTGGTGGTCATGTTAATAGCGGAAGCGATGGTACCGACACCACCGATACCGACACCGACAATCCACAGGTCAGAACCGACACCCGGGGAGTGAATCGGGTCAGACAGCGGAGAGTACATGGTCCAACCGAAGTCAGCAGCACCACCCGGAGTCAGGAAGCCCGACAGCATCAGAATGCCACCAACAGTGGTCAGCCAGAAGCCGAAAGCGTTCAGACGCGGGAAAGCCACGTCCGGAGCACCAATCTGAAGCGGCAGAATGTAGTTAGCAAAACCCCAAACAATCGGGGTACCGAACAGAAGCAGCATCACCGTGCCGTGCATGGTGAACATCTGGTTGAACTGCTCGTTAGAAAGGAACTGAAGTCCTGGGGCGAAGAGCTCAGCACGGATAAGCAGAGCCATCAGACCGCCGACAAAGAAGAACGAGAAGGACATAATGATGTACATAATGCCCAGCTTCTTGTGGTCGGTCGTGGTCAGCATTTCCCACGCCCAGCTGCCCTTACGCTCATGTCCGAACGGCTGCGGCCGTTCCGGCGCTACAACGCCATGATCTGGACGAGGCGCTACTGCAGTCATTCTTCCTCCTTACTACGCGAAGATTTCCTGTAACTCACTACAGGGATTTGAAGTTTTGTCCTTGTGAGAATAGTGCAGGTGAGTACGCGACGGCGAACCCACCTACCACTATGTGCCAGATTCTAGTCTGAACCTTGGAAAAAGTTAAGGCCAAGGGATTTTCCGGCCAACTTCCCCACTCAGCTAAGCACACTATTAGTTTCCTGAGAATTGTCTTAACCTGGGCTAACGCCTTTTTAGCAGGAACCGTCGAGGCTAGGACTACTACCCCCGTGTGTGCTGTCACCAGAATAGGGCTCGGTGCGGAATGCTCCCTACACCTGTGCTTTTAGAAGTCCCAGTCCTCATCCTCGGTTACTTCAGCCTTACCCATGACATAGGAAGAGCCGGAACCTGAGAAGAAGTCGTGGTTTTCGTCAGCATTCGGCGACAGAGCCGACAGGATTGACGGCGAAACTCGAGTCTCGTCGGCCGGGAACATACCCTCATAGCCCAAGTTGTTCAGAGCCTTGTTGCCGTTGTAACGCAGGAAACGCTTGACATCCTCGGTCCAACCGAGTTCGTCGTACATCTCTTCGGTGTACTGAATCTCGTTGTCGTAGAGATCAAACATGAGATCGAAGGTGTAATCCTTCAGCTCGTCACGTTCAGCCTGGGTCAGACGCTCCAGGTTGCGCTGGTACTTGTAACCGATGTAGTAACCGTGAACTGCCTCATCACGAATAATCAGGCGAATAATGTCCGCGGTGTTGGTCAGCTTGGCGTGGCTGGACCAGTACATCGGCAGGTAGAAGCCCGAGTAGAACAGGAAGGACTCCAGCAAAGTGGAAGCGACCTTCTTCTTCTGCGGGTTATCGCCCTCGTAGTAGTCGAGGATGATCTTGGCCTTCTTCTGCAGGTACTCATTTTCCTCGCCCCAACGGAACGCATCCTGGATTTCAGGAGTCGACGCCAGCGTCTGGAAAATCGACGAGTAGCTCTTTGCGTGCACCGATTCCATAAAGGCGATATTGGTGTACACAGCTTCCTCGTGCGGAGTCAGCGCATCGGGGATCAGCGATACTGCGCCAACTGTGCCCTGGATGGTGTCCAACATGGTCAGACCAGTGAACACGCGCATCGTGGTGCGCTGCTCCAGCGCGTTGAGCGTATTCCAGCTCTTGATGTCATTCGACAGCGGCACCTTTTCCGGCAACCAGAAGTTACCGGTCAGACGATCCCAAACCTCGAGATCCTTGTCATCAGGAATCGTGTTCCAGTCAATAGCCGCAACTGGGCATGCACGCGACTCTGGATTCTTCTCACGGTGGGCCGGAGTCGAGGGTGGGCAATCATCGAAACTCACGTGGAAACCTCTCCCTTTTTCATTGAAATTGCCGTTTTTCGAACGCACCTTATATATAAGGAACGTCCTTCACTCTTAGTGAGTTCAAAACAGCGGCTGCAGCGGTGGCTATTCCAGCCTTGTCCCACTACGAAACGCCAGGCTCCCGATGAAAGGAGCCACTACCCTTAGCAGCTTACCCACACCCGCATTATTAAGCACGCGGCTCTTGCTCATCTCTCCAATGAACGCCTTTTATTTGTACCCTCTCCCCTCATGCGCCCACGTCACACAAAGAAAAAGGTGCTTGACGACGCAATGTCCGTCGTCAAGCACCAAGCGCAAGATGTTGCGCGACCCTAGGCTTGGACCCTCTCGCGGTTCTCTGCGGTGTCGTTGATGATGCGGTCGGAGATGACGTACACCAGCAAACCTACGACAGCCATGAGCGCCAGCAACCAAGCGATGGTAGCGGAGACCCCTTCTGCTTCAGACTGCGCGATGGAAAGGGCGCTGAAGAAGGCCGGTCGAGAATCAACAAGCATAGCCGTTAACGCAATGCCAACCGGGACGGCGATGTTGATAGTCAGATTGTAGAAACCGATTGCAACACCGGACTTGGCCGCAGGAATGTTCTGCAGTGCGGTCGCGACCAACGGCGCATACATGAGCGCGAACCCTGATGGGAACAGAATCATAGACACGATAACCGTGGAAACACCGGCTCCCGGCAGCACCGCAGGAATGAGTAGTGCGACGATAATAATGCTGATGGCAGCGACAATAGCCTGCCTCGAAGTCAGGAACTTGGCAACCTTGCCGGACATTACACCAACGATGACCGCGCAGAGATAGCCCGGCGCGAGAATATAGGCAGCACCGTCGAGGTTGATGCCATAGAGTTCGTCGACCATATACGGCAACAGAATGGCCGAATACCCCAACTGGACCATGTAAACCACGAGCACAACAATCAGCGCGCAAACGTAGCGGGCATTGGTAAAGAACGACGGGCTGACCACGGCGTTGTCATGTGTCCGGATGTGCGAGACAAAGAGCGCGACGCCCAGCGCAGCGGCCACCAGCCACCACCATTGGAACTGCTGCATGAACAGCATCACCGCAGTGGCGATGACCGCGATGAGGAACAAGCCAAAGATATCCAGGTGACTCTTCTGCTGTTGCTCCTCCGGAACTGTCTTGATCAGGAACGGAATGGCAACTATCAGAATGAGCGAAATCAGGAACATAGCCGGCCAGGAAATGTAGGTAGCCACGATTCCCGAGGTCAACGTTCCAATCAGCAGTGCAGCTTGGAAAGCCGCGGTGGAAAAGCCGAGGTAGGTTTTCTGATCTTCTGGGCTTAGGTACTTGGTGACATAGATGACGTAGAGTGTCTCAGCCGCCGCCAGACCGGCAGTTTGAATAATGCGGGCAGTAAGCACCACTGGCCATACGCCCTGGAAGAAATAACCCAGTAGAGAGCCCACTGCGACAAAGCCGATACCGACAATCATCAATTTGCGGATACTGATGCTGTCCGCCAATGCGGCGTACACCACCGCGCCAATGCCAATCAAAATACCGGCGAGTGTCGCCTGCAGACTGGCCGTGGAGACACTGAGATCCAGAGATTCCGCAATCGGCTTGGTCATGAACTTAAAGCCATTGTCCAAGACCAAACAGAATACAAAGGAAAACAGCAAGACCGGGACTGCGGCCTTAGGGTTTGGCGCGGCAGCGTTGGACGCTGCGCTTTGAGAGGGGTTCACATTTACGCTGGTATTGCTGGCGGGATTACTCATCGCACTGTACCTATTTCACACTTCAAGCCGATTGATTGCAGACCAGGGCTCTAGAGCCGAGCCAGCGGCAATGCCAGCTCCATCATCGTCGTGAAGGCCTTCTCACGTTCTTCCGGAGTGGTCTTTCCACCGGTGACGATGTTGTCCGACACAGTGAAGATTCCCATGGCCTCCACCCCAGCCTCGGCGGCGGTGGCATAAAGGCCAGCAGATTCCATCTCCACCGCCAGCACCCCCATGCGGGCCCAACGGTCGTTCACATCATCCTGGAAGTTGTAGAAAATATCGCTGGACAAGATGTTGCCGACGTGTGTTGTGATGTCCTGCTCGCGGGCACGATCGCGAACATCTTCAATCAGGCGGAAAGACGCGGACGGGGCGAATGTTCCCGGCAAGTTGTACTGCGAAAGAAAATTGGAGTCAGTCGACGCCGTCTGACCGATAACCACGTCATACAGGTCCAGCTCCGGCTGCAACGCGCCGCACGAACCGACGCGAATCAGCTTCTTGCAGCCGAAAACATGGATAAGTTCCCAGGAGTACAGCGAGATAGACGGAATACCCATACCGGACCCCATGACAGACACTTCCTGCCCCTGGTAGGTGCCGGTAAAGCCCAGCATGTTGCGAACTTCGTTGAACTGAACGACATCGTCCAAATAGGTCTCCGCAATGAACTTCGCACGCAGCGGGTCACCTGGCAACAAAATAGTTTCTGCAATCGGCGCACCCTTTGGGTTGATGTGTGGAGTGCTCTTACCAGTGGTATCGGACATGGCTTCCAGCCCCTTCTCCCACTAGCCGTGGGTGAAAATTATGCGAACATTGGTGTACCACTGCCCAGGTTAATTACCTGCATTACAACCGTCAATAGTAATATTTACATTTGTTCCCAATTGGGTGGAGTGACGAAAAAGGCGCGAGAACCTCCCGACAAAACTCGGGGAAATTCTCGCGCCTTCAATGTGCTACAGCTAAAGCATTAGATGCCTAGCCTTCAAACACGCTTGCTTAAAGCATGCAGGATACGCAGCCCTCGACCTCAGTACCCTCCAGCGCAACCTGACGCAGGCGGATGTAATACAGAGTCTTAATACCCTTGCGCCATGCGTAAATCTGCGCACGGTTGAGATCACGAGTGCTCACCGAGTCCTTGAAGAACAAGGTCAGCGACAGTCCCTGGTCAACATACTTGGTAGCGACCGCGTAAGTGTCAATAATCTTCTCGTAGCCGATCTCGTAGGCATCCTGGAAATATTCGCGGTTGTCATTGTCCAAGTGCGGAGCCGGGTAGTACACGCGACCGATCTTGCCCTCCTTGCGGATCTCAATCTGAGATGCAATCGGGTGAATCGACGAAGTCGAGTTGTTGATGTAGGAAATCGAACCGGTCGGCGGCACTGCCTGCAGGTTGCGGTTGAACAGGCCGTACTCCATGACGTCGGCCTTCAGCTGCGCCCAGTCCTCAGCGTCCGGAATGTGCGCGGTGGAGTTCGCGAAGATCTCCTTGACGTGCTGAGTCTTCGGCTGGAATTCTGCCGGATCGAAGTTGTCGAAGTACTTGCCGCTGGCGTAGTCGGAGTTCTCAAAGTTGACGAACTTCTGACCGCGCTCGCGAGCAATCTTGTTGGATGCGCGCAGGACAGCGTAGAGCACTGCTGCGAAGTAGGCGTTGGTGAAGTCCAGGCCCTCTTCCGAGCCGTACATAATCTTCTCGCGGCCAAGGTAGCCGTGCAGGTTCATCTGCCCCAGGCCGATCGCGTGAGATCCGTCGTTGCCCTTGCGAATCGATGGCACCGAGTCAATAGAAGTCTGCTCACTGACCGCAGTCAGGCCACGGATGGCTGTCTCGACAGTGCGACCGAAGTCCGGCGAGTCCATGGTCATCGCAATGTTCAGCGAGCCAAGGTTACAGGAAATGTCCTCACCCACGTGCTCGTAGGACAGGTCCGCATTGTAGGTCGACGGGGTGTTGACCTGCAGAATCTCCGAGCAGAGGTTCGACATGTTAATGCGGCCCTCAATCGGGTTCGCGCGGCTAACCGTGTCCTCGAACATGATGTACGGGTAGCCGGACTCAAACTGAATCTCAGCGATGGTCTGGAAGAACTGACGCGCGTTGATCTTCTGCTTACGAATACGCGGGTCCTCGACCATATCCGCGTAGTTCTCAGTGATATTAATGTCCGCGAACGGCTTACCGTAGACACGCTCGACATCGTACGGGCTGAAGAGGTACATGTCGTCGTTACGCTTGGCCAGCTCAAACGTGATGTCCGGAATGACAACGCCAAGCGACAGCGACTTGATGCGAATCTTCTCGTCCGCGTTCTCACGCTTGGTATCCAAGAAGCGCATGATGTCCGGGTGGTGCGCGTGCAGGTAGACAGCGCCAGCACCCTGACGAGCACCCAGCTGGTTAGCGTAGGAGAAGGAGTCCTCCAGCAGCTTCATAACCGGGATGACACCGGAAGACTGATTCTCGATGTGCTTAATCGGAGCACCCTGTTCACGCAGGTTGCTCAGCAGCAGCGCCACACCACCGCCGCGCTTGGACAGCTGCAGCGAGGAGTTAATGGCGCGACCAATGGACTCCATGTTGTCCTCGATACGCAGCAGGAAGCAGCTCACCGGCTCGCCGCGCTGGGCCTTACCGGAGTTGAGGAATGTAGGAGTAGCAGGCTGGAAACGTCCGGTGATGATCTCATCAACCAGGTGCTGCGCGAGCCCCAAGTCGCCGTCGGCAAGCGTGAGAGCAACCATGCAGACACGGTCTTCGTAGCGCTCCAAGTAACGCTTGCCGTCGAAGGTCTTCAGTGTGTACGAGGTGTAGTACTTGTAAGCACCCAGGAAAGTCTGAAAACGGAACTTGTGGGCGTAGGCCTGCTTAAACAGTGCCTTGACGTCCTCAAATTCGTACTTCTCCAGAACCTCGGCCTCGTAGTAATGGTTCTCTACCAGATAATCGAGCTTCTCCCGCAAGTTGTGGAAGAACACAGTGTTCTGATTGACATGCTGCAAGAAGAACTGCCGCGCAGCCATGCGGTCTTTATCGAACTGAATCTTGCCGTCTTCACCGTACAGATTCAGCAGCGCATTGAGCGCGTGGTAATCCAGCTTGTCCTCACCCACCGGCTCCGCGACCTGCTTGCCCATTTCCGACACGTTGACTCCTTTAATATTCATTTGCCTGCACAGGGTCTGTTCCAACACTGCCCAGAGCAATCCAATCTAGCTATTTTCCTCGCACACCGCTTTACGACGGCTTCCGCGAGCGTATCCATTCGGTTGTCCTCAGTGCCCCTTCCCTCGACACTGAGGCTTGCCAACTTAGGCGCTGGCTCTACCGTGGAAGAATTCCTCTAGCCCTTCTCGGACTCGCCGCACATCGTGGTCGGTTCCCATCAGCTCGAAGCGATATAGATATGGAACCTTGCACTTGTAGGAGATGACATCCCCTGCTTTACAGAAGTCCTCACCGAAGTTGAGATTGCCGGCAGCAATCACACCTCGGATGAAAGAGCGGTTGTGCTCATTATTAAGAAATTTGATGACCTGCGGAGGAACTGGCCTTGAGTTACCACCGCTGATGGAAACGCCACCACCATAAGTCGGACAAATGAGGACATAGGGCTCATCGACGATAAGCTCCGGCTCATTACGACGGATGGGAATGCGGGCATTTTTGATACCTAGCTTTTCAACAAACTTGTGTGTATTCCCCGTCGCCGAGGAGAAATACACCACCAGCATGAGAGCTTCACCCTTTACATCGCAAAACCCCCGCAATCTTCGCTTCCCGGGTGGTCAACGAAATCTGCGGAGAGGTGTGTGATTCTTACGCTGCCTGGAGAGCCTTGATGCGATCCGGACGGAAACCCGACCAGGTCTCAGTGCCAGTGTCAACGACCGGCGCCTGGAGGTGACCGAGAGCCATGACGTAGTCCCGAGCCTCATCGTCCATGGTGATGTCGACGATATCGTAGGCAATTCCAGCCTTATCGAGGGCACGAGTGGTAGCGCGGCACTGGACACATGCAGGCTTGCTGTAAACGGTAACCATGACTCTCACAAACTTTCTGGCTTTGGGTAAGACCAATGAATCGGATCGACTTCGTACAAACAACGGAAGCGGCCGAGGAATCAGCGGATTGGTTGAATGACCGAAAGCTCCCAGGGTTCATGAGAAACCGAGTACGGGTGGCAGACAGGTCCTTTTAGCTCTCCTTGGCTCGACATCGAAAACACTACACTTGGCGCCTAGAAAACTCTAGTCATACTAGATGTAGTACTCACAACCATGGTATTCCCTGTTCGGAGATCTCTGGCGCACAAGATGTTGTACACAGACGCACCACAACCTTGTAATTTCACGCTAAAAATTCTAGAAAATCGTAGAAAAACAACTATCGGTGGATTTTGGTTAAACCAATTACTGCATGACGCCCCGCAGCCGACCGCACCGATTCCAGGCGCCGCAGTGTCCCCGCCCTGCCTTTGTCCCTCCCCTACCCAACTTCGGATTCCGCAGCGATCTCAAAAATCGCGGGCTGCACATATGAACACGGGCTGCACATATGAAACTGTGCGAGTTTATGACACTTTCAAGCCAATTTTCGGG